>JAJYLL010000017.1 GCA_021787735.1 Acidobacteriota bacterium | reverse complement strand
CAAGGTATGACTCATGATTGGGGTGAAGTCGTAACAAGGTAGCTGTAGGAGAACCTGTGGCTGGATCACCTCCTTTCTAAGAGAGAACCGGTTCCCGGAACCTGCTAAGCAGGTTAGGCCGGGAACGAACCGCTCAGCGGCGTGGCTGCTCAACTCAGTTGTCAAAGGGCAACATCAATCCATCAGTTTTAAAGAGGCCGCGAGCAATCGCGGCCTCTTTGCTTTTGGGCAAAGGCTTTGAAGCAACTGAAGCGTATAATGCCCCTGTCGCACCGACGACCTGAATTCGCTCACAGGAGCCATCGTGACTGGGCAGCCCATTACCAAAGCACTTTATTTTCTGCTCCTCGCAATCTTTCTATTCCCGGCTGGAGAAGTCTGGGCAAGCGACCCATTACGCACCGCCATCAATGGTCCTTGCCAGATGGCCTTTGACGCCCTAGGAAACCTTTATGTCAACGAGGTTTACGGAAAACGCATTCTCCGCATCGATTGGAAGCGCAACGACGTTAAGGTAGTCGCCGGCAACGGAAAGAAGTGTTGCTTCAAGGAGAACGCGGACGCGCGTGAAGTACCTCTTGAAGATGTTTACAGCCTGGCGCTGGACCCGCAGGGCAACCTGTACGTGGGTGGCCAGAGCGGTGCCTACGGGGCTTTCGTTCGTGTCATCGACCACATGACTGGGCGCATCAAGACGCTTTCCGCCGGGCGCGAGCCGGTTTCTCCAGATGGAGTGCCTGCCTACGATGCGGACCTTTCTGACCCACTGGGGATGGTTGCCTTCAGGAATGGATCGCTGTTCGTCTCGGCCAGCAAGTTTTATGAAATCGCCGAAGTCGAAGAGAGCGCCGTAACGTTTGCCGGAAATCGGAAGAAGGGATTTTCGGGAGACGGGGGCCCGGCTCTCGACGCAAGTTTTGACTGGCCTGCCGCGCTCGGGCTCGGCGCAGGCGAAAATCTGTTTGTCGCCGACGTTCACAATCACCGCATCCGGCGCATCAGTCTCAGGACGAAGGAGGTTACCACCGTGGCAGGCAATGGGATGCCGCTTCCATCCGGCGATGGCGGCCCCGCCGTTCGCGCCGGCATCGGGGATCTACTGGACATAGCCGCAGACGCTGACGGCAATGTCTACCTGATCGAGAGCATTGCCTATACAGTTCGCCGGGTGGATGCCCGCACCGGGATGATCTCCGTGATTGCCGGGACGGCCTTTGAGGGATATAGCGGTGACCGCGGTCCCGCGACCAAGGCCCAGATCGATCCTTGTGGGATTGCTCTCGATCACGCCGGAAACGTCTTCATCTCCGATAAGGTCCATAATCGGATCCGGCGCATCAACGCACACACAGGCATCATTACCACCGTTGCAGGAAACGGCCATCCCAAACGCAAAGTCGTGAAGGAATAAGTTGCGGGTAGAGGCCCTTTTCTCCAATATTTGCAGGCCGACACTCCGCGGCGTAAATCCGCATGGCTTCGAAGACGGCGACGTTTACGGAGTTGAATCGGAAAGCCGTGGCTGGCTTTAGGCACCGGTCGCATGGGCCGCTTTGTGGTCTCGAATTCGCCAGGTGACCGGCGCAGCTTGACAAGTGACAACCCTGTAATGTGCTACAAGCCATGCAAATGGACGAAACTGGGCGTCGGCAGTTGCCGGCTTCCCTTTTGAATTTAACAAGACTGTCGAGCGTTGTCGTATAATGGCCTTCTGACGGAGGGGAGTGGGGATTCAAGGTAGGAGGCGCCACGGAGCGCATCATGCCGATACAACTGCCTGTTCTGGTCTTCCTGATCATCTTCTCACAGGCCCTCCAATCGCCATTATGGGGCGCCATCCAGTCGGCAATTAACGATTCACATCGTGGTTTCGATGCCAGGAGGAAGTTCCTCCGGGGATTCGTACCGGTGCAGGCGACGTATGATTAAAGGATCGATGAAAAGGATCAAAAGAGGCGCTTTGCTGCTCTCGTTGGTGATTCTAACGATGTCGGGTGGTGTCCGGGTACTTCCTCAAGACTCCCCGTCTCCCGCTTCGCCAGGGGCCATCTCGGCCTCCCAGGTAATTCAATTTCTGAATCAGACCGTCAAATGGTACCGCCAGCTGTCAGTGGAGCAGCAGATAGCCACCGAGCCCGATGACCAGGTGGTGGTGCATAACAACCGCCAGGTTGCCGATCAGGTGGTCCGCCTTTCCTTCGATTTCGCGCGCGCGGAAGCAAATGCCCTCGCAAAGCAGGTGGCGTCTAACCAGTCACAGCAGGCCAGTGACGCTCCACAGCGATTCCAGGCTCTTCGAGCGATGGAGACAAAGCTCGACAAGATGGTCCAGGACACGCAGGCTGAACTCGACTCCGACAGGCAAAGGCTGGCGACGGCCAGCGGCCGCAGACGGCAGGAACTAGCCTCCCAGGTACAGGAGGTACAGGCTGAGTTGGACCTTGCCAAGGCGCGGCGGGACGCCGTACGCAGTATGGTGGAGTTCGTGAGCGGGACCAGCAGTACCGGCTTGGGCGCAACAGGTCTTCGATCGCAAATCGAGGCCTTGGCAGCTTCGACTCCCGCGGCATCTCCAGTTCCTCAAGGGACACGCCAGACCGGCGCCTCATCTCCAAACCCCACTCCTAATGCAGCCGGGCCCTACGGCGGGGCTCAGGTCTCGGGATTATGGGATATTACAGCCAATATTGTTACTCAATACGACAACATTCGCACGCTTGATTCGCTTATCCGGAAGACGATTGCGCTCTCAAAAACTGCGAGAGATATCCGAACCCCGCTGATGGCTCAATTGAGAGAATTGTTCCAGACGAGTGACCAGCTTGCCGCCCAGGCGGACAGTGCCGGGCCGGCTGAACTCGCCCAGGAGACCAAGCAGTTGGATGATCTCTCCGTGCAGTTCAAGCAGATTATGTCGGTCAGCATTCCCTTGAGCAAACGGTCTGTATTGCTCAGCCTATACGAGCGGAATCTAACAAACTGGCGCGACTCGATTGACGGCCGCCTCAGCGCCGATTGGAGGCACTTGGGCGTGCGGGTGGGCTTCCTCGCTCTCATCCTCATCGTCGTCTTTCTATCAGCGGAAGTCTGGCGGCGGGCCGTTTACCGGTACATTCGTGAGCCGCGCCAGAGGCACCAGTTCTTGCTCCTCCGAAGGTTCGTCCTCTGGTTTGTTATTGCGTTGATGTTTGCCTTCACACTCGCCGGAAAGCTCACATCCATCATGACGTTTGCCGGCCTGCTCACCGCCGGCGTGGCGGTGGCCCTGCAGAGTGTAATTCTCTCCGTGGTGGGCTATTTCTTCCTGATCGGCAAATTTGGCATTCGCGTCGGCGATCGCGTTCAGATTGGCAGTGTCACGGGCGAAGTTATCGAAATCGGACTCGTCCGGCTTCACCTGATGGAATTAGGAAGTGGCGGGTTCGGTACTCCCACAGGCCGCGTGGTAGCGTTCTCGAACTCCGTCGTCTTTCAACCTTCTTCGGGCCTGTTCAAACAGATTTCCGGAACAAGTTTCATGTGGCATGAGGCCCGGCTCACCCTGCCACGGGCTATTGATCTTTCTCAGGCCAGAGAGAAATTGCTGGGAGCCGTGGCCGGCGTCCTGGAAGACTATGGCACCGAACTGGAAAGCCAGTACCGTGAAATGAAGCGCACGGTTCACTCAGCTCCGGTCGACGGCTTACGACCGAAAATCCAGTTGAACGTCCTGTCAACTTCTGTTGAAGTTGTGATCCGCTACCCGGTTGATCCGCGGCATGACGCTGAAATCGATGAGAGGGTCTCACAGGCCTTACTGAAAGTTGTGGATAGCGAGCCTGCACTGAAGCTGCCTGGCGCGGCCCCTTCAGAGATCCGCCTCAGGACCGATCTCTCCAGTGCCGAAACTCCAAGTTAGTGACGGCAGACCTGTGTTGCTTTTTGAAGTGAGCTCTTGCCGACCGTGGGCACGTGAATGGATAAGGGTACCCGGCAGTTTCCTGCGCTTACGGTGCAGAAATGCTCATGGAAAAGTGTGCAATCTACACCATGCACTGCAGTGCCCCTTTTGCCGTGTAAAGCTCCTCAAAAGACAGCACTGGAACAGCGCGTGCGCTTATCAGAGAATCCGCCAGGAATACGCTAGCAACAACTCTGTTCGAATGCTGCTATTTTCTCCTCAAGATACCCGAGAGCAGCTTCCAGCGAGGTCCGGTAACGCGGATGCGTTGCCGCTGCAAGCTCCTGCTGGACGCGGGCCCGCGAAAGCTCTAGGCTTTCAAGCTCTCGTTGACGTTGTTGTTGTTCAGGAGTTATCCGAGGAAGGTCTGATTCTATTTCCTTTGATTCCGTAGTATCCATTTGTTCTTCTACTGCCTTACTACTCCAACCTCTTGCCATAATATAACAGTATGCCACAAAAAATCGAAGTTGAGGATGGGGTTGCAATGCGAAGGCCAGTGGTTTCCATCGGGCGCAATCGAGGTGCCTGCCGGCAAAGGGCGCTCAGGCTGGACGGCCAACCAGTCCGCTGCCGTGAATGCGTCCGATGGCTACATCAAGCAGTGTGTTCGGAGTAATATCTGAGCCCGGAAGCGAGATCTGCAGGTAGTTGCTGGAGAGAGCAACGGGGGCCTCGTCCTGCACTTTGTGTAACACCAAGGCGCTCAGGCGTTGCCCGATCTGCCCGTGCAAGAACCGACCGCGCTTGGCCGCGATCAGCGACTTCAGTTCGCGGACGCGCTCGTGGATTCGCCGTCCGTCAACCTGCTCAACGCTTGCCGCCGCGGGCGTGCCCGGCCGCGCCGAATATGGAAAGATGTGGAGATAGGTGAAGGGCAGTGATTCGATGAAGCGGAGGCTTTCGGCGTGGTCTGCCTCCGTCTCACCCGGAAAGCCTGCCATGACATCCGCTCCGATTCCGCAATTGGACATCCTCTCGCGGATGGCCAGGATGCGCTCGGCATACTGTGTGGTCCAATAACGCCGGTTCATCATCCGCAAGATCCGGTTGCTGCCGCTTTGCAGCGGGACATGGAAATGGTTGGCTATTCGAGGCTCTGTCGCCACGAGTGCAATCAGTTTCGGACCCACGTCCATCGGCTCAATGGAGCTGATCCGGAGCCGGGGAATGCCGGTCTCAGAAAGAATTCGTTCCACCAGACCAAGAAAGTTGATGCTGCGACCGAGGTCACGTCCGTAACTGCCCAGGTTGATACCCGAAAGCACGATTTCCTTATAACCGTTCTGCTCGAGTTCGCGGACCTGTTCGATGACTTTGTCAGGGATCATGCTGCGGCTCTCGCCTCGGACTTGCGGGATAATGCAGAACGAGCATCGCGCGTTGCAGCCGTCCTGGACCTTCAGCGTTGGGCGCGTACGGTCGTCGCCGAAAACCGGAGCAAAGTGGAATGTATCTCCGATCTCGCCAACCAGCACCAGCGGCTGCTCAGGTGCCGTTTCCACGTTTGCGGAAGGGTCGCCGCCGTTTTGGGCTCCGTCGGGAAATGGCAAGCCCTCACTGTCTGCAAAGGTGCTCGGACCGCCGGTCAGAATATCCACCAGCGCGTGCTTGTGGGAGTTTCCCACCACCCACGTGACGCCCGGCAGGGCGGCAATTTCGTCCGCGGCGCGTTGCGCGTAGCAGCCGGTCACCAGGATCTTGCATTGCGGGTTGGAGCGGTGGATGCGCCGAATTACCTGGCGGGCTTCGGCGTCCGCCGCGGCGGTGACGGTGCAGGTGTTCAGCACGGCCACTTCGCTGGCCTCTGTCTCCGCCTCGCTGAATCCCCTGGCCAACAACTGCCGCTTGATGGCAGCGCCGTCAGCATGGCTCGCCCTGCACCCGAAGTTGATAAGGTGGAACGTACTCATTGATCTTTTATGTTAAGCGAACTGGAGGCAGTTAAACCAGCGTGGGTTGATTTGTTGAGGTTGATGGAGGCAGACCCAAAGCATGCACAAGTCTTGACGCTCTGGGTCCCCCCGTTAAGCAATCGAGGCTGCCGGGATCGGGATACACTACCAGCTTGTGTGTTCCACGCCTGCCCCCGGGCGCCATGCACACCAAACCCTCATCCCTTTCGGGCAAAAAAGGAAGCGAATAGCTACGATCGGTTCAAGCCGGAGATCCTGCGGCTCGACGTTGTTCGAAGCATTCCCTGCAATAGACGGGTCGTCCTTGAGTTGGTTTGAAGGGTACCGTTGTTTCTTTGCCGCACTGCGAGCAAACGGTGCTGGTCTCCACGCGCCGATGGCCCTGTCCGTTCAGCAACTGACTTCTCTTGGACTTACAAGGCTTACAGCGCTTTGGCTCGTTCTTGAACCCCTTATCCGCGAAGAAAAGTTGTTCGCCAGCCGTGAAAACAAACTCCGCCCCGCAATCGGCGCACTTGAGGACCCGATCCCGGTATTCCATGACTTGCCCCCCTGGCAGACCAGTCTCGTGCCCGACAGCAAACTACCCCTCATCCACCATCAGGATCAATCGTGGTCATGCCTAGCCTTTTTGCGGGCTCTTTTCCGCGCCAAGGCCGCTTTGACTCGCTTTTTCTCTCCCGGCTTCAGATAAAAAGAATGCTTTTTGATTTCCTTAATGATGTCCTCTTGTTGCACCTTTCGCTTGAAGCGGCGGAGGGCGCTTTCTAGAGACTCTCCCTCCTGAAGTCGTACTTCGGCCAAACGATCAACACCCCCATTTCATAATGAAATAAAGGAAGCTTACTTTTCCTCTGCTTAGCACGATTCTTACCCAGAGGTGAAGGGGAAGTCAAGGGCATTTTTGACGGTTTCGTTTTCGGGGGGTTTTGCGTCGTTCCCGAAAGAAGCCACCCCACGTGGTAATCTTGACCCTTTTCCCGCCTTATGTTACGGTCAGATTCACTCTCCGATGCAGGTTCGGGCAGTGCTCGATGGCAGAAATTCTAAAAGTACACAAACCGCCCTTCGACTTTGCGCTGGAGTACTCAGCCCGGTTGATTCTTTCAGGAAAGGTCCTTGCTTTCCCCACGGATACGGTCTATGGCCTGGGCGCGGACCCATTCAACCTGGCGGCGATCACAGAGATTTTTCGGATCAAGCATCGGTCGGCCGAGCGCCCTATTCCACTGCTGGTTTCCTCTATCGACCAGGCGGCCGACATGGTGGATGATCCGCCCCAGCTTTTCTTTACACTGGCCAAGAAGTTCTGGCCTGGGCCCTTGACGATCGTGGTTCCCGCTTCGCGCCGGATCCCTTTGAAGCTGACTGCGAATACCGGCCGTGTCGGCATTCGGTGGCCGCGTTATCCGCTAGCCGAGGCGCTGATCGCGGCTGTGGACCGGCCATTGACGGGAACGAGTGCCAACCTCTCGGACCATCCTACCTGCTCCACAGCGGACGAAGTGGAAGAGCAGCTCGGCAATTCCTTGCCGCTCATCCTGGATGGAGGGAAGACGGCTGGCGACGTGCCTTCGACAGTTGTCTTGCTGGATGGAGATCATGCCCGTATTCTGCGTCTCGGCGGCATCAGTGAATCTGAATTGAAAGAATTTCTCTCCTGAGTATCCCGTGCGCCTGCGACATTGGATTTCCCTGCTCCTGATTGCGTCCCTTGCTGGCGTCGTCCTTATGGAAGTTTCTCTCTACAAAACCATTCGGAGGCAGGCCGTCCGCGACAACGCGCGTAAGGCAGGGGCCATCGTGGTGTTTGGAGCGGCGGAATACGTCGGCCGGCCTTCCCCGGTTTACAAGGCCCGCCTGGACCACACCTTTTACCTGGAGGAGCACGGCTACGCGCCGCTGGTGATTACGACCGGCGGCAGTGGTGGAGACCGCCATTTCACCGAGGGTGGTGTAGGGCGGGACTTCCTGATCCAGCAAGGGGTTGCAGAACGCAAGATCGTGGCCGAGACTCACAGCAAAACCACATTTCAGACCGTGAAGGCTGTGGCGCAAATCCTGCACTCGCGCGGAATATCAACCTGCGTGGCAGTCAGTGACGGCTTTCACCTTTACCGGATCAAGCAGTTGTTCTTGTCCCTTGGGATCACGGCGTACACTTCGCCTTCACCCGAAAGTCCTATCGAGGCGGAACCCTTTGCCCGTGCCCTCTACTCCCTGCGGGAGTTGCTGATCCTTAACCTGTGGCATCTGGGGTTTCACGTTTAGAGCCAGGCAGTGTAGATCTGTGCGGGCGCCTGAAAATCCGGTTCACCCACGCCGGACGTTTCCCAGTACCGCGGCCCTGCGTGCACCGGTCACAGTGGGGAGATTGCCGGGCAGGTTGTGCAGGGTTCGATCGGCGAGGATGGCGAAAGCGATGGCTTCCTTGGCATCCACGGGAAGCCCAAGCTCATCTGATCTCAGGACACTAGCCTCCGGCAGCAGTTCACCTATGCGCTTCATCAGCAGTGTGTTATGAGCGCCCCCGCCGGAAGCAACCAGCCGCCCGACACCGGCGCGGGGAAAAACAAACCGCCGCAGAGCATCGGCAATGGTCCTTGCGGTCAGTTCGGTTGCCGTTCGAAGCAGGTCCTCCGGGCGCCCTCCGGCAAGCAGGCTCAGAAAGAATCGCTGTACAAATTCCTCGCCGAACTGTTCGCGGCCCGCACTTTTCGGAGGCTGCTTACGGAAAAAAGGAAAACGCAGCATCTGCGCCAGAGGATTGCCGAGGACTTCACCTCGCGCAGCCATGCGGCCTTCGGAATCGTAATGCCGTCGTCCGTGCGTGAAGGTGCGTACCAGCCCGTCAATGATCATGTTGCCGGGCCCCGTATCGAAGCCGTAAACGTCGTCCGGCCGCGCTCCAGCAGGGATTACCGTAACGTTGGCGATGCCGCCGATGTTAAGAGCCACGGTGCCATGCCTCGCGTCCCTTAGAAGGAGGTAATCCACCAGAGGGACGAGCGGTGCACCCTGGCCGCCGGCTGCCATGTCCGCGGTGCGAAAGTCGGCCACCACCGGCGCGCCGGTGCGTTCTGCGATTACGGCCGGTTCGGCAATCTGAAGGGTTGAGGTAATTTTCCGTCCCGCCTCTGGCGTCGCCAGTCCTTGGTGGAAAATAGTCTGGCCGTGCGAGCCGATCCCGGCCAGCCGCGTCGGCGCAATCGCAGCCTTGCTGCAAACCTCAAGGGCCGCGTCCGCAAAGAGCTCGCCCAGCAGGAAATTGAGCTGGCTGATTTCTCCTGCCGCAACCGGCTGCCCGGCCGCAGCGCGAAGAACGCGGTGCCGCACAACAGTAGGATATGGAGCGGAAACGAATTCAAGGAGGCGCACGCGCGGCGCAGTCGCCGGTCCTGCCACGCGTACCAGCGCTGCATCTACGCCATCGAGAGATGTTCCCGCCATCAGGCCTACCAGTAGGCGAGGGGCGGCGGACGGCAAAGCCTTACGACTGGATTTGCTTCTTGAGTTCGGCAAGCAGATTCAGGGCCTCAAGGGGTTTCAGGTTGTCGAGATCAACTTTCTCAATCGCCTGAACCACTTCGGAGTTCAATGGAGTAAAGATCATTAACTGCACGTCTTTGGGTTCTTGTTTCTTCTCGGCCAGTTTTCCGCTGACGGTGTGCTCGCTCTGCTCGTGGCGCTTCAGCACTTCTCTGGCTCTTTCCACGACGTTGGCCGGTAGCCCGGCCAACCGCGCTACCTCAATCCCATAGCTCTTATCGGCGCTGCCCGGTTCCACCTTGCGAAGGAAGATCACGTTGGAGCCGGATTCCTTGACGGAAACGTGATAGTTGCGGACGCCCGGCAGCAGGTCCTCCAACTCCGTCAGCTCATGGTAATGCGTAGCGAAAAGCGTCCGCGCTCGAGTGCGCATCAGCAGGTGCTCAACCACTGCCCAGGCAATGGCCAGCCCATCGAAGGTTGCTGTCCCCCGGCCGATTTCGTCCAGCAGCACCAGGCTGCGCGGAGTGGCCGTGTTCAGGATGGTGGCCGTTTCCGTCATCTCCACCATAAAAGTGGAGCGGCCGCGCGCCAGGTTGTCGGAAGCTCCAATGCGCGTGAAGATGCGGTCGAAAATTGGAAGCTTGGCGCGCTCGGCAGGTACAAAGCTCCCCATCTGCAACATCAGCGCGATCAGTGCCGTCTGGCGCAGATAAGTCGACTTCCCGCCCATGTTGGGACCGGTGACGATGATCAGGATATCGGAGGTCGGGTTTAAATAGAGGTCGTTCGGAATAAAATGCCCGGCTTCCTCCCGCGTAACGATGTGCTCGATCACGGGATGTCGCCCCTGGAAAATGACCATCTCGCCGTTGTCCGAGAATTCAGGCCGACAGTAGTTTCTCTCCGCCCCGAAATGCGCGAAGCAGGCCAACACGTCAAGTTCGGCTAGTGCCTGGGCCGTCTGACGAATCCGCCGCGCCTCTGCGCCGACAGATCTTCGGATCTCTCCAAAAAGCTGCCTCTCGAGGTCCTGGCTTCTTTCCTCGGCGTCCAGGATTTTCGCTTCCAGTTCCTTCAGTTCGGGCGTTGAAAAACGTTCGGCGTTCACCAGCGTTTGCTTCCGCTCGTAATCGGGCGGCGCCAGGTGCAGATTGGCCTTGGTGACCTCGATGTAATAACCGAAAACGCTGTTGAAGCGCACCTTCAGCGAATTGATGCCGGTGCGCTCGCGCTCGCGTGTTTCGATTCCAGCCAGCAGTTGCTTGCTGTTGTGGCTGATGTCGCGCAGGGAGTCGAGCTCTGCATGGTAGCCCGGCCGGATCAGGTTGCCCTCGGTCAGCAGCGCGGGCGGTTCCGGATGAATCGATGCTTTCAGCAGATCGTGGACGTCTTTCAGCTCGTCCATGCGCTCGTGCAGTTCCTGGTAACGCCTGGCGTGGAAGCTCTCAAGATACTTGCGAACCAGCGGCAGGTGTTCGAGCGACGCTTTGAGGGCCAGCAGATCACGGGCATTTGCGGATTCCAGCGATACCCTGCCCAGAATGCGCTCCAGGTCCTGGATTCCATTCAGAACGCGCCGCACTTCTTCCCGTGCGATGACGTTGGCGGAAAGTTCCTCAACGGCGTCTAGGCGCGCCGTGATCTCGGCGGCGTCGGTGGAAGGCCGCAGCAACCAGCTTCTCAGTTTTCGCGCCCCGATCGATGTAACGCACTGGTCCAGCACCGCAAGCAGCGTTGCGTGGCGAGGCCCGCCGGCGAGCGGCTCAATCAACTCCAGGTTCCGCAGCGTGGCGGAATCGAGAACCAGCGAGTCGTTTTCCTGGTAGAAACGAATCGTATCAAAATGGAAAAGCGAACCCCGCTGCGTCTCGCGAACGTAATGAAAAATCGCACCGGCAGCGCCGGCAGCCAGCGGATGGCCCTCAAGTCCATAGCCTGCCAGAGACACCACACCGAAGTGGTCCTTCAGAAGTCTCTCACCGTATTCGCCGCCGAAGACCCACTCTTCCAGGTGCGTCTCTGTGATGGGCGGCTCGGCTTCCGGGGAAGAATGGATGGAAGCGTTTGTGGCCAGCAACAGTTCCCGGGGGCGCATACGGGCCAATTCTTCCATCAGTTGCTCGTGCCGGCCCTCGCCAGAGATCTCCGTCACGCGAAAATCGCCCGTCGAGAGGTCTGCAAACGCCAGCCCGATGGCGCCGTTCGACTCGGCTACGGCAGCAAGGTAGTTGTGGTCGCGCGGTTCGAGCACCTGCGAATCGGTGGCCGTCCCGGGCGTTACCACCTGAGTGACTTCGCGCCTCACCAACTTCTTGGCATTGCGCGGATCTTCCACCTGGTCGCAGATGGCCACCCGGTAACCGCGGCGGATCAGCTTGGAGATGTAACCTTCAGCGGCGTGATACGGAACACCGCACATCGGCACTGCGACCCCTTTTTCCTTGTTGCGGGAAGTCAAAGTGATCTGTAATTCCTTGGAGGCGACGATGGCGTCTTCAAAGAAAAGCTCGTAAAAATCCCCCAGACGAAACAGCAGCAGCGCATTGGGGTAGCGCTCCTTAATGCCATTGTACTGGCGCATCAATGGAGTAGAAAATTCGCTCATGGGTCCGATTGGCGGCCGCTATTATACCGTGCCTTGGCTCCCTCGGTACAATGGAGTTTTTTTATGTGTGGAATCAAGCTCTTGGAGCGGTTGCGCATGCTGGAGCACGTGAATGTCGGGCAACTGCCGGTATTTCTGATCGAAGTCAAGGCCGTAACCAACGACAAAAACATCCGCTATTTCAAAGCCTACGTAGTCCGCTGTGACCGGAGCGATGCGGCGCGATCGTTTGTCCAACAGTGTAGCAACGCGCACGGTGCGCGGCTTGTGGGCGGCAAGGACTCCCTGCAGATAACGAAGGGTACGGCCGGTGTCCAGAATGTCCTCTATGATCAGCACGTCTCGATCCTTAATGCTGACATCCAGGTCCTTTGTAATTTTGACCTCGCCCGAGGACTGCGTATCGGCACCGTAGCTCGAGATGCCCAGGAAATCGACGGTGACGTCAATGTCGAGGTGGCGGATGAGGTCGGCCATAAAAACCCATGCGCCTTTCAGGATGCCGACCAGGTGCAGCGTGTGGCCGTGATAATCGCGTGTGATTTCGGCGGCCAGCTCGCCCACCCGCCGGTCAATTTCGTATCTTGATAGCAAGATTTCTGGAGCCTGGTCCGTTGTGCTGTGGTCCATACTGTCGATCCCGCTGTTGACGGTCTTTCGAGCCTCTGCTAAGCTGTTTTATTCATTGCCTTTGCAAAGGAGATTCTGTGGCAAATCATAAATCCGCTCTGAAGCGTCTATCGCAGACGCGCAAACAAACTGAACGGAACCGCGCGCACCGTACGCGCATGCGGCACCAGATCCGTGAGCTTCGCCAGGCGCTGGACGCTAACGATAAGGCACGCGCCGAAAGCCTGCTGGTTCCCACGCTTTCCATGCTGGATCGGATGATCCAGAAGGGTATCCTTCATCGCAACACTGCAGCCCGGTATAAATCCCGGCTGCGCCTGCGGTACAACGCCCTTTCCTAAAATCTTCCCAGATTGGGCCAGTTTTCTTCTCCGCGCTCTATAAACTCGACCTTAAAGGGCAAGCCCTGCATCAGAGGTTTGCCCTCACTGACTTCTCCGGCGCCACCGTAATCTGCCAGATCAGAAACTCCAGCAGGATGCTGGAATCTTTCCACCAGGATTTGATTCCAAGGTCTGCCTGGTGGACCAGCGTCAATGCCTTGAGCAGTTCCTGTTGGCTGTAGCGCCGCCGTGCCACCGGAGCAATTTCCCACGTGGCAAATGGGTTTGACTGTCGTCCCCAACCACCGCCGTATCCTGCTTGCCCGCTGGATTTCAACGCCTGCCGGAACAGATCGCCGATGCACCACAGCAGCAGGGTTTCCGCTACCCTGCTGGCCACCAGCGCGCGCAGGAACCCGAGCGCGTCGCCGCACTGCCGCTCGGCGATGGCGCGCAGCAACTTGCCGATTTCGTGTTCTTCCTGAAAAGTTGCGATCAGTTGCAGGTCAGAAGGCTCCAGACGGGTCTTTTCGCCCATCGCCGTGATCAGCTTTTCGAGTTCGGTGCGCATCCATAGCAGATTCACGCCCTGCGGATTGGGATCGCGTGACGAGATGCCTGGCATGAATTTCGCCGCAATATCTTCGGCTAGCCCGGCCTCCACTTGCAATTCTGCGCCGTGCAGAAACTCCCGTGCCCACGCCGCTGCTCGGCGCACTGAGAGCGGGCGCATTTCCACCACCGTTGCCTTCTTTTCCAGCAGTTGAATGAACTTGCGGCGCCGGTCGGGCTCAACGGCTGAAAAGATCAGCGTTGCTGTAGGCGAAGGCTTTTCCAGATAAGCTGCCAGCGCGTTCGTGTCATCATCGCCCGCGTGCTTAAAATCATTCGCGTCCGTAATCAGGAAGTAGCAGCGGCCGCCCAGCATGGGAATCTGCAGCGCACCCTCCAACTCGTGCTCAAGCGTGCCGGCCTCAAACTCAATTTCCGTCAGGCACCAGGCGCGAGACTCTTCCGGCACCGCGGCGCGCACCGCCTGGCGGCACTCCTGGTGCAGAAATCGTTCCGTGCCGCGATGGAAATACGCCGCATCCAGACTGCCTTTGCGAAGCGCCGCAATAAATTCTTCAGGACCCATCTCGTTTTTCGGGACAGCTCTTAAGTTCAGACTTCTTTTATTTCAGTTTACTTGGAATCGCGAAGGATTGTAACCGCGAAGATGGGTCCCGCTGTTTTGCGGGTGGGTGGGGTCTAATTCCGGAGGGTAACATAGAGTCTCATCCTGCCAATGGGGGATGAAGCTCTGCGGTTTTGCTTTCGATCTGTTCCCACGGCCTGCCGCGTGCGTCGCGGCTTCACGCTACTTGGAACCAGTGTTGCCTTTCGGTTTTGTTTCTCCCCGGTGTTGCAGTTGCGGATTACTGCCAACTGTTCCCGCTAGGCCGCCAAGCTGCCCGAGCGCGCCCAGGCTTCCCAGGCTGCCCAACTCGCTGAAGTCGATAGGTCCCACCAGGTTCACCACGGTCAGTTCCTTGGGCTCGGCCGCCACGATTGCCATGCCGACGGTTTCTCCGCCCTCCTGCATGATGTAGATGCCGGTGGTTTCGCCCGACTTCTTTTCTTCCACGTGCACAATGGATTTCCACCCACCCGATTCAAGCTGTTTCGTCACGCTGTCCAGATCGGCCTTCGAATATTCGCCCGGCCGATCGAACTCAAAGCTTTTCACATAAATTCCTTTTAGCCGGTTCACCAGGGTGGCTGCAAAGGCCTTTTTCTCTGACTTGGACGTGGCTGCCTTCTCTTCCATCTGCTGTCCCGCCATTTTCAGCAGCGAACCATCCAGGGTCACATTTGTAACATTCGAGGCCTTGGCCGCCAGTTTGTCGAGCTGGCTCAATTCCAGCTTCGCATTTTGCGCCCAGGCTGCCGCGCTGCCCACTGTCATCGCGCACGCCACCACCATCGCCGGGAACAGCGCCCGTGCAAACTTTGGTCTCCCTGCAAAACCTTTCAGTGTTTTCATAGTTCACTCCATTTCCGGTTTCAGATTTCTCCGAACCTCCAGTGCCCGCATGGCCACGTGCTGAGCCCGTTCCAGTGCTGCATAAATTTCTGCGTTTGTAATGCGGAGAGCAAGCATCGCCTGCTGGCTTGCCCGCTCTGCCTGGGCTTGCATCCGCTTCTGGCGCTCATATCTGCTGATGCCCCCCACCGCCACCACGCTCACCACGGCCGCCACTGCCACCCATCGCAGCATCGGCCGCCAGAAGAGTGTTGACACCCGCTGCTGAGGGGTCAGTCGCCGGGGTTCCGCCTCGATTCGCGCCATCACGCGCTCCGCAAATCCCTCCGGCGGTTCCTGGTGCCGCATCAGGTCCCGAAGTTCGTCGTCGAGCGGCTTCATACTTTCACGCCTCCCATTGAGCGGGCCAGCTTGGCGCGTAGCAGCCCAAGCGCGCGGTCCATCGAACTCTTCACCGAGTTGATGGGAATTTCCATCGCCTCGGCAATCTCGCGGAGTTCCATCTCCTCCTGATAGCGCAGGATCAGCACCATGCGCGCCTTGTCGGGCAGGCTGGACACCAGCCGCCACAATTTTTGTTCCATCAGCGGGTCGCGCACCTGCTCAGCCGTCGCCGGTTCCGGCACATCATCCAGGCTTACCATACCGCCTCCGTGCCCGCGGCGCACGCGGTCAATCGAACGGTGGCAGGTTACCTTCCGCAGCCAGTGGCGCAGGTGCACGCCGGACTTGATGCTTGAGAGGTTCCGGTAAAGCTCGAGGAAAACCTCCTGCCCCAGGTCCTCTGCCATCGACGGGTTCCGCAAAAAGTGTAGCGCCACGCTATAAACCATCGACTGGTGCGCGCGCACAATTTCTGCGAAGGCCGACCGGTCTCCAACCGCGCAACGCCCGAGGGCCTCTTCAACCGCCTGTTCCGCCACTTTGCTCAACTACCCTCCCGTCTATTCTCTAATACGCAAACCAGGGTGGAAAAAGGTGCATTTATTTTTTGTTGGCACCCGAAACCACTTGGTGACCTGACAGTGGCGAGTCCAGACTGGGGAACAATGAGGTTGACGGAGCGAATTTCAAGTTCAGCTTCCCGGCTTTCTGATCGAGCTGCTTCAAAACTTCAGATGCGGACGGTCTTGAGGTAATGGAGGTCTTTCACAATCTGGTCGTGGGCCTGATCGCTTTCATCTTCCACGTAGAAGCACTTCACGCCCAAGCGCTCGGCCGTACGGATTTGCCCACCATCCTCCCGGAGGTTGAGCTCGTGGGCGTTCGAGGCCACCGTGGGGAGGTCTGTTTTGAACTGGTCGTAGGTGGCCATCATGCTTGTGCGGGGCAGGCCTCTCCTATCCAGTAGCGAAAGAAAGGAGGGAACATTATACGCCCCGGAGTGAAAGGCAGCACCCCGGGTCTTCACCTGGCGGAAACGAATTCAGCCGGCTGGCTGGGAGGTGACTTGCTAGCGATAACCCACCGCACGAGGGCCACCGAGCACGCGCGCAGGAAGCATAATGATGGCAGCCAGCAGCGCGAAAACGCCACCTACAGCGATACCCAGAATCCGGAATGGTAGGAGGAACAGCCACACTATCGGATAGAGCACCAGCGCCAGCAACGCCAGCGGCCAGCAAAGGACCAGCAGGATACACCAGAGAAGAAATTTGACCACGGAGTAGAGCCCCCTGTCTCTATATCCATTATTACGCACAAAAACCGGGAAAGTTCCCCCAAGTTCGCTCCCTGGGGGGGGAACTTCCATTCCGGCCGGTCATGGCGTCCGATGGTGGTTTTACGGGCTTGGAATTCAGGGCAGATTGAGCTTCCGCACCACGTAGGCCGGAAAGACGTAAGCCGGCGGTGGAGTCGTCCAGGAGAGGCCGTTCAAAGAACCGGAAGTTGTGGTGTAAAGCAGGAAGCCGCGGTTCAGGTAAACGGAGGTGTTGTCCAGGCTGTTCAAGTCCGTCAGCCCATTGAAATGCGTGGAGCTAAAAGTCGCCACGTTGACCGTCTGGTTCTGGAACAGCGGGTTGCAGGGCGCCAGATAATACCCACCGGTCTTGCCGTCGGAGCCGATCACCGGTGCCGGACTGGCAAGTGCATTGCCCAGCACGGGTTGAGGACGAAGAACAATCATGTCGCCCGTAATCGTGGGACTGGTGCCGCCGGTGAACGGGCCATGGACCACAACATGCTGGCCTCGCGCGACAGCGGAAGCATTAAAGAGGAGGGTGCTGAGGTCGGCGCCGAAGGTCGCAATCTTGAACATGGTCCCTGGAGAAACATTCACGGTAACCACGGAACGCAGGGGGACGGTCGTGCTCACGTTGGGATGCTCGGCGCGCACGAACATGGTGAGCTGCGTCGCTGCGCCATTGCTGTCAGTCGTGACGGAGAGAAGGGTGCCGATAAGCGCGGCCGTTGTGGCGTCTGCATCGGCTTCAGATTCAACATCATTGGCGACAATGTTTCCGTTCTCGTCGATTTTGGCATTCACTTCGACAAACATCCCCTTACTGAGATCGCTGAGGCCGGACACGCCCTCGAACTTCGTGTTGGTGGTGACATTCACCTGGAACGTTCGCTTGTTCCTGACGCGTAAGGTGAAGCTGCCTGTAAAGTTGGAATTGCTGCTGCTGGTTGGGACCGTTTCGATTATCCCATCCAAGTCGTCGAGTTCGCTCAGAGTGCCAACGGAAGTAATCACTGCGGGAGTGACTTTGATGGACGGATCGATGATGCCCGTGATTTGGCCGGTGGTCGGGTCCGTCTGGATCGACTGGAAGAGCCGGAAGTCGAGCGTCAAGCCACTCGATCCGGTTGAACTGACCTGCAGCGCGGGATTGATGTTAACGGTCACGGTTGTCTGGGTCAGCGTAGCGCTGATGTTCGTCGGCACCGGCGGCGTCCCTTCGAAAGCGGTCAACGAGGGGTTTGGCATGAATGTGAAGGTGATTTGAGAATACGTTCCTGTCGGTACGCTGCTCATGTTCAATAGAGTGTCAAAGCCTATCAGCGACGCAAAATCAACGGTGACGGGGTTCGACGAGTCAATCACGGGAACTGGCGTGCCGCCGTCCTGCGGGGTCAGCGTGGCGCTGGTGATGGTGACGTCAAATGAGGCCACGCCGCAAATCGGAGCGTCCGTTGCCATCAGGGCTACCTGGCCGGAGGGCGTGAGAGTTGATTCCTGGCTGGTAATGGATGAACCTCCGCAACTGAGGACCGCAAGCGTTGCCGCAATTACAATCGTCAAACCGATAAGGTGCTTTTGCATGAAAAATCCTCCTCGGGTTGGTGAAGGACTGTCTCGGTGCCAGTCGTGCCAGCCCTCTTGAACTTGCCGTCCGCGTAACCGTCGCATCTGCCGCAGGCCACCGGCCTGGGAACTCTGGACACCGGCACCGAGTAACGCCCTGGCAACCTGTGAATAAGCTCTTGTTCTTCAGGGATGTCGCGAAGCGGTCATTCACCCTCGCTGCTTAAGCGGGTTCCGGTCCGCCGGGCGAAGTTCAGTACTGCTTGCTTACTTCTGACATCCATCCCTTTGAACACGCGGCGTCAGAAAAAGTTGCGCCATTGTTTCGGGAATTCCTAGAAACATCTGGATTTACAACCGTAAGGGTTCGGAATAGAGCGGCCCGGAGCCTTTGGGGAAGCAGGTCTTTGTAAAAGGGGAAAAAAGAAAAACGGCGCGGACTTTTTGCAAAACCCGCGCCGGTCAGTTTTTAAGAGGGTTCGACTAAATGTCGTAGTACAAAGCGAACTCGTAAGGATGGGGTCTGGTGTTGACGGCCTGGACTTCGTTCTTCATCTTGTAGCTGATCCAGGTTTCGATCAGGTCCTCGCTGAAGACATCGCCCTTGAGCAGGAAGTCGTGATCCTTTTCGAGGGCCCTCAGAGATTCTTCGAGCGAGCCAGGCAGCGAGGGCACTTTTTTCAGTTCCTCCGGCCCCAGATCGTAGATGTCCTTATCGAGCGGTTCTCCTGGGTCGATCTTGTTCTCAATGCCGTCCAATCCCGCCATCATCATTGCCGCAAACGCGAGGTAAGGATTGCAGGAGGCATCCGGAGGCCGGAACTCGACGCGCTTTGCCTTCGGGCTGGGCGAGTACATTGGGATGCGGCACGCCGCGCTTCGGTTCCTGCGTGAGTAGGCCAGGTTGACTGGCGCTTCAAACCCGGGCACCAGCCGCTTGTATGAATTGGTGGTCGGTGCGATCAGCGCGGCGAGAGCCGGTGCATGATGCAGCAAACCACCGATGTACCAGAGCGCCGTCTGGCTGAGACCGGCGTACAGGTCACCCGCAAACAGAGGCTTGCCGTCTTTCCACAAGCTCTGGTGCGTGTGCATGCCGGAGCCGTTGTCCTGGAAGATGGGCTTGGGCATGAACGTAACGGTCTTGCCGTACTGGCGCGCGACATTGCGAACGATGTACTTGTAGAGCATCATCCCGTCGGCTGATTTCAACATGGAGTTGAACTTCTGGTCGATTTCGCTCTGGCCACCGGTGGCCACTTCGTGGTGGTGACACTCAATGGTCAGGCCGGCTTTCTCCATGGCCAGCATCATTTCGGAGCGAAGGTCCTGATAGTGGTCTGTGGGCGGAACGGGGAAATATCCTTCCTTGTACCGCGGCCGGTAGCCCAGGTTGTCTTTCTCACGGCCGGAATTCCAGCGGCCTTCCTCGGCGTCAACATAGTAGTAGGCGTGCTGCTGCGCCTGGTCGAATCGAACGTTGTCAAAAATAAAGAACTCAGCTTCGGCCCCGAAGTAAGCCGTGTCCGCGATGCCTGTGAACGCGAGATACGCCTCAGCTTTCTTCGCAATGTGGCGCGGGTCCTTCAGGTAATGTTGTTTTGTGACGGGATCTGTCGTGTCACCGATCAACACAAGAGTAGGAACGTCGGTGAACGGATCAAGCATGGCCGTGGAAGGATCTGGGATCAGCAACATATCACTTTCGTGAATGGCTGCCCAGCCGCGGATGCTGGAGCCGTCCATACCAAACCCTTCTTCAAAAGAGGATTCCTCCAGTTGATGTATCGGGAAAGATATGTGATGCCACAAACCAGGCAGGTCGGTAAAACGAACGTCGACGACCTTCACATTATTGGCCTTGGCAAATTCAAGAACTTCCTTCGGATTCATCGAGCCTCCATAGCAAAAATTTCTGCGTCTCACCAAACCCCAGCAACAATAGTTATACTCGAATGAGAGCGAGTCAACATAACGTGCCTTAAGCTGTTAGTCAATACCTTGTCGCAGAATCATTATTTACCGTCACGATAAACAAAATTTTTAGATCAGCCAGAGGCCGGGACCAAACATCGGCATCCTGGCAAGATACTAATACATAAAGACTTAAATGTATGGAGGGGCCGGGTGGCGGGTTGTGTCTGCCAGCCGTTTGCCTCACAATTGTAGCCAGAGTGGAAGGATAACGACTAGGATAGTAGTCCGCCCCGGAGCGGACATGTATGCGGTTCCAATGAGTTCCGCCAAGGCTCCTCATAGCCGGCAGCGATGGAACTTTCCGCAGCGCAGTTATGAGTATAATCAGCCGGATGAAATCACATGCCGCAACTTCGCCTGTGTGCCTTTGGGCTCTCCCAGAATTTCTCTCGCTTGCTGCCACTCGGTTTCTGTCGCTGCTGGGCACGGTCCTTTCGTCGGGACCGGTCCACGGTTCCAGCATTCAACACGACCGACATGTGCTGACAGCTAAGGCGGAAACGGATATAATCACCCTCCGCTTTGAGTGTCAAGGGTTTAACCCAGGAGATAAATATGCGTTCTATTTGCGCCTTTCTATTCACCCTGCTCTTTTGCGCATCGATGGCCTGCGGGCAGGAAGTTACCGATCAGGTCAGTGCCATCGTTAGTAAGCCGATCCAGTCCCACGAAGATGTCATCAATCAGTTACGCGAGTACCTGATGGCGCGCGCACCGCAACTGCCCAAGCCCGTCAGTGCGCAGGCGTGGACTGCGCGGGCGGAGCAGATCAGGGAGCATCTGCTGAACGATGTAATCTTTCACGGTTGGCCCAAAGACTGGGTAGATGCGCCACCCAGATTTGAACAGGTCGGCACAATTGACACGGACAAAGGATACCGGATTCTCAAGCTGCGTTATGAGGTTGTGCCTGGTTTCTGGTCTGCTGCACTGCTCTACGAACCTGATGAAATCCACGGGAAAGTCCCCGCGATATTGAGCGTGAACGGACACGTCGGACCCCAGGGCAAGGCGGTCGAATGGAAGCAGAAGGGCTGCATCAATTACGCGTTGCGAGGCATGCTGGCCCTCAACATTGAATACATCAACATGGGGGAACTTTATCGCCCGGAGAATGACCACGGCTATCTTGGCCACCTGGATCTGGTGGGCACAAACGGAGTGGGCTTGTTTTACCTTGTCATGCGCAAGGCGCTCGACTACCTTTACCAGAATCCCCATGTTGACAGGAACCGCATCGGAATGACCGGGCTCTCCGGTGGCGGGTGGCAGAGCATTGTGCTGGGCTCGCTCGACAAGCGCGTCAAAGTAGATATTCCTGTGGCGGGTTATTGCGCGTTTGCCAACCAGTTGGCTCGCATCGGAGACATGGGGGACAACGAGCAGGACTCCACCGACTTTTTTCAGGGGCAGGACTATGTTTTTCTGACCGCGATGCGGGCGCCCAGGCCCACCTTGCTGATTAACAACGCAGAGGACAGTTGCTGCTTTCGTGCTCCGCTGGTCAAGCCTTACATCTACGACCAGGTGAAGCCCTACTTTGCGTTGTACGGCGCAGAGGGGGATTTTCAATTTCACCAGAACACCGACCCCGGATATCACAATTACAAACTTGATAACCGGCAGCAGTCCTACCGCTTCTTTGACAAGTATTTCCATCTGGCAGTAAGCGACAGGGAAATTCCCGTCGATTCGCAGATCAAGCCCTATCAGCAGCTTGTAGTTGGATTGCCGCCGGATAACCTGACCATCCTTGGACTAGCGAGGGAACTCGCTGCCAGGATTAAGCGAGAGCCTATTCCACCTCCCTCTAACCGCGCCGAGTGGGCTGCTGCTGAACGTATGAAGCTGAAACAAGTGGTGCGTTACAAGCCAGTCACGATGAAGCATGCCTGGGCAATTGCCAATACCTACGACAGCGGCCTAGCTTCCATTTCTTACCGGTTCGAGCTGAGCAACGGCCTTAGTGCTACGGGTGTGTGGTTCAAGGAGACCGATACGCCGGAGCGCGCTCCCATTGATATCGTTTTGGACGATAAAGGCAAGAAGGGCGCGGCCAGCGAAACTTGGAACCGCATGGAGGAAGTGGCATACCTGCTGGACCGGGGGGATCAGGTCATCCTGCTCAATCTGCTTTTTACTGGTGACGACGCGCCGGTATTGAGTGCGCCCACTTACGTGCCCTCGCTTTTCGCAAGCGCAGTCGCTGCGGTGGGCGATCGCCCGTTGGGTCTGGAATCAGCTCAACTGGTTGCAGTGGCCCGCTGGGCGCAGGAAACCTTTGACCCGCGTCCGATTCACGTTGAACTTACAGGCATTCGCACCCAGATGGCCGCTTTGATTGCCGGTGCCATTCAGCCTGGTTTATTTTCCAGCGTAACCGTCCATCAGGGAATGAAGAGTCTGGACTACCTCCTGCAATGTCCCGTCGCATTTGGCGATGCTCCCGACCTTTTCTGCCTTGACCTTTATAAGGATTTTGATATCAGTCAGCTCATCGCCATGGCCGGGCCCACGAAAGTCCTGCTGGAGAGTTCCGCTGAGAGCCAATCTTCCAAGTGAAGAGTGCCTTGGAGTTGCAGTCCATGCCCATGCAGGTCGCACCGCGGCTTTCCGGAAGGGCCTTTATGCATTAACATAGTAGAGTGGAGTTGGAACAGCGTTTCACCCCTTGGAGGAGGACTGCAAGCGAGCTATTGCCTGTCTGAGAGTTGAACGGTCTGTGGCCTGAGATCGCTGCTTCACCAAACTTTTCAGCTTTCTGCTCCAACACATCCAGCGGCCAGCTTTGATTGCCGGGGAGGGCCCGGTTTGCGGCATGCAGGTGTGTACAATTTCCGGATATGAAATCTATGAAGCAATCCATTCGCAACATCGCCATCATCGCGCACGTTGATCACGGCAAGACCACGCTGGTTGACGGCATGCTCCGGCAGAGCGGTATTTTCAAAGCCAATCAGGAAGTGGTGGAGCGCGTGATGGACTCCAACGAGCTGGAGCGCGAGCGCGGCATCACGATCCTGGCCAAGAACACCGCCGTCTTTTATGGCGACGTTAAAATCAACATCGTGGACACGCCGGGCCATAGCGATTTCGGCGGAGAGGTCGAGCGCGCCCTGAAGCTTGTTGACGGTGTGCTGCTGCTGGTTGATTCGAGTGAGGGGCCGTTGCCGCAAACACGCTACGTGCTTCGCAAAGCGCTCGAGGCCGGGTTGCCTCCCATTGTGGTCATCAATAAAATCGATCGCTCAGACGCGCGGCCCCAGGAAGTCATCAATGAAATCTACGATCTCTTCATCGATCTCGATGCCACCGAGCAGCAGCTTGAATTCCCCATCCTTTATGCGAATGCACGGGACGGCGTTGCCAAAACTTCGCTTGATGATCCGTCGGAAAATCTGAAGCCGCTTTTTGAAGCCATCCTGAAACACATTCCCCCTCCGGGAGGGGATCCGGCGGACGTGCTTCAACTGCTGGTAGTCAACCTTGACTACAGTGACTATCACGGACGGCTGGCGATCGGGCGCATCTTTTCAGGCGCGCTCAATCGCGGCGATGAAGTTGCCATCGTCAAACTGAATGGCACCACGGAGACAACCCGCATCACCAAGCTTTACAGTTTCGAGGGTCTCAATCGCATTGACACAGATCACGCGGAGACGGGCGAGATTGTTGCCATTGCAGGCGTGGAAGGCATTACGATCGGCGAAACGGTGACTAGCGCTGAGACCCCGCGGGCGCTGGTCCATGTGCCGGTGGATGAACCGACTATTTCGATGGTCTTCACTGTCAACACCTCTCCCTTTTCAGGCCGCGAAGGCGCGTACGTGACCTCACGCCACGTGCGCGAGAGGCTCGACAAAGAGCTGCTGACCAACGTGGCGCTGCGCGTTGAAGATGGCGGAAACACTGACTCCTTCAAGGTCCTCGGACGCGGTGAACTGCAGCTTGCTATTCTGATTGAGACGATGCGCCGCGAAGGCTACGAACTGGCGGTGGGCAAGCCCGAAATTGTCACTCGCGAGGTGAACGGCAAGTTGCAGGAACCGATGGAACTCCTCATCATCGACTGCCCCGCGGAATTCGTTGGCGTTCTGATGCAAAAAGTCGGTACCCGCAAGGGCGTAAACACCAAAATGGTGGGACATGGAACTACGGGGGGCCGCGTCCGCCTGGAGTTTGTGATTCCCTCGCGCGGGCTGATTGGGCTGCGAGGTGAAATGCTGCGGGATACGCGGGGAACGGCGGTAGCAAACACTCTGTTTGATGGTTACAGCGACTGGCAGGGTGACATACCGAGCCGCCTTACCGGGTCGTTGATTGCTGACCGACCGGGACGCACGACGGCATATGCGCTTTACAACCTGCAGGAGCGCGGAGAACTTTTTGTGGGACCCGGGATCAATGTCTATGAAGGCATGGTCATCGGTGAAAATGCGCGGTGGGACGACATGGACGTGAACGCCGTCAAAGAGAAGAAGCAGACCAACATGCGCGCTTCAACCGCCGATGAGGCCATACGCCTGGTTCCTGTCAAACCGATTTCGCTTGAGCAGGCGATGGAATTTATTGCTGAGGACGAATACGTCGAGGTCACTCCGCAGTCGATCCGCGTCCGCAAGAAGGTCCTGGAAGCCAACAAGCGCCCCCGCCGCTCCCGCCCCGGTGAGTGATCGATCGCCCCGACATTTCGCAGGAGCATCTTTACTTTTTGCAGTGGCTCAACCGACGTCTCTCGACGCCGCGGGTCCGTTCGCGTTGTTTACGACGGAGTAGTGCGAGTTGCACGTTAGTCTGCCTCGGCCTCGGTTGCGAACTCTGGCGCCCGACGTTGGGGGGCGAGGCATTTGCGTCCGCGTACACCAGACAACGACCCTATCCGTTTGACTCCAACGTCGGCAAGGCTCACCCAACCCTTCGGAAATGGTAGAATATTTAGTGAAGTGACGAGCCCGCCGGCGAAGGCCGGGGAAGAACTTGGGAAGCGGCTGTGTACGGCAGGAGCGGAAGATGTGAAAGAAGTTGGGGCGTGACCCTTAGGAGGCAAGATGAAAGGAAGTTCATGGAACGGCATTAAATGGATGATGGTGGTGGCGCTGGGGCTGGCGATGGCGGTGCCGATGACCGGTTGGGCGAAGGAGAAGACCGTGCTGTCGCCTTCAGCGAAAGCGGGCCAGAAGCTGTTCGAAGAAAACTGCACGATGTGCCACTATGCGAACCAGACGAAGAACAAGATCGGGCCGGGGCTGAAGGGAGTGTTGAAGAACAAGGAGCTTCCTTACTCGCACAAACCGGCGACGGTGGCGAACGTCCGGGAGCAAATCGAGAAGGGGAACGCACAGGGGAAACCGATGCCGATGCCGCCGTTCGGCGGAAAACTGTCGGCCAAGGACATGAGCAATTTGATCGATTATCTGAAGACGCTCTAACAGTGCGGGAAGATCGACGGGACAATCGAACCCAAGTAGAAACGGTATTACGAAACGCCTTAAGATGACCGTGAATGGTCAGGCGAGGTAACGTTTCATAAAGGATTTTTAGAAGCCATTTCAAAACCCCATGGAACTTGTTGAACTAAGGGATCAAACCCGAGCAATCGGAGACGGGGTACCTATCAGGCCGGTTAAGCCCTTTGTTTTCAACAAAGACCTTCCACCTGTTTATCCTGGAGACGGAATGGTCATGCCAACGGCTCTCGTTTCATCAGGCTACTGAGGGTTTTGAAATGGCTTGTAGTGATTACGGTGAGAGTTTACCCGGGCTCGCATCGCACAGTGTCATTTCTTATGCAGTTGCTTGGGAAGCGTCCGACCTGGGCGTGAGGGTTGTTTTAAATCTGCTAGTCTTTTTGGGGCTGTTGCCCTTTCGTTTGAAATTCTTCTGGTTTATCGGACGGTTCGCTGGATTCATTTCTGGAAAGGGCGGGGGATTTGTAGACGTCGTGCAGGTCCTTCTTAAGACTATTGGTCCCACCCGCTACGTCTAACGTGGGACAATGGCCTGCAGTGTAACCCATCGTTTTGAAAGTCTGGATGATTAAGGGTCGGGACCCAAGCGCTTGACCCCACACAATCTGGCCAGACCACCCATTGCCCCGAATTTTCCAAAAAAGCCAGGCATTCATTTCGATCGCAATTATGGAGTCAAAGGATGGAAACCAACTCAGAAACAAGAAACATCGAACCGACTGGGCCTGCTTCTCAAGCTGAGCCCGGCGACCGAACCATCGTAACCCGAAGGTCTTTCTTCTTGTGGCTGGTCGCAATTGGGACGGCAGCCATGGGAGCACTGCTCGCCGTTCCGCTGGTGCGCTACGTACTCTACCCTGTTTTTGCCAAAACAACCTCTGTTTCGTGGTCAAACCTTGGCAGTGACAGCAAATACGCATCCCTTTCGGCACCTGACAGGCAGATTGTCAAGATCGAACAGCTAGACGGATGGAGGGAGGCTGTCTCACAAAAGCCGGTGTATGTCACTAAAGGGAAACGGAAAGGTGCGGTTGACGATACCGAAGTGCTTTCTGCTGTGTGCCCACACCTGGGGTGCGAAGTCCCCTGGAGTCCGGACGAGGGCAAGTTTATGTGCCCTTGCCATGGCAGCCAGTTTGCTGCCGACGGTTCGCTTATTCAGGGACCTGCGTTACGTGGCATGGACACACTGCCGGCCAAGGTGGAGAACGAAGAACTGATGGTGCGTTACGAGTATTACCAGGCACTCTTACCATTCAAAAAGGAAGTGGGATAAAAGGATTGTCTTATGCCAACCCAACCGACATCACGAGACGTACCTCAAGGGCCGCGCAATCGCAAACCCGGCCGGATATTCCGTTGGTTTGACAGGCGCACAGGCCTGAACAAACTGTTGCATGAAGCGCTGGATGAACCTATCCCAGGCGGCGCCCGATACGCCTACATTTTTGGGTCCGGTCTGCTTTTCATCTTTATATCTCAATTCATAACCGGGATCTTCCTGGCGCTCTATTATGTTCCCTCCGTAGACCACGCTCACGTCACCGTTGCTTACATCACCAAGGTTGTTGCTGCCGGTTCGTTCCTGCGCAGCCTTCATGTCTATGGGGCCAGCGCGATGGTCATTATCGTATTGATGCATTTAAGTCAAACCTTCCTTTACGGTTCTTACAAAGGAAGGCGAGAGTTGCTGTGGATTTCCGGTACGGTTTTGTTCGCGCTTGTCATGGGCATGGCGTTCACCGGCTACCTGCTTCCCTGGGACCAAAAAGCGTATTTTGCAACCGCGGTGGGCACAAGCGTTGCGAGCGAGTTCCCCCTGGTCGGCGGTTTCGTGGAGAGGCTGGTGCGGGGCGGAACTCAGATCGGCACATTGACGCTCTCTCGGTTCTTCGTGATGCACGTCTTTTACATCCCGGCACTGATTTTTCTCTTCGTGGCGATCCACATTTATCTTTTTCGCAAGGCCGGGGCTGCGGGGCCGATCGATGAAAGCCCCGTCAACCCTCGTCAGCGAACAGAAAGCTTTTATCCGCGCCAGTTGCTCATGGACCTCGGATTTGCTCTGCTGCTGATTATCGCCTTGGGATTTGCGGCCCATTTCGCCCCAGCTGCGCTTGGGCCGTTGGCGAACCCCGCGGCCACGCATTTTCTGCCGCGTCCGGAATGGTATTATCGTCCTCTGTTCGAGTGGCTGAAGATCTGGCATGGCCAGCTTGAAACTCTCCGGATACTGGTCATTCCTTCCATTGTGGTCTTTCTCTTCGTAGGCCTTCCCTTCATCGACCGTCGGCTGGAACGAAGACCCTGGCGACGCCCTGTTGCCGTCGGCGTGTTCTCAGTTATCTTCATCGCACTGGTCAGCATGGGTGCATACAGCTACTATCAGGATTCCCATGACAAGGACGTTGCGACCCAGTTGGCCCAACAGCATCAGATGGAAGTCCAGTACATGAAGCAGGCTTTTAAACCACAGATGGCCGGCAGCTTGCAGACCGGTCAGAACGCTGGATCCACAGTGCCGCCCAGCCCACTGGTAGCGCAAGGCAAGGGAATTTTCCAATCGCACGCTTGTTACGCATGTCACGGAGAAGGCGCCTCTGGAACACCTATTGCTCCCAAGCTGATTGGGATAGGGAAAACGTTTTCAGCTGAGCAGATGGAAGACTTATTCAAACACCCCTTGCCCAAGATGACCGCCGGCGGGATGCCGCAATTTACGTTTACTCCCGACGAAGTCAAGGCGTTGAGGAGCTATCTGGACAGCCTTCAGTAACCGCGGCAGAAGCCCCAATCGAGGCAGATTCTGATATGGCTGGGCATAGGCTCGACAGCTTCACTTGCGGGTAGAGTTTTCGCATATTCATTTGCGTGGTTTCACCCAGCCATTTGAAGAGCGGGCATCCTGAATTTCCGGTAACATTGCCTGCAGCAGGCGTTAGCGGGTAGATTAGTAATGGAGCGTTTGCCTTGAAAAGCGTGGCCGGATTGAACGCACGTAGATCGATTCAGCTAACATGACGGCGGCCGTAACCGGTTCCTTTTGATTAGCCGTTTGCCGAATAAAGCCTGTCATGAGCCGGCCAACAAGAAATCTGCTTTCTGTTTAACCGAGTACTCTGCAAGGCATCCCCGGAGCTTTGCAGATCGCAGAAAGCGGGCTTCTGACTTTGCACAATGCCGCAAGGGAGCGCGCAGTCGTCAAAACTCGAGTCTGCGCGAAGACTCCGCTTTTGGTGCAACCCAATATCCGGGCCCATAGCTCAGTTGGTCAGAGCGGCGGACTCATAATCCGTTGGTCGCAGGTTCAAGTCCTGCTGGGCCCACCACCACTCCAGCCTGGAATCAAACGCGTTGCATTTGCCTGCGGTCGCCGCTCACGCTGAAGCGCAGCGCACTCTCACTCTGCCTCAGGGAACCTGCACTGGGGGCAGGAAGGAAGCCGAGGGGTCTGCGGCGTGTGCCCCGATCCGGGTTAAGCTGGATCGATCCGGCCGGTTCCGACCAAGTCCAAAGGTGCGCAGTACGGGCGTATGCTCCATCATCAGCATGTCGGTCTGGACGCTGCTCATCTTGCGCACGGCGTTTTGCCCACTCGCGTGCACGTTAGGCCTCCGCGCGCGTCTCCATCAGAGAAAAGGACAAGCATGTCGGTAGCTCCAGGTGACACCCCAGATGGGGACTGCTAGACGGGCTACTGCTGTAAGAATCACGCCGTTCTTCTACAGCGTCAGTGCTATTTGCCCCCCCTGCAAAGCCAACGCCTAAATCTTGGGGTCTTGATGCAGTTCCCCGGCCAGTCCGCAAGCGCACAAAGTCGATCTCCTTCCAGGCAGGAACATTGGGACGGACATCACAGGTCTGTGCGCGTCGCCAATATCGTGGGCGCAAGGATGCACTTCCCATTGCTGAACGTAGTTACGGAAGGTCGTTTGCATTTTTCTTGGCAAAAAGTTAGCATACATGGCTGACTAGATGTACTTTACATCTAAGAGATCATATCTCATGCTTTGCGCTGTTAGTCAGGAATCCGCTCAGATGTCTTAAGGATGCATGAAAGTAGGTGAGGTGATGCGGAAGACAATCTCCCTGGCCCTCTCTTTACTCGGGCTTTTTGATGCTCTTTATCTTCTTTGGACCTACATCTCACCGTCCCGGCCGATGGTCTGCATCGGTGGGGGCTGTGACGCAGTCCGGGCAAGTGCTTACGCATACCCGCGAGGTTTGCCGATGCCCGTATTTGGCGTTGCCGGATACGTGCTGATCATCCTTCTCATTGTTGCCGAACCACTCGTCTCCACCGCGCTCGCCCGCCTGACACGTTACGCCTTGGCGTGTGGCACCGCGTTTGGACTCGTGTTCTCCGCCTATCTCGATTACCTGCAGGGATTCGTGATTCACGCCTACTGTGCGTGGTGCGTGACCTCTGGTGTGATCATGGCGGTCCTCTGCGGTTTGTCTTTTTACGACGTGTTGCGACCTGGGCCGGAAGCCAATGCACCAGGGCGACTGGCCCAGATGCGCAGTTTCTTCGCCACGGGACTGGCCGCATTGCTCATCGGGATCCCGACCTTCTACGAACTTGCCCGGCACGGCGAACGGCCTCTCGCGCCAAAGGCTCCCACTCTAGCGTTAGCAACAAGGTTGGTCAGGCCTGATAGCCATGCCGCGGGCAATCCGAACGCCGTCGTGACCGTGGTGGAGTTTGGAGATTTCGAGTGCCCGGTGTGCAGACCGGAAGAAAAGGTCATGCGCCAGCTTCGTGCGGAGTATGCAAAAGAGATTCGTTTCGTATTCCGGCAGTTTCCTTTGACCCGCATCCACCCCTTGGCTTTGCGTGCGGCCGAGGCATCGGAGTGCGCCGCTGAACAGGGAAGGTTTTGGGAAGCCGTGGACGAGATTTATGCCCGGCAAACCGACCTGACCGAAGAAGGACTGCATCGCGACGCCGCCGACATCGGTCTGGACCAGACCAAATTCGACCAATGTATGGAAAGCGGGGCCGTGGCAGCAAGAGTTCGGCAAGATCTTAAGGATGGCAAGGCGCTGGGAGTGAATGCTACTCCCACCTTTTTCATTGGACATCACGCAGTAGTGGGAGCTTTGGATGTACAGGATTTTTCACGAATCATCGACCAGGAACTGGCTGCTCACAGAATGGAGTTATCCTCAGCTCCTTCGGCGCCATCGTCCCCTGTGGCGTCCATATTGTCTTCGCCGAACCAGGCAAAGGGCGCTATCCGAAGTGGAGCCGTTGCACGGAAAACAGCGCTTGCCAAGGTCAGCGCCGAAACTACCCCCTCTAAGTTAGGCTCATTCGGATCGGCTCCGGGCATAGGGCTATCTGCCTTCTCGGTTGGCGGGCCGGGATGCAGCGAAGCGGAGGCCGCCGAACAACAACCTGCGTTGATTAACACCGCTCAACTACGACAACTTCTTGCGCAAGCGGCCAAACCGTTGTTTGTTGACGTGCGATCACCGTTGGAGTACGCGCAGGGCCGAATTCCCGGGGCGGTAAATATCCCGGCAGGCAAGATGGCACACCAATGGAGCACACTCCCCAAAGGCCGCACAATCGTTTTATATGAAAGTGGGCGAACATCCGGCGACGTCTGCGCCTTCAGTCGGGCTGCGGCACGAATCCTGCTGCAACACGGTTATCCCTTCAGTAAAGTCAAAGTGTATCAGGATGGGCTCAGTGGGTGGGAAAAATCCGGACTCGAAGCTACTCGGTAAACGGACGTGGGGCGTGTTAGCTGTGCCGCTCCTTCACAGTTAGGCTCTTGCACCCCTCGCACCGTGGCGCAAGGATTTTCTCGTCTGCTTCACAAAACGAGCCATGGACTTCGAAACGTGTTCCAACACGGTCGCCCACTCTTCCAGGTGCTGCTCGCCCCTCCGTGTGAGCCTATAGACCCGGCGAGCCGGCCCCCCCTGGTCGGTCTCCCACTCGGATTTGACGTTTCGGTTAATCTCCAATTGCCGAAGCGTCCGGTACAGTGCACCCCTTTCAATTGCCGCATCGGTAAGCGCGTATTCCTGTAAGTCGGCCGCCAAGTCGTAGCCGTAAGACCGGCCTTTCTTCTTGAGAAGCAGCAGGACGAGGGGTTCGACAAAACGGTAGAGATTGCCCATGGCGCAGCTGCAAGGCTGGTCTCCTCGATGACGTTGGCAAATCCGTCGTGGCACTCTGGTCCTCCCTTTGCTTGCATCGAACTGTAAAACGTGGAAAAAGGATACCACACGCGCGAAATAGATGTGAATTACTCCTATTCACTCATTTAATCCATATTCGGACCGCCTACTGATGGTTGCACGCGGCTCCTTTGGCGGATGCCGGTCTCATCGCGGCTCACAACAAAGCGTCAACTTTCGAACCGCCGTCGCAAGTTCGTGTACCACCCCCAGCAAGATCGTCTGCGCCATGAACGTTACCTAGCCCGCAACGGACAATACAAAACGGGGCTGTGGACAACTGCTACCGCTGCGGTCATACTTTTATTTTGCGGAAAGTGCCTGTAAATCGTATTTCGCTGTACCCCAACGCTTACTAATCGAAAGGAAACACAGGAATGGCTAATTCAGACGTGATCAAGAAGGGAACGATTAGGGCGCCGCATCGGTCTTTGTTGCGGGCGACAGGGGTAATTCAATCCGAGGCGGATTGGGACAAGCCGTTTATCGCCGTGGCGAATTCTTTTGTCCAGATCATCCCCGGGCACGCACATCTGGACGTGGTGGGCCGCAAAGTGCGCGAGGCAGTCCGCAGGGCCGGAGGTGTACCCTTTGAATTCAACACCATTGGCGTGGACGACGGCATCGCCATGGGCCACGCCGGAATGAAGTATTCGCTGGCGAGCCGCGAATTGATTGCAGACTGTGTAGAGACGATGCTTCGCGCACATTGTTTTGACGGCATGGTATGCATACCTAATTGCGACAAGATCGTGCCGGGCATGATGATGGCTGCGGCGCGGGTGAACATCCCAACTGTGTTTGTTTCCGGCGGTCCCATGAAAGCGGGCACGAACCCGGAAACGGGCGAAGTGCTCGATCTGAACAGTGTTTTTATGGGTGTGGGAGCATACTCCGCGGGGAAGCTTTCGGCGGAGCAGTTAATGACCCTCGAACAAAATGCCTGCCCGTCGTGCGGTTCATGCGCGGGCATGTTCACGGCAAACTCGATGAATTGCCTGTGCGAGGCACTGGGGCTGGCACTGCCGGGGAACGGGTCGATCCTGGCAACGGACCTGCGGCGAGATGCTTTGTTTGAGGCAGCGGGTCACGCAATCATCGAATTGGTGAGGAAGAACATTCGGCCGCGGGATATCCTGACCGCAGCAGCGTTCGATAACGCCTTCGCACTGGACATGGCCATGGGCGGATCGACCAACACGGTGCTTCACGCGCTGGCGGTGGCTGTGGAAGCCGGTGCGCCCGTCGATCTGCGGCACCTGAACGAAGTGGCGGAGCATGTGCCGCATGTATGCAAAGTCGCGCCAAGCGGCGTTCATCATATGCAGGACATCGATCGCGCTGGCGGCGTCACGGCGATTCTCAAGACGATTTCAAAGAAGCATGGCACCCTTAACCTCGGCTGCATTACGGTGACCGGAAAGACGTTAGGTGAAAATATCGCTGACGCAGAGGTCAAGGACCCGGAGGTGATCCGCCCGCTCGACCGCGCTTACTCCGATAAGGGAGGCCTGGCGATTCTCTTCGGCAACCTGGCCCCGAACGGGTCCGTTGTCAAAGCGGCAGGAGTAGCACCAGCCATGATGCAATTCAAAGGCCCAGCAGTGATTTTCGAGTCGCAGGAAGAGGCTTACGAGGGCATTCTTGGTGGAAGGGTCAAGGCGGGAGACGTGGTGGTGATTCGCTACGAAGGCCCCAGGGGCGGACCGGGAATGCAGGAGATGCTGGCGCCCACCTCGGCGATTGCCGGACGCGGGCTAGGCGATTCGGTGGCCTTAATCACGGACGGACGGTTCAGCGGCGCCACCAAAGGCGGTTCCATCGGTCATGTATCACCTGAGGCGGCCGCCGGTGGCCCCATCGCACTTATCCACCCGGGGGACATCATAGTAATTGATATACCAGGCCGCCAACTCAACGTTCTAGTTTCAGAAGAGGAACTGGCAAAGCGCAAAGCCGGATGGAAGCGGCCCCTTCCGAAAATTGATTACGGATATCTTGCCCGGTACGCCGCTGCTGTGACCAGCGCGGACACAGGCGCAGTGCTGCGGAAGCCCGAGTTATAGACCTGCGACTAAATCACCCTGGCTCTTCACATAAATCATTTCCGGCAGGACGGGACTTTTGACCGTCCAGCCCGGGCCGATGAAAGTGAGGCGGAGGTAGAAGAGTGCTCTCACAATGAGGTTGAATGGTAAATCGTGTTCCATCGTGAGGAAGGCACCTTGCGGCCTCATAACGCCAATGGTTTCCTGCGACGCGACGTGTTCTATTTACTCTTAAAGCCGGTAGCCCCGGTCAACTGCACTTCTGGTTGACCGTGAGATCTTCCTCTTTTCAGACAGCACCTCAACCGTCGTAAAGTCGGTCGCTCCTAAGCGAATGACTCGGGCAAACACCTGCAGCACGTCGCGAGATTGCCGCGTCGTCTTTTCGGCGAGCGCCGCACAGCTTGTTGGGGCCTGTGGCTGACGGTACAGCGCTCCACTTTGCGCTCTCCACGCCGAATTTTCTGATCTAGGAAGACTTGTTGACCGACGTGCCCTGGCGGTGGGACGTGGCACGACGTTCGCTTGAAACCCGCAACAGCTACTGGCTGAAAAAAGAAAGCTCCGGGCTCGGCATCAGTGTGAACGACAGCAAGGCCGCCCAGTATCCTTTTCAGCAGGAAGCCAGCCACTCTGCCAACATCTGCGCCGCCTATGGGGCCATTCTCCGTTGGTAACCATCCGGGCTACGGATCCAGCGCGCCTGCAGTCAGATCAATCTTGTTCAGGTGCCGCGTGGTTTTCTTCACGTATTCATGGGCTGGCGGGGGCGTGCCGATGGACGTGTCTGCAAGCAGACGCGAGTTGTCAAAGGTCTGGTTAAGATCCATAAACCGGAAGTAAGGTCCCATGGCGGTTACCAGCATCCGCAAGTTCCCATTGCCGTTGAAAGTAGTATTCCAGTAATCCAGGTATCTGGCGTATTCAGGATTCAACAGTTCGCTTTGTGGCAGGAGCTTCTTGGGCCACTTCTTCATCTGCTGGAGCAGTTCGTGGCGGACGTACTTGAAGGGAGGCCGGCCGTCGGCTGAATCATCGGCCGCGCGGAGGATTGCCTCCAGAGTGGAAGAAGATTGTTTTCCGGCGGAGATGTGATAGGTGGTCCAGTTCCGTTTGGCGAAGAGCAGTTCCACAATGGCCTCGGCGGTGTAATCTACCGGGATGATGTCGAGGTGAGCTTGGGGATTTGATGGGATCAGGCGAATGGTGTTGACCGCTGCCAGCGCCCACAGAATAACGTAAGAGCGCGGCGTCCAATCGCGCGTATCACCCATGATGATGGAAGGCCGAACCACCAGCAACTTCTCACGGGGAATGGCGTGCGTGACGCTCATCTCGCCAACCATTTTGGTGTAGCAATACCGCACCACGTGGGCCGCGCTGGTTGAGGGCGACTGGTCCTCCAGGATGTTGCAGTGCGTCAGGTTTGTCCCGCAAATGCTAGCCGTTCCCACATAAACAAAAGTTTCCAGGTTCGGCAGCGACTGTGTCCACGTCAGGATCTGCTGCGTTCCACCGATATTGATCCTCTCGACGTTTTCGGTGGAAGACGGAGCAAAAGACGTGTCGGCCGCGGCGTGAATCACCGTATCAACCTCGCCAAGGTCTTTCAGGCGGTAGAGTTTCTCCGCCAGCGAACTGTCCGCGAGGTCGCCGAGCACCGGAATAACCTTTGTGGTGTCAAAAGCGTCCCCGTGGAACTGGAAAACCTGTTGAAGACGGCTCCAGGCCTTTTGTTCGTCATTGGCCCGAACCAGGCAATAAAGCCGCCGAATTTGTGGCCTTTTGGAGAGGAGAACGGCCAGTTCCCCCGCCAGAAAACCCGTCGATCCTGTAATAAAAACGTTCACAAATTCACCTCATAATGCCCTGCGAAATATCAATGCAGGATTGCTTTCAACAAACCGTACGTAAAGACAAAAGAATCTCCGACCAAGCCCCAAAAAAGTGCGCAAAACAGCGATCCGAGGGCGAGCGATTTGAGCAGCGAAAGCAGCTTGAATTTCTGGTCCTTATTGAGAAAAATGTACGCGTGAAGCGGACTCCACCAGGTGGCGACAGCCGCAAACACGCAGGCCGGCCGGTTCAGGACCGCCGACCGGAGCCTGTCCCGCAAGCCGCCCGCTCCCGGACGTTCCAGCCAACCGTGGATCTTGTCTGTGAAAAACACGTCTTCCTGGAAGTGCTGGTACAGGTAGTACCCTCCCCAGGAAGCCAGAAAGATGGATGGAAACAGCGGAAAGAAAACGAGATAGCGAAACCGGATGGTAAGCCAGGGGAAATAGACGTAGTCGAAAAGCCAAATGATGGAGAGATACAGCAGGTATACTGCACCGAACTTCGAGGCCCGCTTCAGCGGTCCCGCCAGTACTCTACGCCACATGGGGTTCTGCGCCGATTTTCCAGCTGTGCTTCCAGTGTAGCTTTGAGATTGACGAAACCGGGAAAACTAAGCTACTACCTGTTGTTCGATAGCACTACGCTTGCGTCTACGATGCAGGGCTGGCATCGGAGAGTTGTATTCTGCCCTGTACTTAGACGGCGGCGGCCGCAACGCGGCTCTCCTTCCAGAGCCGGATATAGGGCTCAAGGTCCTGCATCATTGTTGCAAACTGTTCATTTCTAAGGGATTGTGCGCCATCGCTCATGGCTTTTTCCGGCCGCGGATGGACCTCAACAATCAGTCCGTCGGCCCCGATGGCGACGGCGGCCCGGCAGAGTGCCGGCACCAGGCTTCGCTTGCCGGTGGCGTGGCTGGGATCCAGAATTACCGGCAGGTGCGTCAATTCCCGCAGCACAGGCACCGCTGCGATGTCGCAGGTGTTGCGCGTGGCCGTTTCAAAGGTGCGGATGCCGCGTTCGCAGAGGATGACGTTGGGATTGCCGTGTGCCGTGATGTACTCGGCGGACATCAGCAGTTCCTTGATGGTGGAACTCATGCCGCGCTTCAGCAGCACAGGACGCCGGCATTTGCCGAGCGCCTTCAGCAAAGCGAAGTTCTGCATGTTCCGCGCGCCCACTTGCATGATGTCGGCGTACTCCGCCACCAGGTCGGCGTCGCCCTCGCTCATCACTTCAGTCACGATGGCAAGTCCGGTGGCTTCACGCGCCTTGGCCAACAGCTTGAGTCCCTCCAGCGCCAGTCCCTGAAAGTCATACGGCGAGGTCCGTGGCTTGAAGGCGCCGCCGCGCAGCACTTTGGCCCCCGCAGCGGCAACAGCCTCGGCGGTTTCGAGTATCTGCTTCTCGTTTTCCACCGAGCAGGGCCCGGCCATCACCACAAACTCGTCCCCGCCTATCTCAGAGCCGTTCACACGAATCCGCGTGGATTCCTGCTTGAACTCCTTGCTGACGAACTTGTAGGGTGCCGAAATCCGCATCGCCCTCTCAACGCCGGGAGTCGCCTCCAGCGATTCCAGACAAGCCGTAACGTCGCCTACGCCAATCACTCCAATCACCACCCTTTCTTCGCCCTCGATGGAATGCACCTTGTATCCGAACTCGCGAATTCGCTCGCAAACGTAGTCAATTTCCTGTTTGGTGGCATGCTGACGCATGGAAATAATCATCGTTTTTCTCCTGGCAAATAAAAAAGCCCACTCGGCTTGAGTGGGCTGGCTTTTAAAACTCGTTTTTCCTGGTCAGGCCAACGCTACTCTACCGCATCGGGGCAAAAAAGCCCCAATACCAGTAGCGAAAGCTAAACGCGTTGGCAAAATTCACACTGACCATCACCAATAAAGTATATCCTAAAAATCTGACCGGGGCAAGCGAATTTTGCTTGCGTTGGCAGTGGTAGGTTCTTGCCGTAGCGGCGGCGCTAAGTCTCAGTAGTTCAGTTGATTCCCAGAATTCGCAAGGCCGCCTTTCTGAAAAGGCGCCTGCCGCTGCCACCATGAGCAGGCAGAAAAACCGCGCTCAAGATTCGTACGGGAGCTGGGTAACGCGTTGGCCGACTATCCTCGCCGCGAGGCGGGAACAACCGCTCCAGCGCTTCTCGTGGATTCTCTCGCAAACTGTCGAGAAGGGCCACGCGGTGAACACAGGAAATCGTGCAATACGGCGCACAGGGTTTGTCGGTATTGGCTTCGCGCTCGAGAGCTTCGCGCGTGTGCCGGGCAAGTGGAATGCCAGGGTGGCCCCGCTGCTGCGAACAGTAATGAACCAAGCCGTCTTCGCAAATGTAGAGGTAACGACCTCCGGCGCGGCAGTGCCACGAATTGGGCAAACCCTGAATCAAATTCTTCTGGAACGGATTGTGGCGTGCAATCGAGAAGATCGGCTTCGAAAGGCCCTCAATCTCCGCAACAATTTTCTGCTGGTGAGCACTCAATGGCCGGAGCTGCCCGGAATGATCGTGGACGATCCCGACCGTGCTGCTTAAACCGAGTTCGACCGTACGCCGGGCAATCGTGAGTGCATCCTCTGGATTGGCGATGGAGGCGCCCACAACCGAGTTGATGTTCACATGGAATTCAGCAAACCGGGAAAGCCAGCGCAACTTCTGATCGAGAACCTTGAGGCTCTTCTTCGAGACCTCGTCCGGCTGAACGTTATCAATGCTGATTTGCAGGTGGTCAAGCCCCGCGCGGTTGAGCTGTTTGATGCGGTCCGGCGTGAGCAGATAGCCATTGGTCAGGACCTCCGCGAAGATATCGTGGCGGCCGATCCGCCGAACGACCTCATCGAGTTCGGGATGAAGCAGGGGCTCACCGCCACTAAGAGTGATGACGGTTGTGCCGAGCAAGGCCAGCTTGTCGATGCGCTTCAGCATCTCCGACGTCGGAACGGGCTTGGAGAAGCTGTTGAACTCATTACAGTAAGCGCAGGACAGGTTGCAGCGACGAATGGGGACAATGTGAGCCAGCACCGGGTGGTGTGGCGACTTCAGCGCTATCGCGACCATGCGCGTCTCACGGTACACACGATGCCATCGTTTGGCAGCGCGCTGATTGACACCGGAGTCATTAAACTTCCTCTCGGAACAATATACGTCCCGGCTCAAATGGAGCGCAAACGCACGGTCAGGGTATAGACTCTCGCACACTGATGCCGACGCGGTCCGGGAAAGCTGCCCTGCGCCAAGCATTCTTTGCGGTAACATATCCCTTGTTGGGGTGGACTGCGGTACTGGAAGGTCTCTTTGATCGGGTCGGGACTTCATCTTGCGCTTCTCCGCCGTTCGGAATGGATTTGCGTGGGATATTTTGTCTACGTTGCCCTGCTTTCATTTTTCATCAAGGTCCCGTTACGCCGTCGCTGCTGGTTTCTGGCACTGAGTGCCGCAGTTGTGGCCGGTCTTTTCCTCCTTCCCCGGGCCGCCGCGTTTGCTTCCGGCGCCGTTAATCCTCCTGGGATATTACGAGTCCGGGCGCCTGACCTTCCCGCGCGCTGACCAGTCCTTTGAGAAAGCATTCCTTCATTGGGACGAGTACCTTTTCCGGCCGGGCTTCTTGCATTTCGTGAAAGGAAACCTTCCCGGCTGGTTCGATGCAATCCTTGAGTTTTCATATTTGCAATGCTATGTGATAGTTCCTTCGGGGGTAGCCGTGTTGTACCTGGCACGCCAGAGGGCACTTACGGATCAGTACTGGAGCATTGTTCTGCCGGCGGTTTTTGCCGCCTATGGACTGACACCGCTTTTCCCGGCGCAACCTCCACGGAAACTGCCCCAGGATTTGATGTCAGTGCTCCAGCCTTCACTGCTTCGCCGGTTCAACCTCTGGATCCACGACCATGCCAGCATCCAGGTCAACACCTTTCCAAGTGGACATGTGGCCGGAGCAGTCGCAGCAAGCTTGGCACTCATGCGCCCCCTGCCCATAGCCGGAGCATGTTACCTGGTGATTGCCGTCGGAATCGCGCTGGGCTCTATCCGCGGTCGCTACCACTACTCAGTTGATGCGGTGATAGGTGCAGTGGTGGCCCTTGGAGCATACCTGTGTAGTGTGCTTTTCTGAACCTGGCAGCGTTCGCCTCTCAAAGCTACGGTCCTTGCGATGACCCCGCGCAGAAGCCGCGGCGCCGGCAAGCGGCAGCTGCGCTACAGCGGCTTTCCCGACGGGTGTTCCGGCCCGGCTACGACCTGAACCAAAATGAGCAACTATGCATTGAAGAAAAGGCTGGGCGGTTCTCTGCTCGGTGCTAAATCTGCGGATCACCAAGCTCGCGTAACAAGAAAAACACTGTGGAGGTTGGAATGGAATATCGTCCTTTGGGGGCGTCGGGAATCAAAGCTTCCGTAGTGGCCCTGGGTGCCTGGGCCATCGGCGGATGGATGTGGGGTGGCACGGATGAGCGCCGATCGGTCGAGGCCATCCAGGCGTCACTCGACGCCGGCATCAATTTCATTGACACCGCGCCCGCCTACGGCATGGGGCTTTCGGAAACCATCGTGGGAAAAGCAATTGCGGGCCGCCGCGACAAATTGGTCATTGCCACGAAGTGCGGAATCGTCTGGCACACGGACAAGGGCACGCCTTTTATCGACCAGAATGGCAAAACGATGCACCGATATCTTGGGCCGGAGTCGATCCGCTATGAAGTGGAGCAGAGCCTGAAGCGCCTCAACACCGACTACATCGATCTTTACCAGACACACTGGCAGGACCAGACCACCCCCGTTGAAGAAACCATGTCAGCGCTGCTGGATCTGAAGCGGGAAGGGAAAATTCGCGCTATCGGCGTTTCAAACGCCACGGTGGAACAGATTGAAGTCAACCGGCGCATGGGTTGTGTGGATACCGGGCAGGAAAAATACAGCATGCTGGACCGGGAACTTGAGAGCGAATATCTGCCGTATGCCCTGAAGAACAACATCGCCGTGCTGGCCTACTCCCCGCTGGCGCTCGGCCTGCTAACGGGCAAAATCGGGCCGGAGCGGCAGTTTCCAGGGGATGACCTTCGGCATAACAATCCCAGATTCTCCGTGGAGGCGCGCAAACAGATACTGGCCATGCTTGAGAAGATGCGGCCCATCGCGGAAAAGCACGGCCTGACACTGGCGCAACTTGTGATTGCATGGACCATCGCGCAGCCCGGCCTGACCCACGCGCTGGTCGGGGCACGGAACCCCGAGCAGGCTCGGGAAAACGCCGGGGCGGGTAGCGTTGCGATCTCTGCGGAAGAACTGGGTACTCTCAACCAGATTCTATCCAGCCAGGCGGCCGCTGCACAGAAGTGAGCAAGGGCTTGCCGAGGAACGTGGATTGTGCCGCGGAGCTCTTTAATCTCCGGCCTGTGTTTCAGCAAGAGGGGTTGGTTTTCTCTTGTCCGGATCAACTGCGAACTCCACGCCAACAAGGTGTGGCAAATGCGGCTGCCGACTGCGAAACCCAGCCTTCATTTTTTTGTGAGATAATCGAACATTATCGACCTGCCATAGAAGAGAGACCCGCAGGCCCCCGCAAGAGGTCCGCGCGATCCGTGATTCGGGAGAGAAACTGATGAAAGCACTGGTAAAGAGTCGGGCAGAGAAGGGCCTGTGGATTGAAGACGTTCCGAAACCGGCGATTGGCATCAATGACGTTCTGATCCATGTCCAATTGACAGGCATCTGCGGAACCGACCTGCACATTTATGAGTGGGATGACTGGGCGAAGAAGACGATTCCTGTGCCGCTGGTGATCGGCCACGAATTTGTTGGCGAGATTGCAGAGGTAGGGTCGAACGTCACCGACTTTGAGCCTGGAATGATTGTCAGCGGCGAGGGCCACGTAGTTTGCGGGCGCTGCCGGAACTGCCTGGCCGGGCGTCGTCATCTGTGTGCGCACTCCAAGGGAGTGGGCGTCGGCCGGCCCGGCGCCTTCGCCGAATACATCTCCCTGCCCATGAGCAACATCTGGCGGCACAGCCCCGCGGTTCCGCTGGAAATTGCCTCCATCTTTGATCCTTTCGGCAATGCGGTGCACACGGCGTTGCAATTCCCGGTGCTGGGTGAAGACGTGCTGATCACCGGCGCAGGCCCTATCGGATTGATGGCCGCGGCAGTGGTGCGTCATGCCGGGGCGCGCTTTGTGGTGATATCAGACCTGAATCCGGAACGACTGAAGCTGGCCGAAAAGATGGGCGTGACGCGGGCCATCGACCCCAGGAAAACGCCGCTCGAACAGGTGCAGAAAGAACTGGGCATGCAGGAAGGATTTGACGTGGGCCTCGAAATGTCCGGAAACCCGGCGGCCTTCACCAGCATGCTCAGCAACATGAGCCATGGCGGCAAAATCGCCATGCTCGGCATCCCCAATCAGGACATGTGTATCAACTGGAACCATGTGATCTTTAACATGCTGACCATCAAGGGCATCTATGGCCGCGAGATGTACGAGACCTGGTACAAGATGACCGTGATGCTGGAGTCGGGCCTGAACATCACTCCCGTGATTACGCACCGCCTCAAATGGCAGGAATACCACAAAGGCTTTGAGGCTATGCGGACCGGCAACTGCGGCAAGGTGATTCTAGATTGGAGGGAATAAATTGTACGGGAGCATTCGCGAACATCTGACAACACGCCTGGATGAGATCCGGCAGGCCGGGCTTTACAAGAACGAGAGAACGCTGACCTCCGCCCAGCAGACTCGAGTGGAACTGCAGGGCGGTGCGAGCGTCCTGAACATGTGCGCCAACAACTACCTGGGCATGGCGAACCATCCAGCCATTGTGAAGGCAGCGAAAGATGCGCTCGACCGCTGGGGTTACGGCCTCTCGTCGGTGCGGTTCATCTGTGGCAAACAGGCCATTCACCAGCAACTGGAAGAGGCGCTGAGCCGCTTTCTCGGAACCGACGACACCATCCTTTACAGCTCCTGCTTTGACGCCAACGGGGGATTGTTTGAAACGCTGCTGGATGCCGAAGACGCCGTGATCTCCGACGAACTGAATCACGCCAGCATCATTGACGGTATCCGGCTGTGCAAGGCCAAGCGCTACCGCTATCGCAACGGCGACATGGGCGACCTGGAAGAAAAGCTGAAGCAGGCCAAGGCGGAAGCGCGCTACGTGCTGGTCGCGACCGACGGCGTTTTCTCCATGGATGGGTACCTGGCCAAGCTAGGCGAGATTTGCAACCTGGCAGAAAAGTATGACGCGCTGGTCATGGTGGACGATTCCCACGCCGTGGGATTCATGGGCAAGAACGGGCGCGGCACGCCGGAGTATTGCGGCGTGGAGGGCCAGCTGGACATTATCACTGGGACGCTGGGTAAGGCGCTTGGCGGTGCCAGCGGCGGCTACACCACGGGCCGTAAAGAAATCATTGAACTGCTGAGGCAGCGCTCGCGCCCTTACCTGTTTTCCAATTCGGTTTCGCCGACGATTGTGGCAGCCTCGTTGAAAGTTCTGGACCTGTTGCAGGAGTCGGGGGAGTTGCGCGAACGACTGAAGGAGAACACCCGGTTTTTCCGCGAGCAGATGACGGCGCTGGGATTTTCCATCCTGCCGGGCGAGCATCCGATTGTCCCCATCATTATCGGCGACGCCGCTAGGGCAACGCAGATGGCCGACGCGCTGCTCAAGAAAGGCATCTACGTGATCGGCTTCTCCTATCCCGTGGTGCCGCAAGGCAAGGCGCGCATCCGCGTGCAGATTTCCGCCGCGCACACACGCACCGACCTCGAGTTCGCTGTCAAGAGCTTCAAGGAAGTCTGGGACGCGATGGCGTGAGGCATCTTCCCGCGCGTCGTGGGCCGTGGGTGCAGTGTGTCATCCTCACATTGCCCAGGGGCCTGAGCCTATAATGCCTGTTATGGACGAACGAAAGCGGTTGACCGCGATGGTGAAGGCGGCGGGTTGAGCGGCCAAGTTGAGTCCAAGTATTTTGGACTCCGTCTTGGCCACGCTGCCTAAACAATCTGATCCCAACGTTCTCGTCGGGTTTGAGACCGGCGACGACGCGGGCGTGTATCTGGTGGCGCCTGACCTCGCCTTGGTCCAAACAGTCGACTTCTTCACGCCCATCGTGGACGATCCCTGGACGTTCGGCCAGATTGCGGCAACCAATTCCCTGAGTGACGTTTACGCCATGGGCGGGCGGCCTGTTTCCGCGCTCTCAATCGTGGGCTTTCCCAACACGGGCCGTGACCTGGATATGCTGGAGGAGATCATGCAGGGCGGCCTCGCGAAGATGCAGGAGGCGGGCTGCACGGTGATTGGCGGCCATTCGCTTAGTGATGAAGAAATCAAGTTTGGCTATGCCGTTACGGGCGTCGTAGATCCCAATCGCGTGCTGCCCAATCGCGGCGCGCTGCCGGGTGATCGCTTGGTGCTTACTAAGCGGCTCGGCACGGGAGTCATTTCTACAGCGCTGAAAGCGCAGAAAGCAAGCGGAGATTCCGTCCGCGCCTCCATTGAATCGATGCAGACGCTCAACCGCGTGGGGAGCGAAGTGGCCCGCGAATTCGAGGTCCACGCGGCCACAGACATCACAGGTTTCGGGTTGCTGGGTCACTTGCGTGTCATGGCTTTGGCCAGCAAGGTGAGCATGGTGATCGAACATGAAAAAGTTGAACTTCTTCCCGGTGCCCTCGAATATTCGCGCCAGGGTTATCTTCCCGGTGGGCTAAAGAACAACCTTAATTTTATTGGCAGTTGCGTCGAGTTTGATCCAAAGGTCCCGCAAGACTTCCGAAACCTGATGTTCGATCCCCAGACCAGCGGCGGGCTGCTTCTGGTTGTGAGCGAAAAGGATTCCGCCGCGTTGCTTGAAAAACTGACCGAACGCGGCGTTCCCGCCCGGCAGGTAGGCCGGGTTGTCCCGAAGACCCGTCCGCTGATTCAGGTTTGCTGATCGCCCTCTGCCACCTCCAAACAAAGATGGACATTCGCGTCGCAGCATCGGGCGAAGAGATTGAAATTGTCCGCAGACTCTTCCGCGAGTACCAGGCCTCGCTTGGCATTGATCTTTGCTTTCAGAATTTCGAAAGCGAGTTGGCAGTGCTGCCCGGCAAATACGCCCCGCCCGAAGGGCGCCTTTACCTTGCCTTCGAAGGTGTAGATGTGGTTGGGTGCGCTGGCCTCAGGAAAATTGAAGAGGGGATCTGCGAACTGAAGCGCCTCTACGTGCTGCCGTCGCATCGCGGCCGGGGAATCGGTCGCCTGCTAGCGATTCGCGCCATCACCGACGCTCGAGATACCGGATATGACCGCATGCGCCTGGACACCCTGCCGTCGATGCAACCTGCCCAGAAGCTCTACCGGGAACTGGGCTTCGAGCCAATCGCGCCGTATACGGACAATCCCGTTCAAGGGGCGCTCTTCATGGAACTCAAGATGCGATAAATATCACTCCCCCAACAGCATGTCTGAAGACGTTGCACTCTGCTCAGAACTCGGGCTAAGATGAGCGCATGAAGAAGCTCTCGATGCAGGTGAAGTTTATGCTGGGAATTCTCCTGATTGGGGGCGGTGCACTCGCTGCCGAATACGTTCTGGTCAAGTGGTACCCGTACTACGAAGGTTACAAGGCCAAGAAGGTTCTCGAGGCTCTTCCCTATCAGAACGCGGCGCTTGGAATTGACATGCAGGTTGCCGCGGGCATCTATGGCAAGGTGGATGACTTCCCGGGCGGCGTCCGGATTTACCGTTCCCACCTCTTCAGTTCCGGCCCGGTGCTTATTATTACCTCGCAAGCGAACCCGAATGACGCCGAGGAGTTCTCACCGGAGCTTCTGGCCAAGTGGGAGACTGCCGGGACATACCAGGACATTCCTGATTACCGGTTTGACCATACCAAGATACAGGGCCGTGACGCCGTTATGATCTGGCGGTCTGCGGAACACGCTAAGGTGCTTCCGGCCATCAGTTTTGACGTATCCAGCACGGACAACCCGGAACTGGTGACGGCGCACATCATTTCACCCGACCATATTGTCCAGGCCAATTGCCGTCCGGGTTCGAGCGACCCGCAGCTTTTCCTGCGTGCGTGCGAAGAAAGCATCAGGTCCATCAAGGTTAGCGGCCCTCCGACTAAGGGAAAACCGGAGCCTGGAGTGCTTGAGCTGAAGACCGTTAAGCCGATCAAGTAAACGTCGGGAACTTCCCTTCTGAAGATTCCATATCTCCTCCTGCTCAGCAGCGTTAAATTCTGCTAGACTGTGCAACTCTAAAGTTCCTCGAAAGAAGGAGTGTGACCTACCCATGCCCAGTTGGAATGCTGTTGAAGGAAGCCTCGCCACGCCGAAAGGCTTTCGTGCTGCCGCGATTGCGGCCGGAATCAAGAAGAAACCATGCGCCCTGGACCTCTCGCTGATCGTTTGCGACGTTCCCGGGGCGAGCGCTGCCGGCGTTTTCACTACGAACAGGGCTGCCGCCGCGCCGGTTTTGCTCTGCCGGCAAAATCTGAAGAAAAGTCGTGGGCGGGCCCGGGCCATCATTGCCAACTCGGGTAACGCCAACGCCTGCACGGGCCGCGCGGGAGTGCTGGTAGCGGAGCAGGCAGCCAAAGCCGTGGCTCAAATGCTGGGCGTGCAGCCGCACGAGGTTTTTGTTTCCTCCACGGGCGTGATTGGAACTCCGCTGAATGTGGACTTAATTCTGAAGCAGCTTCCTGTATTGAAGGAAATCCTCTCTGTCGAGGCCGCGCCGGAAGTCCCCCGCGCCATGATGACAACAGACAGTTTCCCCAAGTCCGTTGTGCTGCAGTCGAAGATCGCCGGGAAGACTGTCTTGCTGGCAGGCGTGGCCAAGGGCGCCGGCATGATCCATCCGAACATGGCCACCATGTTGTCTTACATCACCACAGACGCCGCCGTTGCTCCCGCCACGCTCCAGAAGATGCTGCGCGAGGCGGTGGACGCCTCTTTCAACCGCATTACTGTTGATGGAGATACCTCGACCAACGACAGCGTCATTGTGCTGGCCAGCGGCGCCTCTGGCGCAGCCATCCGCCCGGGAACGCCCGGGGCAAAGAAGTTCCAGCAGGGACTCACCGATGTTTGCCAAGCGCTCGCGAAAATGATTGTGAAAGACGGCGAAGGCGCAACGAAAATCGCGCGGTTAGATGTGCGCGGTGCCCGGAACGCTTCCGACGCTGAGCGTGTGGCTCGCGCGGTGGCGAATTCTCCGCTGGTCAAGACGGCGCTGGCCGGAGGCGATCCCAACTGGGGCCGGATTGTCTGCGCGGCGGGTTACTCCGGCGCCCCAATAGACGCATCGAAAGTCGATGTTCGCGTGAACGGCCTGTATCTTTGCCGCCGCGGTGTACATGCAGGGTTTGACGAGGAAGTGGCGAAGAAGGAGCTCGACAAGAACGAACTCGTGATTCGCATCGATCTCCACCAGGGCAAATCCGACGCGTGGATTTGGACCTGCGACTTTACACACGATTATATTCGGATCAACGCGTCAAGATCGTAGCTGCTGAACCAACTGCGGAGATCCTTCGTTGCGCTGGGGATGATTTGCGCGCAAAGCATTCCAACAATTTCATGCAAGGGAGGTCTTGACTGTGGCCGGACAGAATTCTTCACGCAGAAACTTTCTGAAGACCACGGCAATGGCAGCAGCAGCGGGGCTTGGCGGACGGGCCGCTGAGGCCGACGCGCAATCCGGTGCGGCCGAGCACGAATGCGGTTCGATCTGGGAACGTCCGCCCAAGCAGCATGGCAACAATCTGAACCTGATCGTGATTGTCAGCGATACCTTCCGATTCGACAACCTGGCCTGCTACGGCCCGAAGTGGCTTGAGAATCTCGAGACGCCCAACCTGGACCGCTTTTCGAAAGAGTGCGTGGTGTTTGAAGATGCCTATCCGGAGGGCATGCCCACCATCGTCATCCGGCGCACGCTTTACACTGGCCGGCGCGTGATTCCGTGCTACTACTTCCGCCAGCATGAGCCGGTCCAGCTCCCGGGCTGGCATCCGCTCTACAACGAAGACCAGACTCTGAGCGAAACCCTATATGAGGCGGGCTACATCACCACGCTGATCAGCGACCTGCCGCACCAGATGCGGCCGGGAAAGAATTTCCATCGCGGTTTTCACACCTTCCAGTGGATTCGCGGCCAGGAGTTCGACTACTACGGCACAGCACCCCACCAGTTGCCCGACGTCAGCGATATCGGTTCGCCGGAATATCTGGCGCGCTTTCCCGGCATCCAGGAATTCCTGGCCCAATACAAGGCGAATCGCAATCTGTGGAAGCAGCAGGGCGAATCGCTCTCGCAGATCGTCTCTGACCGGGCCATCCAGTGGCTGAGAGGAAATTTCGACCAGCGCCCCTTCTACCTGCACGTTGAAATGTTTGACTCGCATGAACCGTGGGACCCGCCGCAGCGGTTCCTCGAGAAGTATTGGAAGGGCCCGTACACGCCGAGTTTCATCGAACCGCCTTACGGCACCGTCGAGTTGTCCGACGAGATCAAGAAGCGGTTCCGCGCCAATTACGCAGGCGAAGTCAGTTGCGTGGACTACTGGATCGGCCAACTGCTGCATACGATCCGTGGTTACGGGTTGCTGGATAATTCCGTCATTGTCTTCATGTCAGACCACGGCGCCATGCTGGGCGAACACGGCCAGTTCCTGAAAGGGCCGGACAAGATGCGCGGCCAGGTGACCCACGTTCCCCTTATGATTCGCATGCCGGACCAGCGATTGGCCGGCAAAAAGGTTTCCGGGTTTGTGCAGATCCACGATTACATGCCTACGTTGCTGCACCTGCTGGGATTGAAGCCGCCCGCCCGCGTGACCGGCACGAATTTCTGGCCTATGGCCACCGGAGACACCCGAAGCATCAAGGACCTGGTGGTGCAGACCTACGGCTGGGTGGGGTCCGCGCACGACCATGAGTGGAGCTACACCGAAATCTGGAAGCCGGAAGCCCACCAGGACAAGTTTGCCGTAACCCCGGGAGCAACACCGGCGCCCTACAAACCACAACTCTACAACCTGCAGCATGACCCCCAGGAACTTACCGATGTGGCTGACCGCTATCCAGACGTCTGCCGCCGCATGTCGGCAAAAATGAAGGAATATATCGCTTCCGGGGAAGGGTTGACTTACGGTAGCTTCAACCAGAAGCCCAGCCTGAACACGGGCGAAGTCTACGTGCAGCAGTCGAAATAGGCATCCTGGCTTTTGGGTTCCTCAACGCGCAAGCCCCGCCTTTGCATGGCCCACGCTGCGCTTTAAAGACTCGCGCCTTGCGTCCGCAAAGATGGTGCGCGGTTCTGATATAATGCAGGGTTAGAAGGATCACCACCGAAGAAGCCTGTGGCGGCAGCAGTTTTTCCGGGCAAGTCCGCCGGGCCGGGAACCTCAATCCATGTCAGGAATTATCGGATACATCGGCAATAAGCGCGTGGTTCCAGTGCTGCTGGAAGGGCTTCAGCGCCTTCAATACCGCGGGTACGACTCCGCCGGACTTGCCGTGATGAAGGACGGCAGCCTCACTATCCGCCGAGCCACGGGAAAAATCCGCAACCTGGAAGATGTGATTCGGCTCAATCCCCTCGACGGCACCTGCGGTATTGGCGAGACGCGCTGGGCAACGCACGGAGCGCCCACGGAGGAAAACGCTCACCCTCACCGCGACTGTCACGGCAAAGTTGCGGTTGTTCACAACGGCATCATTGAAAATTACATGGAGTTGAAGCAGGAACTGGCGGAAGAGGGGCACGTCTTTACCACCGAAACCGACACCGAGGTGATTGCACACCTGATCGAGAAATATCTCGACAGGCCATCGCTGGGCTCGGCGCCTGTCACGCTGGATGACGCCGTCAGGACGGCAGTGCAGCGGCTGACGGGATCATTCGCGCTTGCGATTATGTCAGCGAGTGATGCAAACAAAATTGTGGCTGTCCGCCAGGGCCCGCCGGCTGTGATTGGCCTGGGCAAGAACGAGTACCTGGTGGCCAGCGATGTTCCGGCCATCCTTTATCACACCAGAGATTTGTTTTTTCTCGCCGACGGAGACATAGCCGTCCTGACGCCGAACGGCGTGAAACTTATGGACTTCCAGGGCGAGCCGGTCACCCGGCGCGTTCAGCACATCAGCTGGGACCCGATTCTGGCGGAAAAAGGCGGCTTCAAGCACTTCACGCTGAAAGAGATTTACGAGCAGCCGCGCGCCGTCCGCGACACCGCGCTGGGCCGTGTTTCTCCAGAAACGGGCCAGATCTTCCTGGACGAAATGGAAATCACGGAAGACGAATTCCGCTCGTTCCGGGAAATCAAAATTGTTGCTGCCGGCACTTCCCGTCACGCTGGGCTGGCGGGAAAGATCATGCTAGAGCGGCTGGCGCGCGTTCCCACGGAGGTGGACTACGCCTCAGAGTTCCGCTATCGCGATCCGCTGGTGGATTCGCGCACTCTGACGATGCTGATCACGCAGTCAGGCGAAACGGCCGACACCATTGCCGGGCAGCGGGAGGCGCAGGCCAAAGGGTCCAAAACGCTCGCCATCTGCAACGTGCTCGGCGGCATGGTGCCCCGGGAAGCCAATGGAACCATCTACACACACGCGGGGCCTGAAATCGGCGTGGGGTCCACCAAGACCTTCACCGCGCAACTGATCGGCCTTTACCTGTTCGCCGTTTATCTGGGCCAGCTTCGCAGCCTGATTCCTCCAGCCGTGTCGAAGGAATTGCTCAGCGAACTGACCATGCTGCCGCGGCAGCTCGAATACGTGCTGCAAAAGGACGAAGAGTACGAAGAACTGGCCCGCCACTTCGATCGTGCTGCAGATTTTCTGTTCCTTGGCCGTGGCGTCCACTTCCCGGTGGCGCTGGAAGGTGCGCTCAAGATGAAGAAGGTATCTTATATCCACGCAGAAGCCTACCCGGCAGGAGAATTGAAACACGGTCCGATCGCCCTGATCACGGAAGGTCTGCCCGTGGTGGTGATGGCGACCTGCGACGGGAAGTCTGCGGACTCAAGGCTTCGATACGAGCGGACGGTCTCAAACATTAAGGAAGCCAAAGCCCGAGGCGCCGTCATCGTTGCCTTGGTTACAGAGGGCGACCGGGAAGTTCAGGACATGGCAGACCATCTGATCACGCTTCCGCAAACGAATGAGTATCTCTCCGCAGTCCTTGAGGTCATCCCCCTGCAACTGCTGGCTTATCACATCGCCGTCTTGCGCGGGTGCGACGTCGACCAGCCTCGAAACCTGGCAAAATCCGTCACAGTGGAATAAAATAACCACCCCTCTGCGTGTTAAGCGAAAGAGGCAAGTTCCATTTCTGCTGTAAGGGATAATTCGGCCCGGCTGATGAAGCGACAAAATCGATTTCTCGACGCCCTGCGATTCAGCCACATCACCAATTGCGCAAGTCTCCTCCAGGATTCTTCGACGCTTCGCGCTTCGCTCAATAAGATCTTTCGGGCTGCACTTGTGCCGGGACTCCTGGTTTTTCTTTCAGGCGGAAGAGCCTATTGCAAGTCCTCTGTCTCGTCCGACCTCAATGAAGCCCGTCCCACTATCACTATTGGGCGCGTGAGTCCCCCGCCCAAGCTGTCCGATTTCCTGGGAATGAAGCCGGACGCAGCCATGGCGGGCAAGATGCTCAAGATCGATGGGTTCATCCAGCGCACACCCAAAGACGATGTCGCCCCCAACCAGAGGACGGATGTTTACCTTGGCTACGACAGCAATTATCTCTACGTGGTTTTTGTCGCCTTTGACAATGAGCCCAACAAGGTCCGTGCGCACATGACGGTGCGTGACCATTTGTCCGGCGATGAGCGGCTGGACATGTTCCTCGACACTTTTCACGACCATCGCCACGCGTATGTCTTCACTGTCAATCCGTTCGGGCTGCAGCAGGACGGCAGCTACGAGGAAAATGCCAGCCCCAATTACGACAGTTCATTTGATACGGTGTGGAAATCGAAAGGCCAGCGAACCAAACAGGGGTTTGTGGTGTGGGAGGCCATCCCCTTCAAAAGCATCCGCTTTCCCGCCACCCCGAAACAGACCTGGGGAATCCTTTTTATCCGCTGGATTCCGCGGAACAACGGGTCGGACACGTGGCCGCGTGTTTCAACGCGCATTCAGGGGCGCCTCAGCCAGGAAGCCACTTTGAAGGGGCTGGACTCGATTTCGCGCGGACATAACGTGCAATTCATTCCCTATGCCTACGCGCGCTCCTACAGGGCGCTCGACACGCGCGACCCCAACAACCCTCAATTCACTTCTCAAAGTTTCGACCCACGGGTCGGAATCGACGGCAAAACTGTGCTGAAGGACAGCCTGGTTCTCGACGGCACGATAAAGCCCGACTTCAGCCAGGTGGAATCCGACCAGCCGCAGGTCACGGTCAACCAGCGGTTCGCGGTCTACTACCCGGAGAAGCGACCGTTTTTTCTCGAAAACGCAAACTTCTTTCAAACTCCCCTCGATCTGTTTTTCTCCCGCAACATCGCCGACCCCTTGTATGGAGTCAGACTGACCGGCAAGGTAGGACATTATGCCATCGGGACTCTTTTCTCCGATGACCAATCGCCGGGAGAGGGCGTCGCGCCGAATGACCCACTCGCGGGTAAGAACGCGCGTTTCAAAGTTGTAAGAATCAGCCGGGACGTCGGAAAACAGTCGACGATCGGTATGATTTACACGGACCGCGAATTCGCAGGCACCTATAACCGCGTGGGAGGCGTTGACGGCCATTTCAAATTCACACCCAATTGGACCTTGGACTGGCAAGGAGTTACCAGCGCAACCACCTTGCCTGGGGGTCCACGCTCGGCCGGCCCGGCATACAAATTTCACTTGCAGCGCACGGGTTACCAGTTTTATTACGACCTCGACTATGAAGATCTCAGCCCCGGCTTCAATACCGAAACCGGATTCCTGGGCGAAAACACGGTGGATCAATTTGTTCCCTATACCCGCACGATTCCAAGGCCCGCGTTGCGCCCGGATTTCAGAGGCTTGGGTCAGTTCATCACTTATCGCTTTCGGCCGGAAGGAAAAGCGCTGATCTCCTGGGGACCCACGCTTTACGTCGATCCGGTTTGGGACCACGCCGGGAACCAGCTTGACCAGTACTATGACACGGGGTTGAGCTTTGAACTGACCGGCCAGACCTACATTGAGCTTTATCAGTCTGGAGACCATGAGCTTCTGCGGCCCCAGGATTTTTCTGTGCTCCCTTCCAACCGCACTTATGTCCACCAGCACAAGGGCGTCTACGTAGGCAGCCAGTACTATCAACCTTTCACATTCTCCGCGACCTACGAATGGGGAACGGACGTGAACTTTGTGCCTCCTCCCGGGCAGGCGCCCGTGCTGGCCGATCTGACCCATGGCCAGGTGCTGATGACGATTCGTCCGCTCACCAAGTTGGAAGTTGATAATACCTACATCCTGGAGCGGCTCACCAGCCGCGAGGGCGGTGCCAGCATCTTTAATAATCACATCATCCGCTCCCAATGGAACTGGCAGTTCAACCCGCGCCTGGGATTACGGACTATTTTCCAATACAACACCGTCCTGCCCAACGCGGCGTTGACGTCATTGGAGAAGACCAAGCAATTCAATGCCGACTTTCTGGTTTCCTACATTGTGAACCCGTGGACGGCCCTCTATGTGGGTTACAACAGCGATCAGCAGAACCTGAACCTTATCCCGACATCCACCGGAACAGAACTGATCCGCACCAACCAATTCCTGAACGACGGGCGGCAATTCTTTGTGAAGTTCTCGTACTTTTTCGGATTCTGACCCGCGTCATCTTGCGTGCTGCTGAATCAAACGGAAGCCCAAGAGAAGCAGTCCGGTGCGGTTCGCGCTAAGGAACCCGCAAGACCGACACCAGCGGCGCAACCGCCAAAACTGGTAGAATTGTTGGGAGCAGGAATAGTAACGGCATGAAAGTTGTCTACTCGGACAAATACGATTTAAACCTGGGAAACCACGTTTTTCCCTCCTCGAAATACCGGCTGATCAAGGAGCGCCTGCTCCAGGAGAATGTGATCAAGCCTGAGGACATTATTGAGCCCACCCCGGCCACTGATGACGACGTGGCCTTGGTGCACGATCGCAATTACATTTGGAAGCTTAAGAACGACAGCCTCTCTTACGTTGAGATTCTAAGGATGGAAGTTCCTTATTCTCCGGAACTTATCGAGGCCGTCTGGTTATCGGCGGGCGGTTCTATTCTGGCGGGGCGCCTGGCAATGGAACAAGGCGTCGGCGTCAACATTGGGGGCGGGTTTCATCACGCGTTTCCAGACCACGGGGAAGGGTTCTGTGTGATCCATGACGTCGCCATCGCTATCCGGCGGCTGCAGAAAGACGGGATGATCAAACACGCCATGACCGTGGATTGTGACGTTCATCAGGGCAATGGCACGGCGGCTATCTTCGGCTCAGATAGAAGCGTCTATACCATTTCACTTCACCAGGAGAACAACTACCCGTACCCCAAGCCGCCCAGCAATCTGGATGTTAATCTCCACAACGGCACGCAGGACACGGAGTACGTCACCGCGCTGGAAGACAGTCTCGACAAAGCACTCTCAGAATTTGACCCTCAGGTGATTTTTTACCTGGCCGGCGCCGATCCTTACCGAGAGGACCAGTTGGGCGGGCTGAAGCTTACCCTGAAGGGGCTGGAAGATCGAGACCGAATTGTGTTTGAGAAAGCAAGGGTAAAGAACATCCCTGTGGTCGTGACTTTTGCAGGCGGGTACGCGCACCACGTGGCGGATACCGTCCGCATCCACAGCACTACCGTCAAGGTTGCAAGCGAGTTTACAGTTTCCTCTTGAGATGCCCGGCCGGGATGGTTGGTTGGGCAATCAGACGACCCGAATGACAAGCGAGATTCTAACGACCATCTTCGATGCCGGCAGAGGCTACGGCCCTGTCACGAAGCTTCGGACCATGGTGGACTGCACGGTCGTGAAGCGGGCGGGACGTTGGTGGATGTTTACGTGCGGAGTCGAAAAAGACTCCTCTGAAATCAACATGTACAGTGCAAGCCTGTCGCAAGACGCGCCCCTTTCCGCGGAAGGGTGGGAAATCGCGACCGACGCAAGCGATCCGGCCAAGCCGGCGCTGCTGGCAGGCAAGCAAAAGAGTTTCTGGTGGGACGGCAAGGGCGGGCGGCACTGCCCTTCGTATGTCCAAGGCTGGGACCCCGAAAAGCAGGCTTGGGTCGAACGCATCTATTACGCCGGTGCGGCGCGGGATTTTATGGGGCCGTATGTCATCGGGTATATCGAATGGGACGGGCAGCAATGGGCCGATCAGCCGGCCCCGGCTTTCAATGCAAACGAATACTGGGAACGTGGCAGCGTGTATGAGCCCAATGTCATCTACCACGACGGCAGGTGGAAAATGTGGTATGTTGCCGGCGCCAATCAGGATGATTATCTGGTTCAGGGATATGCCGAGAGCCCCGATGGCCGAACAGACTGGTCGCCTCATCGGATCGTTTTCCCCGCCGAGGAAAGGGTTTTTGACTTCTGTGTTACGCTGGTCGAAAGAGGTTACGAGGTGGTCTTCGCGCGCGTGAATGTGAGTGGCGCTGACCTGCCGAAGACAGGGCTCTGGTGGTGCCAGGCTCCGGAACCGTCACCTGATATTCGGGATTGGAGCGAGCCGGTGCGAATTTCAGGACCCGGGCCGTGGAAACCTGTGCTCCGCTACAGCGAAACCGCTGCCAACAGGATGCTTGTTTTCCACGATGGCGTTTACCCGAACAAGACCGGCGTTGGAATCCCCATCAACTTCGCGCTCAACTGCCTGGAGATGGACCGCCCGGCTCCTGCTACTTAACCAGCTTATCCAACTGTCGCCAGCCAACCAGGATAATGTGGTTCTCCTTGAGGGCTTGTTTGAACTGCGGGCTTGTGACCGCGTTGAAGTCGCGCTGGCGCCAAGCCGCTCCGTAATCCGGATGCCCCGCCGTGATGGCCCGCATCTCAGAATCGTCATAAGCCAAGTGGACGATCAATTCATTCAGGCCGGGCTTGAGCGACTCGATGGCTTTTATATAACTCTCGGTCCACTGGCCGGCGGGCACGTTTGGTTCAAACATCACCAGGTGATCCAGAACGATGTCGTTGGGCGAAATCAATTTCATTAACTCCTTGCCCTGTTCGCCCGGCAACTTGACGGCCATGTATGGCAAATGGTATTCATGCGCCACTTTGACGAGAACGGAATAAATCTGCGGCGTTACGGCCAGCGTGCCCATGTGGGTGTCGAGGTGAGTGGGATGCAGCCCCATCGCGAGCGCGCGCTGGATTTGCGCCCTGATTTCAATCTCAACTTCTTCCGGTTTGGCATGCGCGGCTACGGGGCCGTTGTCAGAGTAGAAATAGCCGTTGGGATCGAGCAGGCTTGAAACCTGGTCGAGTGGCGCGACAGGACCCCAGCGGTACGCCTTCCACTCGCTGGTCAGTGTCAGGTGCAGGCCGATGTCTGCGTCCGGGTGTGAGCGGGCAAAGTCCGCTACCTCCGTAAACCACGGGCAGGGAACCATCGCGCTGGCTGCCGTGACGTCTTTTTCCTCAAGCACTTTGAAGCTGGCCATGTCCTGGGAATGGGCCACTCCCAGGTCATCGGCGTGGATGATCAGGAGCTTCGAATCCGGAGGGTATCCAAGCTTTTCGGCAATGTGCTGCATCTGAGCGCTGGCAATGCCTCCAAACAACAGCACCGGGACCAGAATGTACAACGAATGGACAAGAATTTTCCTTACCACAGCGCCTCCGGCGTGAAACGGGAATGTTCCATCGACCCAGCCACGACAGAATACACCCCCGTGCCAGGCGCTGTCTCTGGTAATACGCGGAACCAGGGCTGCGCTCACAATGAAATCCGTTGAGGATATTGGCTACCGTCAGCCGGTGATCTTGACCAGGTGTGTGTTGAGCGACCCGGTGCGGTAGCCTTCCAGGTCGAGCGTCACGAAGTTGAATCCAAGGGGCTTGAAAATCTCCACAAATTTGGACGCCATCTCTGGACTCAACGCTCGTGGCAGCTCATCGGGTGCGATTTCCAGCCGCACGAGTTTGTCATGATGGCGCACGCGGAACTGGCGGAAGCCAAGCGCCCGAAGCGCTTCTTCGCCCTTTTCCACCACGGCCAGTCGTTCCGGTGTGACTTCAACCCCATAGGCGATCCGGGAAGAGAGGCAGGCCGATGCCGGACGGTCCCATACGGGCAGCTCTACTTGCCGTGAAAGTTCGCGGATGTCCGCCTTGGTGAGGCCCGCGTCGAGCAACGGCGTCAGGACTTTGTGTTTGCGGGCTGCCTGCTGGCCGGGCCGCCAGTCCCCTTGGTCATCCACATTCACGCCGTAAGCCACGGCGGAAAAACCTCGCTCTGCGGCAAGCTGGTCAAGCCGGCTGAAGAGTTCATCCTTGCAAAAGAAGCAGCGGTCGGGATTGTTGGCGCGATAGTCAGGATTGGAAAATTCGGACGTGTTGATGAACTCATGCGGGACATTGAAGCGCTCCACACAGGCTTCGGCTTCGCGCTGGTCGCGCTCCGAGTAGCTGACGCTGAGCGCGGTGACGGCCAGCATACGATTGCCCAGCGCCTGATGCGCCGCATAGGCGAGGTAGGCGGAATCCACGCCGCCGGAATAAGCGACAATCAGCGAAGGCAGCTTTTTCAGATCGCCTTCAAGCCGCTTAGATCG
>JAJYLL010000184.1:940-2659 GCA_021787735.1 Acidobacteriota bacterium | reverse complement strand
GAAATGAAAGCAGGAAATGGTCATGCCTTCGCGTTCATAGAAACGGTGCGCCTGTTTTCTTTGAATACCCGAATCAAGGTGCATTTGTGCGCAACCTTCCTGTACCGCGAAATCTTGAAGCCAGGAGAGCAGGCGGGCGCCGAAACCTTTGGAGCGGTGAGAAGACAGCGTTACCAGGTCATCCACGTACAGGAAACGCCCCCATGCCAGATTTTCACTGATTCGGAACCCCGCGACGGCGACCACGCCCTCCGGTTGTTCGAGGAAGCCAAGCCTGTAGCCGGTCTTTTCCTGGCTTCGGACTCTGGACAGGAGTTCATCTTCCGCGATATGGGGCCGCAGCTCCCGCAAGACGGGATAACAACCGGCGATCTCGGAATCGGTGGTGGCAATGCGAATGTTCATGGCCAATATCGTGCTCGCGTGATGAAAGAGTTAGAAGGCAATCTCAGCCTCCATGAACGTCACCGCGCACCCTGACAGCCGCACACGGTCCGCTTTTACCTCGCAGTGGATACGTCCTCCGCGCTTGGACACCTGTTTGGCGATTAGGATGTTCCGGCCAAGCCTGTTAGCCCAATACGGCGCAAGCTCGCAATGAGCAGAGCCGGTGACCGGGTCTTCAAGGACGCCAAACTTGGGAGCAAAGAAGCGGCTGACAAAATCAACGTCGGTGCCGGGCGCTGTGACGATGATGCCACGCAGGTCCAGCCGGCTTAGCAGGGACTGGTTGGGGGCGATGGCGCGAACCGCTGTTTCGCTTTCGAATACGGCCAGATAATCGTCGGCGGCCCATACCTCGACAGGGCGCTGCCCGAGTCCTTGAACCAAGGCTTCGGAAATGTCGCAGGGCGCTGGCCGACGTGCCGGAAAATCCATTTCCAACCGCTTTCCTTTCTTTTCCACAAACAGCTCGCCGCTACGGGTCTCAAAGGTGATGACCTGCTTGGCGTAGCCAAGAATCTCGAAAATGACATGGGCCGCGGCCAGCGTTGCGTGGCCGCACAAATCGACCTCCCTGATCGGGGTGAACCAGCGTAATTTGAAGCCTTTTTCAGAGGGTATGAAGAAAGCGGTCTCAGACAGGTTGTTCTCCTCCGCAATGGCCTGAAGAAGACCGTCGTCGAGCCAGTCTTCCAATGGGCATACAGCCGCCGGGTTGCCTTCGAATGCGCGGCTTGCAAAGGCATCAATCTGGTATTGTCTGATTCTCATGTCCGGCAGTGTGCAGGGAATTTCAACGGAATTCGATCCGTCCCCATTCAGATCGAGCGAGCCAGGCGTGGGGCAGATCTGACCCACATCCCGGTGGTGCGCCGGGTCCTTTATATCGTGGCCATTATCAACTGGGCAAGCCGTGCAGTGCTCGCCTGGCAACTGCCTACCACGACGGATGTCAACACTTCGCCGTTCTCAAACCGGATGCACGCCGTATATCCGGACGAAGCCGTTCGACCATTGCGGCGCCCCCCGCATGCCGAGACAGCGGGCGGCAATCTCGGCACCCGTTGTGATGCCATGAATGCTTGTCGTCTTGTTCTGGCGACTGAATCAGGAGGTAATGCCGCTAAGACGCGTCGGCGTTGAACACCTTGGATTGGATGACTTCGATATCCGGCAGGTTCCGATTAACCTGCTCTACGGTCTGGTGCTCGGTCAGAGCCCTGACCACCACCGGAAGCGGCTCGACCCAGATTTCCGGAAAGTCCCGCTCTGCGG
>JAJYLL010000184.1:0-930 GCA_021787735.1 Acidobacteriota bacterium | reverse complement strand
GGGCTCAGTACGGGGAAGGCAAGCGCCTCGGTGGGCGGGTGGAACGCCGCGGCAACGCCCGGCTTGTTCCCGCGGGCATCGATGCGATACCAGCCATGATTCTCGAGATAAACCGCATTGAGGCCATGCAGGCAAAACGGCGGGCCGTCGGCGCCGATTGTGAGCCGTTGGTAACACAGCCCTGCCGGGATGGAGTTCGCCCGCAGAAGCGCGGCCAGAAGATGGCTCTTGGCATAGCAGTAGCCGGTGCCATGAATTAATACCTCGGAGGCTTTGCAGGTGACCGGATTCCTCCGGTAGTCCCAGCTGTGCTGGATGGCATCGCGGACAAACTCAAAGCAGCGTTTTGCGACCGCTTCATCGGAATGGCAGTCCTGTGCGAGTTCCGCCGCCTTGGCGGTCACCAAGGGATGGCTCCAGTCAATGTATTCGCTACTGCCAAGATATCGTTCCATGTCGATCTCATTATCAGTTGTTGCTATACAAGGCCAGAAATCGGGTCAGATGAAAATTCGCCCGCGGAAGATTCACTCGATTCCTTTTTCGCCCCGATGGCACTGCTATGCGCCACCTCCTCTGAGCCACACAACGACATCTTCCGCGTTCCGGTTTGGAGGAAACACCGGGTAAAAGATTTTCCGGATAACGCCTTCGATCACAACCACGGTAAGCCGCTTAATGAGGCGTGACCTCTCGTATTCGAACGTGGGCAGACGCATTGCTTCTGTCAGGCGAAAATCACTGTCGTTGAGAAGTTCAAAGGGAAGTCCGAGACGAACCTTTGCTTCTTTCTGGTCTTCCAAAGGCTGGGCGCTGACTCCGAAGACTTTCGCCGAAAGGCTGGTCAACGCGGCGTGGTGGTCGCGGAATCCAACGCTTTGCGGCGTACATCCTCTTGCGCCTGGGATCTCGTTCCAACCCACCAGCGGA
>JAJYLL010000117.1 GCA_021787735.1 Acidobacteriota bacterium | reverse complement strand
GAATTCCTTCATGTGTTGTTCGACGATTGCCAGGTACAACGCATCCTTGCTCTTGAAGTAGTAATAAATAAGGGCCTTGTTGACACCAGCGGCGGCGGCGATGGCGTCAATGCGGGCACCCGCCAAGCCATGCTCGGCGAAGAGGTGCTCTGCGGTGCGAAGGATGGTTTCGCGGGTTTCCGCCGTACGCCGCGCTGGTGACTGTTTCGGCATGAAAAAACCTTTTAACTATATGGTTAGTTAAATAACACAGATGCGAAGCGGCTGTCAAGGAAGTGATCCAGGTCTCGGACCGACAGGCCCCTGGGCACGGATTCAATTTTGCATCCGCGTGCCGGGAATATTGCGGGGGAATGGACTGAGCGCTACGGTTGAAAGTCCGCCTCTTTCGTGAGCCGTCAGCTTTTGTAATCGTATCGCGTGCGTTCTTTTTCGCGGTGGCGCTCGAATGCCAGCTCAATCAGGCGGTCAAGCAATGCGGGATAGGGAATTCCGCTGGCCTCCCACATCTTGGGATACATGCTGATGGGTGTGAAGCCGGGAATGGTATTGACTTCGTTCACAAAAAGTTTGTTGCTGGGTCGGTCAAGAAGGAAATCTACGCGCGCCATGCCTTCGCAGTCAACGGCACGGAACGCACGCAGAGCCAGGTCTTGCACGAGGCGCGTCTGAGCTCGAGAAAGCTTTGCCGGGATCACGAGTTCTGAACCTTCCTTAACGTACTTCGCTTCATAATCGTAGAACTCGTTTACAGAAACAATCTCTCCCGGGACGGAAGCTTCCGGCTGATCGTTACCCAGCACCGAGCATTCAACTTCGCGCGCGTCCAGGCCTTTTTCCACGATGATTTTTCGGTCGTACCTTGCGGCCAGGTCGAGTGCCGGGCCAAGCTCTCGCCGGTTGTGGACTTTGCTGATCCCGACGGAAGAACCAAGGTTTGCCGGTTTGACGAACAGCGGATAATCGAGCTTTGATTCAATCAGCCTGCGCAGGCGCCCCGGGCTTTGCTCCAATTCCCATCGCAGGACCATGACCCAGTCCACCACCGGGAGGCCTGCGTCGCGGAAGAGGCGCTTCATCACGTCCTTGTCCATGCCGGCAGCAGAACCTAACACGCCCGCGCCAACGTAAGGTATCCCCGCAAGTTCCAGCACACCCTGGACCGTGCCATCTTCGCCAAACGTGCCATGCAGGACGGGAAAGATAACGTCCAGTTTCAGTTGGGCCTTTTGCAGCTGCCTGCTGTCCAAAGGAATAAGCTTCGGCCCCTGCGGATCAACTGAAGGGATGACATGCGTGCCGTGTTCGAGAACATCGGACAACCGCTTGAGTGCTTTCGACCCAACGTGCCAGCGGCCTTCACGGCTGACACCGATGGGCACGACTTCGTATTTTGCGGGATTCAGCGCCTTGATCACGGAAGCAGCGGAAACCAGTGAAACCTCATGCTCGCCCGAGCGCCCGCCAAATAGGACACCAACCCGTATTCGTTTCTTCACAGAATTTTCTTTCCCAGTGCCGAAGCGGCCAGCCCCACGGCTAGGATAGCTGTCCGGTTCAGGACGTCGATAATGGGATTCACTTCCACGACTTCAAGCGCCAGCATCTTCTTAGTATCCGAAATCATCTCCATAATCAAATGGGCTTCGCGGAAGGTAATCCCTCCACGCACGGGCGTGCCCACGCCGGGAGCCTCGTGCGGGTCCACCACGTCCATATCCAGTGATACCACAAAACCTGCCGTGCCGTCCGTAGCCGCTGCGATGCTTTTTTCCATCACCGTGCGCAGGCCGTATTCATCAATATCCCGCATGGTGAACGCGTGCACACCGGAATCCTTTACCAGCCGGCGCTCGCGGCTGTCGAGATCGCGCAGACCGATCAGGGCGCAATTCGCCGCCTTCAGCTTGGGTGCGAAGCCGCCGATGTGCGTCAGTTCTTCAGGCCCGAAACCAAGCGAGGCGGCAAAGGGCATGCCGTGGATGTTGCCGCTAGGGCTGGTTTCCGGCGTGTTCATGTCCGCGTGCGCGTCAATCCAGATGCAGCCAATGGACAGGTTGCTTTCGTGGTAGAGCCTGGAAACACCGGCCTGCGTCCCAGCCGCAATCGAGTGATCGCCGCCCAGCGAAATCGGGAACCACCCGTCCTTAACTGTCTGATAGATTCGCTCAGCAGCCTCGTGGCAGGTCTCGGCGATTTCTTTAAGATACTTCGCGCGCTTGTCGCCAAAGTGCTGCTCTTCGGCGATTCGAACATGAATGTTTCCGGCATCTTCCACGTGATGGCCAAGGGCCCTGAGCGCGGAGTTCAACCCCGCCGCGCGCACCGCCGATGGACCCATGTCCACGCCACGCCGTGCCTGGCCAAGATCAAGCGGAATTCCGAGGATGCGAATTTTCATAGAAAGAGTATCGCAGTGTTGGCTCAGGATTGGTAGCCAGGGTTAGATCGCAGCTTCATTCAATCGCGCGCTCTGTTCTGTGTCCTCTGTGCGTAAAAGCTTTAACGCAGAGTGCGCAGAGATCTTCTGTGCCCTCTGTGTTCAATCTTCTCATTGCGCAGAGAGCACAGAGAAAACCGAAAGCCTCCAGAGTTGAATCGGACTTATTGTTGCGGTCTCTCGCGCACATTGGGAACGCCGCGATGTATGCGCCACCGATATAAAACACTACGGCGTCAGGCGGTAGAGCATGCGGGGGAAAGGGATGGTTTCGCGGACATGTTCCAGGCCGCAGACCCAGGCCACGACGCGTTCGATGCCCATGCCGAAGCCGCCGTGCGGAACGCTGCCGTAGCGGCGAAGGTCCAGATACCACTCGAAGGCCTCGCGCGGGAGTTTCGATTCTTCCATGCGCTTGACCAGCAGGTCGTAGTCCGCCAGGCGCTCGCTGCCGCCGATGATTTCGCCATAGCCTTCCGGCGCCAGCACGTCCACGCACAGAGCGAGTTCGGGGCGCTTGGGGTCGGGTTTCATGTAAAAGGCTTTCACCTGGCTTGGATAGCGGTGGACCATCACCGGCCGGTCAAAGTTTTCGGCCAGCAGTGTTTCATCTGTACCGCCGAAATCTCCTCCCCACTCGATTTCACTGCCTTTCTCCTTGAGAATCTTGATGGCTTCGTCGTAGGAAATCCGCGGGAAGGGCGGCATGCAGCGTTCGAGTTTACTGACGTCGCGCCCGAGGGTTCCGAGTTCCGGCCGGCACTTTTCCAGCACGCGCGCAACGACGCTGGACACCAGGCCCTCGGCCAGTTGCATTACGTCATCGAGTTCAGCAAAGGCGACTTCCGGTTCAATCATCCAGAATTCCATCAAGTGGCGGCGGGTCTTGGATTTCTCTGCGCGGAAAGTCGGGCCAAAGCAATAAGTCTTGCCCACGCTCATGGCTGCGGCTTCGTTGTAAAGCTGACCGGACTGTGCTAGGTAGGCTTTCTGGCCAAAGTAATCCACCTCAAACAGCGTAGTGGTACCTTCGCAGGCGCTGGGCGTCAGGATGGGCGTATCGACCAGAACGAAGCCGCGGTCGTCGAAAAAGTCGCGACAGGCGCGAATGATCTGGTGCCGCACACCCAAAATTGCCCGCTGGTGCGAAGAGCGCAGCCACAGGTGGCGGTGGTCCATCAGGAACTCGATGCCGTGTTCCTTGGGCGTTATGGGATAGGGCTGGTCGGCGGGAATAAGCTGAATCACTTCAAGACCCGTGACGCCAAGCTCAAAGCCGCCGGGCGCGCGGGGTTCGGCGCGGACTTTGCCCGTGACCCGCAAGGAAGACTCCTGCGTCAGTTCGCGGGCCTTCTCAAACAGTTCCGGCGGAACGGCGCTTTTGACCACCACGCCCTGCATCAGTCCGGTGCCGTCGCGAAAAATCGGGAAAAGGATTTTGCCGCTTTCGCGCTTGTTGTAAAGCCAACCCTCGACGGTGACTTCCTGGTCGATGTGCTGGCTCATGTTGCGGATTTCAACCACCGGGGGCGAAGATGTTCCCATACTTACCGGATCTCCTCCATCTTCTGCATAATGGCATGAAGCATTTCATAACTTGAATCAGCGGGCCCGAAATTGCGCAGTTCGAACATGATGGGTACCTGGCCATCCAGGCTGCGGAAGCCGCGCACCGTTTCTTCCCAGTTGATGCCGCCCGCGAACGGCACCAGATGTTCGTCCTTTTCCTGCCAGTTGTCGTGGACGTGCGTGGAGGCGATGTGGTCCTTCAGCACCTCAAAGGCGTGGTCCACGCCGCAGGTCATGTGGGCGTGGCCGGTGTCAAAGCAGACTTTCAGGCCCATGTGGGTGTAATGCATAAAGCGGATCAGTCGCTCGGGCGAGGTGAGTTCGTTGGGAATATTTTCCAGCAGAATGCTGACGCCCCGTTCCTTAGCATACAGGTTCAGGTGCTCGAGAGACGTGAAGGCAGCGTCAAACTTTTCGAGGTCGAATTCCTCTTTCGGTAGCCCCAGGTGAAGAATCAGGTATCGGAAAGGCAATTGCTCGGCCACTTCGATCGCTCGCTTGATCTCCTCCATGCTGTCAATGCGCTTGCGCCGTTCGAGGTACGCCACGGAGATGGGCAGCCCGCCGGCGCGGCCCCACTCCTTGTCCGCATAGAGTGGCGCATGCAACGAGAAAAGCTGTACGTCGTGGTCGCGGAACCAATCTGCCACGTCGCGAACGCGGTTGGGATCGTGATAATCCAGGTGCTGCGGAGCCGCGAAGATTTCGATCTGCCGGAAGCCTGCGTTCAAAATTCCATCCAGGATGTGGGAGGAGAGCCGATCGTTTGCAAATAGGTGAGTTGAGAGCGCAAAGTTCATCAGTAGCCTTCCGCCTTTCCCGCGCCTCTCGGATCGGCCGCGCCAAAGCGCCAGCCTGTTGCCGGGTCAACCTCGATGGCTTCGCATTCGCCCAGGCTGTCCGTCTCGTTGAGCTTATAACCTGCTTTTTTCAGCTTATCAAGTGTATCGGCAGAAAACCCCCACTTTTCATAGGTGATCTGATCGGGCATCCACTGGTCATGGAAGCGCGGTGCGATGACGGCCTGCAGCACGTCCATGTGGTAAACCACAACGTTCAGCAGCACTTGGAGCACCGTATTGATGATGGTCCCGCCGCCCGGCGAGCCCAGAACCAGTCGAACTTTGTTGTTCTGGAGCACAATCACCGGTGTCATGGACGAGAGCGGGCGCTTGTGCGGTCCGATGGCGTTGGCCTCGCTCTGGATCAGTCCGAACATATTGGGCGTGCCGGGCTTGGAGGTAAAATCGTCCATCTCGTCGTTCAGCAGGAAGCCCGCGGCGTCCACCGTGACTCCGCTGCCGTAGCCGTTGTTGAGCGTGTAAGTGTTGGAGACCGCGTTGCCCTGTGCATCCACAACGGAGAAATGGGTGGTGTTCGGCCCCTCAAATGGCGCCGGATTTCCCGCTTTCACTGGAGCGTCCGGTTTCGACTTCAGGATTTCCTTGCGCAGTTCATCGGCATACTTCACGCTGGTGAGGCCCGCCACCGGCACGGAAACGAAATCCGTGTCGCCCATGTAAGCGGCCCGGTCGGCATAGGCGCGGCGCATGGCCTCCACAATGAGGTGCATGGACTCGTAGGAATCCGGCGGCCCCAGTTCGAGCGGATCCAGAATGTTCAGCATCTCAATCAGCGCTACGCCGCCGGAACTCGGCGGAGGTGGGGCCAGAATGTCATACCCGCGGAAGTGTCCAACCAGCGGCTGGCGCACTATGGCACGGTACCGAGCCAGGTCCTCGGCGGTGATGATGCCGTTGTACTCCTTCATGGTGGCAACGATGTAATTGGCAACGGGGCCCAGGTAAAAGGCGTTTGGCCCGTGCAGCGCGATCTGCTTGAGCGTGCGGGACAGGTCCGGCTGCTTGAAAATCTCCCCCGGCTGGTAGAGGTCCCCATTGCGCAGATAGATGCGGCGGCTGCCGGTAAATTTTGAAAGCAGGGCCTGATGGCTCTTGAGCGACTGGCTTAACGAGTAGCTGACGGGGAAGCCGTCGGTTGCCAGGCGGATGGCGGGTTCCATCACGCGGGCCAATCCCAACTGGCCGTATTTCTGTTCGGCCGTGGCGAGGCCGGCCACTGTGCCCGGCACGCCTACGGAGAGCGCTCCCACGATAGACGCGTTGGGTATCACGTGGCCATGTTTATCCAGGTACATGTCCCGGGTGGCATGGCCCGGAGCTTCTTCGCGGTAGTCAATCATGGCCGGCTGCTCGCCCGTCATGCGGACCATCATGAATCCACCGCCGCCGATGTTCCCGGCAAAGGGATAGGTGACCGCCAGCGCAAAGCCCACGGCCACGGCCGCGTCCACGGCGTTGCCACCCGCCTTGAGGATTTCAACGCCCGCTTGCGTGGCCAGCGGATCGCTGGAAACCACCATCCCGTGCCGCGCGGCAACGGGAGTGAGTGCCAGCGCAGGTACGCTCAGCAACAGGGCGATAAGAAGAAACAGCTTATGGAAGGATGGAAGGCGCACGAACCCTCGCGTTACAAAAACGGACAGGGATTATTTCCGGGCACGAGAATTCGCCCGCAGCGCTTCTAAAATCGACTGCCCAATGCGCTGATTTTTGAAAATGTAATTTAAGCGAAAACACGGAAAGCGTCAACAGAAACCCGGACCTGGCAGATCGGTACTTCGGCCGACCTCTGCCAGGAACAGTGGTGTCTTGGTTGCCTGGATGCCCCACTTGCTTCTCCTGCGGCAGGCATGCAGGATAGTGCCCTTGCTTTGAGATTGCTTGGCTGAGATCGCCAAAAAGCGCGGTACTTACGGGCCGGCCAGAGCTGCCTCAGCCAGATAGAGCGCTGCCGCTGCTGCATTCCAGAAAGCCGACGGTCAACCAGAAACTTAGTTGACCGTCGGCTTGATAGGCCAGGAATGTGCCTGTTAGAAGCTGAACCGCAGGAACAGGTCGATCGAGCGATTGGCTGACTGGTTGTTAAAGAACCCTCCCGCAAGCGAATTGGACTGGCCAAACAACGGCGAGGTAATGTTGCCCACGGGTGTCCCCAGGTTTACCTTGTTGAAGAGGTTATGCGCCATCACTCCCAGTTCAACCTGATAACGACGGTCGCTGGAGCCTCCGAAGCGAGGTCCGCCCCCGCCGCTGCTAAGCCCTCGGCCGCCGAGCCCTCCGCGACCAGGACCGTGGCCGTGGAACCCGCCCCCCCCCCCACCAACCTCTTTGCCGAATCCGAAGGTCTTGGAGATGCGCGCATTCATGGAGAACTGGCTGGGTCCAAAGAGGTAATTGACGGGTACAAGCTGATCGCCGGAAACGGGATCGATGTTGAAGATTCCCAGCGAGGTTTGCACGCAGGTCGGGCACAGAGTTGTGGCAATCGCCGGCCGGTCGTTGTAGATCGAATCTCCGTTCAGGTCTTTTCCAAGGGTGATGTTGTACGGGTTGCCGGAGGTCACCACCATGAAGGGGCTGAAGCTGATCCCGTAGGGCATGCTGACGGACCCGCCTACGAAAAAGCGGTTGCGGGTCGCCCATGCTGCCGATCCGTAACTCTGGGAAAGGTTATACTGGTTCATGGGGAAACTACCGCCAGCGGCGTTAGTGTTCGCGTAGCTCAGCGTGTAAAAACCGAAGAGCGAAACGGCTGATCCCGCGCGAATGTTGAAGTTGGCGATCAACTGGTTCTCATTGTAGAGTCCGGCGGATTCATACTGGTAAATGTTGCCGACGTCTCCAAAGGGCCGGACGCCGCTGGAGGGATCGGCCGGATCGTAGGTCCCTGGCAGTGGAGCATTGATGTTGCGTGTCAACAGCTGATGGATTCCATGCGTGGTGACATACGTAACAGAGGTCTTGATGTTCTTCGTCACCTGCCGTTCCAGCCCGACTGCGCCTTCGATCACATAAGGACTCTGATAATTCGGTGCAATCTGATAAATGGTGGGGAATGTGGAAGAACCCACCAGCGCGCTGACCGCCGGTATACTTCCGGGCAGGAAATCCGGCGAGTTGACGATGTATTGTTGCTGGTTGATGCCGTTCAACTGCTCTGCCTCAAGGATGTTGTTCACGTCAAACCGGTCATAGAAGATTCCCGCCCCCGCCCGCAGCACGGTCTTGGGAGCGTTTCCGCCCCCGCCAATACCCCATGCGAATCCCAAGCGCGGCGCGATGTCAAAGTGGTCGCTGATATGGTTCTGGCCTTCGAAGCGCATGCCGGCAGTGAGTGAAATGTTCGGGCGTACGCGCCAGGTATCCTCGGCATACAGCGCAAAGTCAATGCGGTTTGCGCTGGCAACCGGTTTCCCGGCAGTGATCGCAAACTGGCTGGCGCCGCCACCTGCAGCGATGATCTGCGCCGGCGTCAGACCCTGCGCGAGGCCCTGCGCATAAATCGAATAGGCGTTAATACCCGTGAAAGTGAATGTGCCGTTGTAGCCACTGGTTGTGTTGACGGACTGGTTGATGCCACGTACCTGGCCGCCGTAGGTCAGGGCATGTTTGCCAAACGTCATCGAAGTCAGACTCTGCAATTCGTACTGGTTGCCGGTGTTGAAATACGTTCCCTGGCTGCTGCCGCCGCCGGTGAAGGCGCCGATGACGTTCAGGGTCGGGTCGGTACTCAAGGGAGTCGTGGTGCTGTCGGAGTGGCGATACTGAAAGCGTGTCTGGGTGACGGTACGCGTGCTGATCACTTGCGTGTCGCTGACCTGGACCATGTTCTCGGAGCCGTTTGAGTTATAGCCATTCGACGGCAGTGCAAATAGCCCGATGCCCGCATTGGTATTGTCGTTTGACCACCGCTGATAGCGAATTGACATTACGTTGTTATTGCTCAGTTGCAGGTCCACACGCGGGCTAATGTTGGTTCTCGAAGAGGGGCTGGGAATGGCTTCTGCCAAGGCAGTCCCGGTGGGGCTAAAGTTCGCCGAAGGAACAATGGCGTTCACGATGGAAGTGTCGTTTGTGCTCCGGTGGAACATGTCGAAGAAAAACGAAGCCTTCTTGCCGATTGGCCCGCCGAAATCGCCCGCATACATCTGGGAGTGGTAACCTGGCTGGTCAGTCACAAAGGGATTTCTGGAGTTGAGGGCGGAGTCGTTGCCGACCGTGAAGACGCTGCCATGATACTTCTGGAAGCCCGGCTTGGTAGTGATGTCAATCCGGCCGTAACCCAGTCTTTCATATTCTGCCGAAAAGGGGTTCTGGTTTACGCGGACTTCCAGGATGGCGTCTTTGGGTGGCAGTTGGCCTCCAGAGAAGCCGTCAATGTAGATTTGTCCTCCGTTCGGGCCTGCTGCCGGACCTGCAAGCTGCTGAAGTTCGGTCTGTAGTTCGTCGGGGTCGTCGGAAAGGGATTTCAATGCCTCGCCCTTCAGCACAACCGCGCCAACGTTGTTATCAGGGCTGACACTCAGTTGTTGGCCCTCGCTTTCCACCGTAACCTGCTGTTTCTCTATGGTTAATGCCAGTTGAGCGTTCACCACCTGGGGATACCCATGGACTACTTGAATTCCGGCCTTGGTGAAGGTGGCAAAACCTTGCGTCCCGATGGCCACCGAATAGGCGCCCGGCGCAAGGTCCTTGAAGGTGTAGCGTCCCTGCTCATCGGTCTGGACAGTTCTCGTCGAGTGGTCGGGCCCCGTCAGAGTAACAGTTGCGGCTGGGATAGCCGCACCGGAGGGGTCCGTGACCTGGCCGCTCAGGCTGCCGTTCCCCGCCTGCGCGAAAACCGCTGCCGAAAAACAAATCGAGGCCACAATTGCCCAAAAAAGCCGGTTCGATTTTCCGATTAAATTGCCGATCATCTTGAACCTCCACAGACTCTTTCCGCTGATGAGCACCGCCCGCCGGTTGCGGTGTCCGTTGGTTGGCTTCCAGACCCAATCACGGCAGGTCTGAACCTGGCGTGTCCGTTGCGCCTGTGCGTCTGACGCCCATTCTTATTCCGGGAATCACAGTACCTGTTAGTACTGCTCCTTCCGATTGCCTAAGACGGTACTGCCTGGGTGCAGGTTGCGCTCGGCTTGTTAAATGGATGTAAAGATTGTTTTGGCACATCGGCGGGGGCCCTGCGTCCGACCTTTGCCGTGAATGCCCACAAGAGCCCTTGGGCCGAAAAGCGGCCCCTGAGCTGGATCAATTTGAAGACACAGCATAGGAAAGCGATGTCCGCGCCGCTCGGTCTGGGAATTGTGTGTGGCCTCAGTTTGATACGGCGCGGGGAGCCGCGCTAACATCTAAAGAGGTGAGGTTCAGGATGCGTGCAAGAGCCTTTCATGCGATCGTCATGATGGTATTGGCGGTGCTGATGCTGGCGCCGGCTGCTTTGCTGGCCTCCATCAGGCTTTACCTGAAAGACGGCAGCTATCAGAACGTCAGAAGCTATCAGGTGATTGGTGACCGCGTCCGCTACTACAGCCTGGACCGTGGCGATTGGGAAGAGATACCCAAGTCGCTGGTGGATTTTGCCGCTACCATGCGTGCCGAAACGGAAAAGAAAGCCGAGCAGACGAAACAACTGAAGGCTGCCGAGGAGTTGCAGAATCAGCGATTTGATGTCACGGCCAGCACCGGCTACCGGATCAAGCCCGGAGTCCGGCTGCCCGGCGATGCTGGTGTTTTCGCTTATGACGGCTCGCGCGTGATCCACCTGATCCAGGGATCCGCCAAAGTGGAAACCGATAAGAAGCGCATCGCCCTAATTATGGTGATGCCCGGACCCTTGCTGAAAAAGCAGGCTTTGGTGGTGCTTCCAGGCCCCAAAGCTGCCGTCCGCATTACGGTGGCGGACCCGGTTTTTTACGTTCAGGACAGTGACAATTGGGCAGAACACGCGCTGCTGCTGCCGCTGGTAAAAAAGAAGAATTCACGAGTGGTTGAGAAGATCCAGACGGGCATTGGTCTCGGGAAATCGGGAGAAAAAAGGACCGACATACCGCTCCAACGGAAACAACTGACGGCGGGTGTCTATGAACTTAAACCCCTGCAACCGCTCGATTCGGGCGAATACGCACTCGGCGAAATGATCGAGCAAAAACTCAACATCGATGTGTGGGATTTTGGAATCGACCTGCCTGGATCAAATTCGAACACTGCCAAGTGAACGTAGAGACGCCTCGATGAGGAGGCGACTCTACTTCGAGACGTTCCGCCGCAACGACTCTACAGAAAACTGCTACGTGCTCTGCTTTTCTGAAACCGACTTGGCCTGGGTAAAGAGCAGCAGGTAATCACGCCCACCGGCTTTCGAATCTGTCCCCGACATATTGAAACCGCCGAATGGATGGCCACCTACCAGCGCTCCTGTGCATTTGCGATTGAAATAGAGGTTGCCGACATGGAACCGCTCAGCGGCCTTTTCAATCTTGGCGCGGTTTTTGGTATAGACGGCGCCAGTTAAACCGTATTCGGTGTTGTTGGCAATACGGAGAGCATCCTCAAAGTCGGTTGCCTTCAGCACGGCCAGCACGGGCCCGAAAATCTCCTCCTGCGAGAGACGCGCCTCGGGTGGCACATCCGCGATGACGGTAGGCGCTATAAAGTCTCCGGGACCCGAAACTTCCTTGCCGCCGCTGACCAACCGGCCTTCGTCCTTTCCGATTTTGATGTATTGCAGGATGGATTCTTTGGCGCGGGCGTTGACCACCGGCCCCATGTAGGTTTCGGGCTCGACAGGGTCGCCGACCTTGATGCCTTCAACGCGTTCCTTCAGTTTCTCCAGGAAAGCCTCATAAACCTTTTCGTCCACGATGGCGCGCGAGCAGGCCGAACACTTCTGGCCCTGAAAGCCAAACGCAGAAGCGGTTACGCCGTCGACCGCTGATTCGAGGTCGGTTTCGCTGTCGACAATGATGGAATCCTTGCCCCCCATCTCTGCGATCACGCGCTTGATCCAGATCTGGCCGGGCTGATGCTTCGCGGCTAGTTCGTTGATGTGCAGGCCTACTTCCTTCGATCCGGTAAAGGCAATGTACCGCGTGCGAGGGTGCGCCACCAGGACGTCGCCCACGGAAGAACCCGGCCCCGGCAGGAAGTTCACCACGCCGGCGGGCATGCCGGCTTCCTCAAGCGCCTCAAAAAACTTGTAGCCGATGGTTGGAGAATCGCTCGAAGGTTTCAGTACCACGGTATTGCCCGCCACAATCGAGGCGGCTGTCATACCGACAAGGATTGCCATCGGAAAGTTCCAAGGGGGAATGACCACGCCCACGCCTAGAGGGATGTAAACCAGGCGGTTCCGTTCACCCGGTACGGGCGTGATGGGCTGGCGGTCGGCCAAGCGGAGCATTTCACGCGCGTAGAACTCGCAGAAATCGATGGCTTCGGCAACATCGGCGTCGGCCTCCGCCCACGCCTTACCGACTTCATAGACCATCCACGCGGCGAAGTGGAATTTGCGGTCGCGGATGATCTTGGCCGTTGTTACCAGCAACTTTGCCCGTGTTTCCGCCGGGGTCCGACTCCAGCTATCAAATGCTTTTTCGGCTTTTTCAATAGCCAGTGCTGCCAAGCCGGCATCACCCTTGGAGAAGGTCCCGACCACCTGATCCTTTTCCGATGGATTGTAGGAATGGAATGATTCTTTGGTTTCAATCCGCTCGGAGCCGATGACTACCGGATACTTTGCTCCCAGTTCCTTCTTGACCTCTTGAAGGGCTTCCTGCATCCGGCGGAAGTGCTCCGGATTCCCCTTAAAGTCGGATAACGGTTCATTTCTAAACGATGCAAGCTGCATTCGTGTCCCCCCTTTAGTTCCCCCTGAAACAAACATTATATAGGTCCCGACGAACGGCAGTTAAGTGATAAACAGTTAAAGTGCCGGATACGGCAGGCGAAATGTGAATACAAGGCGCGAAAGGACCTGCAAGCCCCCTTGTCTGTGGCGGGACCCGAGCGCCGGGAACCGCCTGAAGCAATACCTATCGGCAAAGGGTTCAGTTCGGTTCCGCCTCACCGTGGAAAATCCGCGCCAACGCGATGCGCGTTCCGCCGTCATGCGACTTGAGCGAGACAATCTTGTGTTGTTCTCCGGATTCAATCTCGAGCACAACTTTGCCTTCGCCGTCGGTCCGGGTGAAGCTGGTTGTTTCATTGCCAAGTTGCTCTTTGTAGAACGTCTCGACCTTGCTGACAGGGTCAGGAGTGTTGAATTTCGCCGCGGCAATGCGAAGACTTGCTTCATTGGCCAGGTTGAAGGTGACGGAAATCGAGTTGTCGTCAGAGGAATCGGTAGCCCGCGTAGCGCCGGGATAGATCGGAAGTCCCAGTTCCAGTTCGCTCGCGCTTTGGTCTTTGGCGATTTGCATGTTGCCCAGAGGCGTCTTGACTGTGACCACTTTTCGGTCCTGATCGGTTTCCGCAACCTGGATGTGGATGCTATGGGAAAGGATTCTCAGTCCGAACCAGACCATGAAGATGCCGGAGGCGATAATGAAGGCGATCACAAGCAGGATCGCCCAGACCACGTGTTTATCCAGCG
>JAJYLL010000016.1 GCA_021787735.1 Acidobacteriota bacterium | reverse complement strand
ATTGAACTCGCGGATCACTCCCGTCAGCCCGGGAGCGAAAAAGGACTCGCCCCATCCTATAATGGATTTGTCCGTGTGGACCTTTACAATCGTCCAGTCGTAATTCGCTTCAATGACCGCAGTTTCAATTTTGGTGATCCGCATAAAAGCTTTCCGCTCCAGTTCTTATTCTTGATTTCCGATCCGTGGGCCGCACTGCGCCGCGCGCGCCCGCAAAGGCCCGCCCGTGCAAAAGCCTTGCACAAATTACAAAACAATATCAAGGGACGATGTGAAATGCTACTGCAGCGCGCCAAGGTCCTTCTGCAAGTTCGTGATGGCGTCTTTGGAGAGTTCAGCCGGCACTACGTCCGACGAGCGCCTTCCGTACACTTTATCTCCTACCTGCGCGAGCTGCACCGTTTGCATCTTGTTGTGATCGCCGTACTGGACCTGGAAAGTATACTCCGGCTTGGTAAGCCCGTAAGTGGACAGGTCCGTGGGGTTCTTTTGTGGAAATGACTTTGCGCTCAGGTCGCGAAGATCCTGCAGCAGGTTCTGCATCTTGTCGTTGGACACTACCATGCTGGCAGGCTCCGTCTGCTCCCACTTGTTGTTGCTGTGCTGCACAAACACCTGACGGCCTTTCGGGCCCTGCACGGTGACCTGCTTCACCTCATAACTGACAAAGGTGAAAAGGTCTTTGGAGCGCAGGTCGGACGGCTGCTTCTGGAACTGAGAAAGAAAATCCGGCCCCAGTGTAAAGACGGGCGCAATCGCCGTGTTCATGGCGTAGTAATTGTTGCCTTCCTTCTTGCCCAGCACGAGCGTCTGCGTCCCACCGTTCCCGCTCAGATGAATGGTCATGGTGGGATTTGAAAATCCATACTTGCCCAAATTGTTCTTTGATTCCTCAACAACGCTCTTCATGGAAGCATTGTTCAGCTCATCCACCAGGCTTTCCACGGCAAAACTATCGGCGCGGACCGCGGGCGGCAGCATCAGGTCCCAGATGCCGTCAGCGTTTTTCACAAGCTGATAATGGTCCTTCCCGGAAGAAACCTCGATGCGCTGGATGTTGTCCTGGGTAAGAGTGGTCACCTTCTTGTTGCGAAAGTCGAAGAGGTTTTTCTCAAGCGATCCCTTGAGAAAGCTTGCAAGCGTGAAAACGCGCTGCTGCCCGGCCACTTGCGCGTAGATGCCGTCGTTCGTGGGCGTTGAGTTTCCCAGGCGCAGGGTGAATTCCTGCGGCGTGGCGTTCGTCTTGACCTCAATGGTGGCGTCAGGCGGATCCAGGCCAAATTCCTTCAGGTCGCTGGGCTGCTCGCTCACCACCTCTGAAATAGTAGCGCTGGTCAGGCTGCCCAGGAAGCTGTCAATAGCTGATGAATCGGCAGCCAGTTTCTCGGGTTCTGTGATCTGCCACGTCTTGTTGTTCAGCGTGCAGGTAACGGGCTTGCCGCCGGAAGTTGCTACAGCAAAAGCAACAATCTGGTCCTTTTTTGTGGGGAATATCTTTTGAGACGAAGCGCTCTTCTTCTCCGAACTCGCGGCCGGCTTTTTCCGGCCCAGATAGGTAAAGATACCCCACAGTCCAACCAGAACCGCCAACGCAACCAGGGTTTGGAGATATTTCTTGTTCATCGCCGACGCCGCCACCAAACTCCGGCCCCTACCAGAATAATAGCCAGTGGCAGGCCGAATACTCCCAGGTAGAGCAGGCGGCCCATCTGGCGCTGGTTCAAGTCCAGGGTCTGCTGTTCCTTGGGTTTGGGCCGGATAGAGATCAGGCTCTCTTCCGCCGAGAGCCAATTGACCATATTCAGTACAAGATCCTTGTTGGCCTGGAACCCCAGATAGGCATTGGCGCCCACCAGGGAGGTTCCCGTAACAACAATGCGCCCCTGAGTCTTCTTACCATCTGTGCTGCCGAGCGTGTCGGCCACGGCCACCGTCAATGGACCCTTGACGTCGTTGGGCCCGGGCCGGGCAGAGATCTCGTGCATGCTGGGCTTATAGCCTTCCACTCCGAAACTTGCATCCGAGGTCTGGCACAGCATTTCGGGCGTCGCTCCGCCTTTGAAGTCGCTGCTGATCGCGAACGACCGCGTCAAGGGGAAGAGGGTCGCCACCGTCCTGGGATTCTGCAGCGGCTCAACGATAGGGTTATTGCCGTATTTCACGATCAACGGCATAACGGGCGTGGTCCCAAGAAGTCTGGCGACCGGGTTCAAATCCACCACCAGATCGTCCCGTACCGTTACACCCCATCCGGCAAGCATTTTGTTCAGGTTGGGCGTACTGACGCCCGCATCCAGCATGATGAGAGCTCGCCCGCCGCCTTCAAGATATTTGCTGATGGTACTAATCTCCGGCGGCAGGTAATCGTGCTGCGGTCCGGCAATGACCAGGACTTCACAATCCGCAGGGATCTCGTCCTTCTGGAGCAGCATCAGGGTCTTGACCTTGTAGCTTTCATTGCTCAACTCGGTCTTCAGATCCTGGAAGCCGTCGCGCGAGGTGCCGTCGATGTTGCGCTCACCATGGCCCTGCATGAAATAGACCGTTTTCTCGCCCATTAGAACGCGAATGAGGGCGTTGGTCACGCCTTCCTCGGTGGTGCTTTGGGCCTGGAAATGCCGCGTGCCTGAAACCACTTCAATCGTGCCGTAGTCTTGTATGCCATACTGCCGGGCCAGTGCGGGCTGGGCGTTGGGATCGACGTACCGTACGGTAACGCGGGGCGAGGCGGCCGAATATTCTCCCAGCAGGTCACGTCGCTGGCCGAAAGCCTCTTTGCGGTCAAAAGCATAAATCGTGACGTTCTGTTTCAGGTCTTTCAGGATCTTCTTGCTTTGGGGCGACAGGCTGTATTCCTGGTTGGGAGTCAGGTCCCAGCGCTTGTCATGGCGGCTTACAAACCAGTTGACCAGGACAATAATCGCAATACCGATCAGGGTGTATAAGGCCAGATTAGCACCCTGAAGGATACGCTGGCTGCCTCCTCCTTTTGGTCGTTCAGTTTGCGCCATCGTCAGACCCTCCCCTTCAGAGCTTCAACGGACCGCGCCGTCAGGAAAATCCCCAGCACGATCACGGACACGTAGTAGACCAGGTCCTTCAAATCAACCACACCCTTGGCAAACCCGTCAAAGTGCGTGGTCAGCGACAGATAGGACAGCACATGGCTGATGGTGCCGCTTGAATAGGCCGTCACCCAGTTCAAAACGTAAATCAGAAGAAACGCCGCGAAGGAAACGACCGCGGCAATAATCTGGTTCTTGGTGAAAGTTGAAATCCACATGCCCAGTGCCAGCAGTGAAGCGCCAAAAAGGAAAAGCCCCACCGCCTGTGCAATTAAGGGCTTCGCGGAAGGATTGCCGTAAATAAACAAGGTGCTGATAAATGCAAAGGTGATGACAATCATGGTGCCGAACAGCATCAGCGCGCCCAGAAACTTGCCGACGATAATCTGGAAATCCGTAACCGGCGACGTAAGCAGAAGCTCGATCGTTCCGGAACGTTTCTCCTCGGCGTAAAGTCGCATGGTGATCAGCGGGATCACCAGCAGCAGAACGATCGACAGGACACCTTCGAAAAGCGGCCGTATAACATAGTCGTTGATGGTCATGTTGGGCATACCCATGCCGCCCATGGCCTGCATGCGGAAGGTCTGCACCACATACGTCGCCGTAAAGCTGTAGAAGAAGAAACCGCAGAGCACAGCGTAAACAGCCATCACCAGATAAGCTATCGGCGAATGGAAATAGGCGCGAAGTTCCTTTCCCGCCACTGCCAGAATATTGCGCATTTTAATTTCCCCCTCAGGGTTGAGAGCTTTTGTGCCACTTCTGCTATGAATTCAACGATCGCCACCGGCCGGCTCAGTTCACCGATTCTGCTTCAATCCCGCCGGCCGGCAAAGCTTCATGGGCAGCAACTTCCTCTCCCAAGTCCTTGGTCGTCAGTTTCAGGAAGATGTCTTCCAGGCTCATCCCGCTACTCTTCAGTTCAATGAGCCCCCAACCAGACTCCACGATGGTCCGGGCCAGGTCCGCCCGCACTTCCTGATTCTTTTCCGTGTGGACTTCCAGCGTAACGCGAGTGCCGGAAGATTCGACCTGCTCAACCAGATTCACGCCCGGAAGCACCTGCAGCTTGCCAATGATATCCGGCGCCGGCCCTTCCACAGTTACCAGTACGGACCCATAACCCTGCAAGCGGGCTGTGAGCTCGTCAGGGGCTCCCATGGCCACGACCGTTCCCTTGCTGATCACCACCACGCGCTGGCAGGTCTTTGAGACTTCGGGAAGAATGTGGGTGCTCAGGATCACGGTGTGCTGCCCGGCGAGTCCCTTGATCAGTTCGCGAGTTTCGATAATCTGCTTGGGGTCCAGGCCTGCGGTGGGCTCATCGAGAATCAGCACTTCCGGATTGTGGATCAACGCCTGCGCCAGCCCCACGCGCTGCCGGTAGCCTTTGGAGAGTTTCCCGATCTGGCGATGCTGGACATCAGCGACGGCGCATTTTTCCGAGACTTCTGTAACGCGCTTCTTGAGCTCCCCACGCGGGACGCCCTTGATCCTTCCCACGAAGGCGAGGTACTCATTCACAGTCATGTCGGTATAGACCGGAGGATTCTCAGGCAGGTAACCCAGGCGCTTCTTGGCCTCGATCGGCGACTCAGCCACATCGATCCCGGCCACGCGCACCCGGCCTGCCGTCGGGGAAAGAAACCCGGTGATGATGCGCATTGTGGTGGTCTTTCCTGCTCCGTTAGGACCCAGGAACCCGAGGATCTCGCCTTTCTGTACCTGGAAGCTGACATCGGAAACCGCCAGCGTCGGACCGTATCGTTTCGTCAGGTTCTCAACTTCAATCATACGAATGGATCCTCATTTCCTGAGTGATGTGGGCCGTGTTGGTCTTGAAATCTGCCCTTCACAGACAAACCCGCGAACGCAGGCTAAAGTAATAAGGATTATCAAAAAACCACAAAGGTTGCCAACCAATTTATTTTGTGTTTACCTGAAAAGTTGTTTTTTCGCGGATTCTCAACATCAAAACAGAGAGCAACCAGCCCATTCTGGAGGAATACCATGGTTCTCAAAGACCAGATCGCACTCATCACCGGAGCCTCAAGCGGCATCGGATACGCAACCGCCATCGCGATGGCCCGCGAGGGCGCCCACATAGGAGTTAACTATCACAAGAATAAGGCTGGCGCCGAAAAGGCGGTCGAGGAAATCCGCAAGGCCGGCGGCGAGGCGGAAGCCATCCATGCCGATGTCACCTCCGCGGCAGAGGTCAAGGCCATGGTGGACGCCGTGCGCAAGCGTTGGGGACGCATCGACATCCTGGTGAACAACGCCGGCGATCTTCTGGCGCGGCGCATGCTCTCCGACATGACGGAAGATTACTGGGACAAGATCATGGACCTGAACCTGAAAAGCGTCTTCCTTTGCGTCAAGGCCGTGTGGGAAGAAATGGTGGCACGCAGGAGCGGCAACATCATTAACATGACGTCTATTGCAGGGCGCAGCGGCGGTGGGCCAGGGGCCGCAGCTTACTCCACGGCAAAAGGCGGAATGATTACCTACACCAAGAGTCTGGCCAAAGAACTTGCACCCTACGGCATCCGGGTGAACGGCATCGCGCCGGGCGTAATCGCCACGCCTTACCACGAACGCTACAGCCCTCCGGAAATTTTCCAGAAGTTTGTCGCAACCATCCCGCTTGGCCGCGCCGGAACATCCGAGGAAATCGCCAGCGTCGCTGTCTTTCTGGCTTCGCCTGCCGCAAGCTACATCGTGGGAGAGACCATTGAAGTGAATGGCGGCATGCTGATGGATTAGCCAGGGATCAACCGCCCGTCTTAAGGTACTTGTCAAGCCCGGCCAGCACCGCCTGCATCATCGCTCGGGTCAGTTTTCCTGTCTGCGTATTCTGCTGGCTGGGATGATAGCAAGCAAACAGGCGAGGCAGCCCGGCAGGCAACTCATAGCTGGCGCCGTGGGCAAATGGCATCTTCGTGCGTGGCGGCAGGTCCGCGTGTTCTCCAACCACGCTAAGGTACCGTTCAAAAGCAATCTTCCCCAGTGCGAGAACTGCACGGACCCCAGCCAGCAATTCGAGCTCTTTTTCCAGGTACGGCTGGCAGTCTCTCAATTCCTGAGGCAGTGGCTTGTTGGCTGGTGGCGCGCACCGCAACACCGCGGTGATGTAACAGCGACGCAGCCGGAGCCCATCTTTGCGGTCATGCGAATCCGGCTGGCTGGCGAATCCCGCTTCAAAGAGCGCACGAAATAGAAAATCGCCGGATCGGTCGCCGGTGAACATCCGCCCGGTGCGATTGGCGCCGTGCGCCGCGGGCGCGAGCCCCACGATCAACAGTTCCGCCTTCGGGTCGCCAAAACCCGGCACAGGCTTTCCCCAGTATTCCCAGTCGCGAAACATCCGCCGCTTTTCCCGCGCCATTTTCTCGCGGTATTCCACCAGACGCGGGCAACGCCAGCAGGCAATCACCCGCCGCTGAAGCATTTCGAGTTTTGGCAGGGACGACAAAGTTTGAGCCATTGTGGATTACTCGAGATCAACATTAACTAAGGAAGCCAGTATCCTGTTAACCCTTGGCGAGCGCCAGCAACGCCTTCCACTGTTTTTCTGAAACGGGCATTACCGACAGGCGCGGCAACCGGACGAGATCAAAATCTTTCAGGTCGCGTTGTTCTTTGATTTCGTCCAGCGTGACGGGCCGCGCGGCCGCTCCGCTTGCAGTGAGGTCCACAACCACAAGTCGGGCTTCCTTCTTCTTCGGGTCGGGATAAGGATCGCTCAGCACTTCTGCCAGCCCCACAACGGCCCGTTCGCCGCCCGAGTGGTAGATCATTACCTCATCGCCATTGCGGACGTTCCGAAGATGCTTCAGGGCGAGATTGTTGGAAATCCCGTCCCAGACAGTTTTCCTGTCGCGCTCAAGGTCCTGGTAGGAGTAATGCTCAGGGTCAGATTTAAACAGCCATTTATTCGGCATCCGTTCCTCCCATTGCCCGGCAAGGCTTTTCAGTTCTATATTACTGAAATTATGACACTTGCAAAGCCATCAAGATCTCTTTCTCCCGCACACTATTGGCCGAAACTTTTTGCTTCCTTCCGCATCTCTTAATAAGGCAGCTTACTTTGAGGAGACAACAGTACATGGGAAACATTAAGCATGTGAACAACGAGCAATGGCAAGCCCTTGAAAAGGACCCCAAGCCTACCTTTGTAGATTTCTGGGCCGCATGGTGCGCGCCTTGCCGGGCAATGGAACCTACTTTTGAAAAGCTGGCAGACAATTACTCCGGCCACTTCAACTTCGCCAAGGTGAACGTGGACGACGTTCCGGAGCTTGCCGGCAGGTTCGGCATCCGCTCCATCCCCACGCTGCTTCTGGTGAAGGGCGGAAAAGTTGTCGAACAGTTGATCGGCGCCCGGCCTTACGGCGAGTTGGCCAGGGTTCTCGATGCCCACACGAGCGTTACCGCCCAGTAAAGCATCACTACGCCATTAAATCACGAAGGCGTCCACTCATCACCGGACGCCTTCGCATCTTTTCACTATTGAATTGTTCCCGGCACCGATCAAGCGCCCGGCAATCGACCGACTAACTGGGTCGCGCGGTCAGCACGTTCGGAGTGCTCGGGAAGAACCCTTTCGGGGTGCTGACGTACCCGCTGATTCTGTTCTTGTCCAGTTTGTTCACCACCAGCTCAAGCGCGCTCTGAGCGCCCTGGACGTAGAAATAGACGGGCTCATCGAGTGCCAGGTCTTTGCGCTGAGTGCGTTTGTCGTCGAAAAAGAGGTCGATCGTGTAAAGGTTCTGCTTCTGGTTGGTCTTCAGCAGTTCGATCATGATACTGCCAATTTTCTTACGGTCATGCCTCCGCTGGAGGTTGAATTCAAAGTAGTCACGGTCTGTGCGGTGGGCAAGCGCCACCAACTCGTCATGAGTCCGCGCGATGGCGCCTGAGAGTTCTCCTTTGGTTCCCATCAGGGCTTCCTTGGTCGCTTCAAGGTCCTTCTTGTTGCCCGCGATGTCGCCCGATAGGTTGCCGAACTTCGCATTCGAGTCCGTCTCCAGTTTGTTCAGGTCCTGCGCACTAGCTTTTTGCTGAATGGCTGCATTCAACTGCTGGACGGCTGCGTGCTGCTGTCTTTGGATGTTTGCCGTAAGCTGGCGGGCACGCGCCAGTTCCTCCTGAGTCATACCCAGCTTCTCGGCGGTCACATCAAACTGGCCCTTCAACTGCGCGTAACGGTCGTCGCTCCCATCCATCCTCTTTGTCAGCAGGGTCAACTGGTCGGCGTGTTGCTGCTGGACCTTTCGCTGCCCCAACGCGAGGTAAAGGTTAACCCCGCCCACGATCAACAGTAGCGCCAGCAGAGCAATCAGCAGCTTGCTTGGCCCCGCAGCCTCCTGTGGAACTGGCAACGGCGCCGGGGGCGGCGGAGGCGCCTGAACGTAGATGTATTGAGGCTGTCCCGGCGGCGCTTGTGGTGGCTGTCCAGGTCCAGGGAAAGCCTGCGGTGCACCCTGCGGAGTCGCCTGTGTGGGACCGGCTTGCGGCGCGCCGGGTTGCGGTCCGGCGGGCGGCTGGGTGGAATCGGTCCGCGAGGGACGCGGTTCGTTAAACCCAAACATAGCGTGCCCAATGTCGCGTTTATCTTCCTTGTCCGGCATATTCTAGTCTCCTCTTTGTCATCTGGTGGTTCGCTGGGAGATTGATAAACATCTTCGCGTTTTCAACCCTTGACCCGTTCCCCCTAGCGCCCTGAGCCGTCTGCCGCGCCTCCCGATAGTTTCATCCCTCAAGGCAGGTCGGCTTTTAAACTAAGTATTACCTTGAATCAAAATTAAGGCAAGATTTTGGAAGGGCAGACTGACATGCCTGGGGCGTCTACGAAACTGCCGTTGGGCCATAAGCGCAAAAGTCGCGGCAAGAGGAGGGCGGAAAGTCAGCGATCCGGCCCGTCACCACGGGGAAACAGCCGCCCAAGCCCGCGGAGGATGTTCTGCTCCTGGGGCGAAAAACCCTGGCTAAATTGCGGGCTTTCAAGAAATTTCTGTCGCTCCTCGGGTGTCATGCCACGCATGCGCCGAAGCGCCTGCCGTACGCGCTGCTTCTCCGCCGGGCGCAGATTCTGCCACTCACCGGCCATCTCGCGCACGTTCTGTCGCTGCTCAGGCGTGAGTTGGGAGTAAACCTTCTCACGCTGGCGGACCTCCTGCTTCTGTTCCGGCGAGAGGTAGTTCCAGCGCTGGAGGTTGTCCCGGATCTCCTGCTGGCGCTCAGGGGAAAGTTTGCGGAAGCGTTTGTCATTCTTCAAAACGCGCTCCTGCTCTGCGGGGGGCAGGTCGCGAAGCCGCTCGAAGAACGCAGGGCGCCGTGCAACCGGTCGCCGCATCGTCTGCCGCATCGGCATCCGCTCAAAACGGCGTCCCGCCCCCGTCGGCGACCGCATGCGCTGCGAGAAGGTGGGAATCGCTCCGGGCAGCAAGCAGGCGAGCAACATCGAAAGCACCACTGCAAGACGACACCGCCGCACCAGCGCCTGAACTATCCAATTGAGAAGCCCGTTTCTCATCGTAAATCGTACCGGCCCGGCGAGGCGGAAAGGCCGCCCGTTCCGGAGGACAAGAGAGAGAAAATGAGCCTTGCTAATTCTCCCTTGCCTGCGGCAATTCCGAAAGCGCGTCAAAGTTCGCCACGACATCATAGTCTTCAAGCACAGAAAGGTTCTCGTCCATCTTCAACTGCTCTTCGGGCGGTAGCGGCTTCCGCATCGACGCGGTTGTCGTGGGCGCCCGCGGCCCGGGGGTAATGGTTACCGGTTGCTCCAGACTGCTCAGCGGCTGGTTGATTTCAGCCACCCTTGGGTGGTCGAAAACCACCACTGCAACCACAATCACAACAATGGCGGCCACTCCGGCCGCCAGCGCCCGTGGCCGTCCGAAACCGAAAAGCCAGGATTTCTTCCGCGCGCTCGACTCTATGCGGGCCCGTACCCCGGCGTCAAACCACGGCGAAGGCTCCGCGGCAACCCAGTGGTCAAGCGCCGAATCGAGCTTTCGGTATTCTTCTGCGGCGCGGGCACACTCAGTGCATTTGGCCAAGTGCTGGCGCATCCGTTCGCTCTCATCGGACCCCAGCATCTGATGAATGAACAAGAAAAGGTTTTCACGCTCCCTGCACTTCATAACAGCCCCTCCCTGACAAGTGGTTCCAGGCGCACGCGAAGGGTTTCATAGGCGCGGAACAGGAGTGATTTGACGGCGCTCTCCGAGACCTTTAAGACCTTTGCGATCTGGCGGTAATCCACGTCCTGATACTTGTGCAGGATCACCGCCGCGCGCTGATTTTCCGGCAAGGACTCGATGGCCTCTCGTATCATCCTGCCGCGGTCCGTTTCAATCATCTCCTGCTCAACCGAAACCCTGGTATCCACAAATTCAAATGACCTTTCGCTATCTTCACCGGAATTGCCGGAATCCTGTCGTTGGCGGCCCTTTGCATCCCGGATGGCGTTAAGCGCAAGGTTGGTGGCAATCCGGTAAAGCCACGTTGTGAACCGCGCATCCGGACGATAGCGGTGCCTGGCATTGTAAACGCGGAGGAAAGCCTCCTGAGCCAGGTCTTCTGCCAGCGCTTGATCGCGAACCAGCCTGTACAGATACCTTATCAGGGGCGCACGATAGCGCCGCAGCAGTTCGTCGAAAGAACTGACATCACCCTGCCGAACCCGCAACATCAAGTCGACATCAGAGTCAACCGCCATTGCGTCCACACGTTATGTAACACATGACCTGCCAAAGAGTTGCGGTCAAAAAAAGAATTTTCAGCCCAGCCCGGGAGGGCCGGCCTTGGGCGGCAAAAGTTGCCTTCAACATGTTTTCTCGTCCGCAGTCGCAAAATGAGCACATCTACGGCCAAATGTCGTTAAAATTTAGGCACACTCCAGGAAATTCTTCACCCCATGGCAGGTGCAACTCCCGTGCGTTCAATGGCTTTAAATAACTCTGGCTGCCTTTACCTCAAACGGAGGGAAGGCGAGAAATCAGACATCTTGCGGCAGGTTTGATATTCTGAAAGGTGCTAGTAAGGCAAGTTTGGACCCGGGTTATTTAAAGTGCGGGGAATCGGCAATAAATGGAAGCCGACGTGCTCATAAACCATCGGGACATAAAAGCAATACTGTCGGCTACACCAGGAAACGGATTGAAATGAGGAAGGATTTTACAAACACTTTTCAGGTCGGCCCTAACTCTGGTGGTTCTGGCAGCGTCTTATCAAGTGAAAGGTAGGTTTCAAGGCAGCAGGTTGCGACTTCAGAAGGGTAAGCTGCCGAGGGGGTCATGATGATCAAACGCGAACTCAAATGGTCAGTCCTGGTCTTAAGCGGGATCTTCTTGCTGAGTTCAAGCCTGTTGATGGCCAGCCCGCAAAATTCGCAACGCCGCGATGACAATTCCATTACCACGTCGATCCAGGCAAAGCTGTTTCAGGACCCGGCGCTAAAGACGCAGGACATCCATGTAACAACTCAAAATGGCATTGTGACCTTGACTGGTACCGTCGATACTCCGGGGTTGCAGTCGGCTGTTGACCGCATTGCAAGCATGGAACCGGGTGTGGTGAAGGTCATTGACAGCCTCAATGTGAGTGCGCCGCCAGACATGCCGCTCGGAAGTGCGGAAAATTCGGCTCCTGCCCCTTCTCAGGCTGCGCAACCTCCGCAAGCTTCTTCGCAGTCTGACAATCAACACCGGCCTTTCGGCTACAGCGCCCCGCAGGATCAGGCTGTTCCGCCCAGTCTGTTGCTCAACTCCGGGACCATGGTATCGGTCCGCCTGAACAATGCGCTTTCAAGCGATCATAACCAGTCTGGCGACAGCTTTACTGCGACGCTTGAGCAGCCTGTGGTGGTGAACGGCTGGGTTGTCGCGCGGCGAGGCCAGACCGTTGTAGGGCAGGTTATCAAGGCGCAAAGGGCAGGACGCGTTAGGGGCACTTCCCAACTGGAAATCGCCCTGACCGAGTTGACGCTCGTAAACGGCTACCAACTGCCCATCCAGACGCAACTGGTGCAGGCTGTCGGAGGCACCAGCAAGGAACGTGACGCTGGGGCCATCGGAACAACCACCGGCATTGGCGCAATGATCGGCGCGATTGCCGGAGAGGGTGAGGGCGCTGCGATTGGCGCCGGGATTGGCGCTGCCACAGGCGTTGCCGGAGTGCTGCTGACCCGCGGCCAGCCCACCGTGATTCCGCCGGAGGCGCTGCTGACTTTCCGGCTGGTATCCTCGGCCAACATCTCGACGATCCCAGGGCAGGCTGCCTTCCGCCCGGTGACCCAGCAGGACTATCCACAGGATGCGCTTCAGCGCCGGCCGGAGCGCATTTACGTGAACCGCCCGCCTTACGGTTATCCGGCCTACTGGGGATACTATGGTTGGCCTGGGTACAATTACCCTTACTGGGGCTGGGGCCGTGGCTGGTATGGCCCGGGCTTTGTCGGTATCTACCGCTTCGGCGGTGGACACAGAGAGTGGCATGGAGATGGTGGCGACCGCCGTTGGCATGGTGATCGTGGCCATCGCGACCGCTAACCTGAACAGCTTCTGCTACAAAACCTACCCATGCTGAATGGGCGGCGCAAACCGCCCATTCAGCCCTCCGTCAGCCAACCTCGATCTCACTGGACGGAAAAACCACTTTGAAGTCGAATATCCCTCGATGACGCCCCTACCATCACTCTGTAAGTCCCTGGCAGGACAGCCCAATCGTGCTGTTCCGTATTCCAATGGGAAATTGAGCTCCTGTCCAGCACAATCTGAACGTGGGCCGTCTGCCCCGGTCTGAGTTCCACTCTTTCAAACCCCTTCAGTTGTTTGGGAGGCTCCGGAACGGTTGCGGTCGAAGGGAATCCCAGATAGAGCTCAGCAACTTCTGCACCCGCGCGGCTTCCCGTGTTGGTCACGTCAAGATCCACCGTGACTGCTCCCGTTCCCTTGCCGGATACGCTGGAGGGAGAAACCTTCAAATTCTTATAAGCAAACGTCGTGTAGTGGAGACCGTAGCCAAAGGGAAATAGCGGTTTGATGTTCTTTTCGTCGTAATGCCTGTAACCCACAAAGACACCTTCCGAGTAATGAACCACACCATCCACTCCCGGGTACTGCTGGGGCGTGCTCGCTGGAAGGTCAGCCAGCTGCCGTGGAAAGGTCAGCGGCAATTTCCCGGAAGGGTCGAAGTCGCCAAACAACACGGCGGCCACAGCGTTACCGTCCTCTTCACCCGGATACCAGGCTTCCAGCAGCGCCGGCACTTTGTCCACCCACGGCATCAGCTCAACGGAACCGCTCTTCAGCACCACCACGGTGTGCGGGTTGGCGGCCGCCACGGCTTCCACCAGTTGGTCCTGGTTGCCCTGAAGTGTGATTGGATGGTCGCGACCTTCCGTCTCATGGTCGCCAACCATCACGATGGCGACATCGGCGGATTTTGCAAGTGCTACCGCCTGTTGAATATCGCTGCCGTCAGCAAAGGTGACATTGACTTTGGAGCCGACCCGGGCCTGAATGCCCTTCACCGGGTCAACAGTGTAAAGCGGCACAACGTGCGAACTTCCTCCGCCTCCGGTAATTGCCTTGGCCGCGTAAGGACCAATCACCGCAATTGAGTGCAGACTGGCGGCATCGAGCGGCAGCAGGTTGCCCTGATTCTTCAGCAGCACCATGCCTTCTTCGGCGATACGGCGCGCGATAGCCCCATCCTTTTTTGCGGGGATGGGCTTGTGCGTCGGCGGATGGTAAAAGACGCCGAGTTCCATCATGGTGCGATAGCGCCGCACCAGCTTGTCATCAATCACAGACATCGGCACCTGGCCGGACTTCACCGCCTGCAGCAGCGCCCCACTCCAGTATTTCCCTGTGGGCATTTCAAGGTCCATCCCAGCCATCGCCGAACGAACGGTGCTGTGCGTAGCTCCAAAGTCGGAGGTGATAAATCCCTGAAAGCCCCAATTCTTTTTTAGGATCTGGTTCATCAGCAGATCGTCCTGGCAGTTGTAAGTGCCGTTGACCTTCGGATAGGCGCACATCACGGCCGCCACATGCGCCTGGTGAACGGCGGCGTCAAACGCGGGCAGATAAATTTCATGCAGTGCGCGCTCGCCGACAATCTCATTCACGCGGAAGCGGTCTGCTTCCTGATTGTTTGCATCGTAGTGCTTCACATCCGCGATGATGTGCTGGCTCTGAATGCCTTCAATCTCCGCCACGCCGATCTCGCTTGTCAGATAGGGGTCTTCGCCGAAGGCCTCGAACGTGCGGCCGTTCTGCGGAACGCGTGCGATGTTGACGTCCGGCCCCTCCAGCAATCCGTTGGCGAGGTCGCGCGATTCCCTGCCCGCAATCACACCGTAAAGGCGCGCCGTATTGGTGTCCCAGGTTGCGGCCAGCGAAATGGGAGCTGGCAGCGCCGTAGCGGGTTCCTGTGGTGTGGGATCACCCGGCCCGGCCCCGGCTGGACCGTTGGTCACCAGCATCGCTGGAATGTGTAGGCGCGGCAGCGGCGGCACATAACGGTGGTGTGTGGCCGTGCGAATCCCGTGCAACTGATCGATCTTCTCCTGCAGCGTCATCTTGCTGACAATGGCCTTGGCGCGCGCGTTATAGTCCTGAGCGCGAGCAGGCATGATGGCGGCAATCATCGCTGCTGCCAAAAAAATAATAGAAAACCACAATCGCAGCTTCATAAATTAACCTCCTTCAGAGAACGAGGCCCAGAATGAACGGAGGGCCTTGTGGACCAGCAGGCCACCGCGCAGTATGGCACCAACGCCGCGAAATTGTAAGGCCGAAATGCACGCCCGCAAACCGGAACGGCCCTGCCATCGCGGCAAAGAAAGCACCCAAGCAGCTAGACTGCAGGGTATACTTTTGTCGCTGGATTCGAGGCCAGACACGCTCGAAGATAGATTTCTGCTCATGATCAGAAGGGGGGGAAATACAAATGTTCAAAATCGTTCGAGTCTTCATCCTGCTGTTGCTTGGAACGGTTGCCGCCCAGGCACAGCCCAAAGCACTCTTTTATATGACTCGCAGTCCGAACTCCGTGCGCTCTTTTCTGGAACACGCGGACAAGGTGGACATCCTTGTTCCCACCTGGTACTCAGTGGACGAAAACGGCATGGTCTGGGGCGGCCCGGATCCACTCGTGATGAAAACAGCCAAAGAACATCATGTGCCGGTCATGCCCATCGTCTCCGGCATGGGCTTCGGCACCAAGGAATTTCACGCCTTCCTCAACAACGAATCTGCAAAAGACGCCTTTGCCGAAGCTCTGCCGCAGATCTGCAAGCGCGACGGCTATTCGGGCTTTCAGATTGATTTTGAAGATCTGAGTTGGACGGATCGCGATGGGCTCTCCAATCTGGTGGCCAATACGGCGAAGGCCTTGCACCAGGCAGGATACCAGTTGTCAATTGCTACCGTGCCCAGCGCGCCGGGCTATCCGGGGCAGACGGCTTTTGGCTATTGGATTTACCGTGACTGGCGCGGAGTTTACGACCTTGCAGCTCTAGCTAAATCTGTTGATCTAATCTGTCTGATGACCTATGATGAGCACACTAGTTACACGCCACCCGGCCCCGTTGCCGGATATCCGTGGGTAGAAGAAAACATCGATTTCGCTCTGAAGTCAGTGCCGAAGGCAAAGCTCTCGCTGGGCATTCCGCTCTACGGCTACCACTGGTACGCCGGCATGCCAAAGGACGGCAAGCAACACATCGCCACGAACTCCATCAGTGCTCCTGACGCCATGCTCCTTGCCCAAACGTACGGGGCAAAAATCGAATGGGACCCTGCTGATCGCGCTTCGTGGTTCTATTTCTATCGCGACGACATGCGCGAATGGGTCTTCTTCACCAACGCACGCTCTTTCAAAGAGCGCTACGATCTAGTGAAAGAACGTGGACTTCAGGGATTTTGTTCCTGGGTGCTAGGCACTGAAGACCCGGCCATCTGGAACCTGCTGCCGTCGCACAAATAGGTAGGCAATGTTGCCGTAACAACGAGCGGCGCGGTTACCACGCCTCATGCGATTTCTGCGGAATTGCAGGGGTCTGGATAGCACAAGGCTGCCACTTCTGTCGCGTTGGAATGTCCAGCCGAAAGTGGCCCTATCCGCCGGGATCGGAGCCGCGGCGAACGTTGCCGGACTACTGCTCTCTCGCAGTTGGCCCACAGTACGATCCTTATTTTGTCCGGGCGGGCTTAGGATCTCTCCGGGCTCGGAAGTGACCGAGCTACGATGCCATGCCCGCCTGCGCAGATCCGGAGCCCCGTTACTTCTTGGATTTGGCCCGGCCTGCAGGCTTGGCTAAATGGTATCCCTCCCTGACGGCCTCCGATTCCGTCATGTACTTGCCGTCTTTCGTCTTTCCGTACCAACGGTCGCCGGCCCGGTGGAACACTTTGCTGTCTGGGTTGACCCAGACAAGGCCTCGGTTGGAAGCCACGCGCGAGTTCTGCGGAGCGGATGAAGCTTGGCTTTTTGCTGATGCAGCTTCAGTTTTTGCTTTCTTTGAACTCTTCTTTGATTTTGAGCGCGTCTTGGCCTTCGTTGATGAATTGTTCGTGGTTGATTTCGAGGTTCGCGCGAAAGTGGGCCCAGCCTGGAAGCCCAGAATCAGCCCAAGAATGGCAAGATGCGAAAAAATTAGTCTCCACTTCCTCATGGAAATTCCTCCGATATTGAAGTTCGTGTCTTGATCCCTGGATTGCACCAGATGGCGGGAACATGATCCGCATTTGTCCCCATGGCTTGTCCATCATTCAACTCTACTGGGATGCCTCCCCAAAATAGCTGGACCTGCTTTTACCATCTCATTTACCGACGGGGGATTATACGCGATTGCTGATTCCCGCGCAAAGGTTCTTGCCACTGTCGCTCCGGTTTCTTTCTTTTCGCGGCCCGTCCACGGGCTCGCACTGCCAAGTCTGCGGACCTTCAAAGTGGGAGGCCCTATGGTTCTAACCACTATCGAAAACCAGCATTGATGAGGATTAGCGCGCGGCGGCAGAGGCCATGTCATGGCCGGAGATAACGTTTACGCGTCGCGGCCGCGCAATCATGACCGCGCACGCGCCCAGCGCCCCGGCCATAGCGATGGCGCCAAACATCGCCATCGAACCTGGATAGACCTGCTGCAGCCAGCCGGTCAGGAAAGGACCGAGGATAGCGCCGAGGCGCCCGATCCCAAGCATCATGCCCACGGCCGTCCCTCGCACTTCCGTTTCGTAGGAGGCTGCCGTGAAATTGTTTAAAATAGTCTGCCCACCCGGAATGCAAAATCCACCGGCGGCAACAAAGATAATGTTCAGGTAGTGGTGATTGACCAAAGCAAGAGCGAGGATCGAGATTGCGCCTCCAAGCCACCAGACAGAAAGAAAAGTGCGGTCCCTGCCGGTGCGCTCCGCGAGCAAGCCACAAAGCAATGAACCTACGAATCCCATGATCTGGATCAGCCCGCCGAATGCAAAGCTCATAGCAAAGGTCTCGCCACGCCTTATCATGACCGAGGGAATCCAACTTGCAAGACCAAAAATGCCGAACAGGGTGAAGAATGCGGCAGCGCATACTGCCAGAGAGGTGCGGCGATAGCGTTCCGACAGGAGTAACGCCATCGAAGCGGTGCGGTCGCGCGGCTCCGGAAGGACAAACTGCGCATCCGGATCGGCGTAAGCCGCCGCCCGAGAAGGATTCAGGCGGCTGAGGGTCGCGGGAATATCGCGCACCCTGCCTCGCATGGCCGCAAACTGGAGAGACTCCGGAAGCGCGATGTGACAGGCGACAGCCAGCACGCTCGAAAGAGAGGCGACGTAATAAAGCGCCTGCCATCCGAAAGACGGGGTCAGGAAAACACCAACCAGAGACGCCCCCACGCTTCCCATGGCCCAGCCAAGAGCCCAGCCCCAGGTGGTAAAGGTGTGGAGCGTGCGGCGAGGTGCGAACTCGGTCAGGTAAGTGACACCGATCGGCAGTAGCGCACCAAGACCGATGCCGCACAGCAAGCGGAGACCACAAAACGTCCAGAAGGAGTGCGCGAAGACAGCTGTGCAGAAGCTGAAAATGGTTGCGATCCACAGCGCCGCAAGCAGTGTCGCCTTGCGGCCGAAGCGGTCAGAGAACTTGCCTTGCGCGAGCGAGCCAAACATGAATCCTACCAGCCCGCTCGATACCAACAGCCCGGCCTGGCTTGGGGCCAGATGCCAGGGCTTCATCACATAGTGAATCACGTAGGCAGGACTGAAAGTGTCATACCCATCAAAGAAAACAGCCAGGCCGACAAGCATGGCAACCAGCCAGTGATAGGGCCCGACCTTAGCGTTTGCGATTTCTTCGCGAACGTCAATCACAATTCACCACGGGCGGCGGGCCGAGTGCGGCGTACTTCCTGCCACTGCAGGATGATGTCGGCAATAAGAATTGAGAAAGCGACACAAGCAAACACGATGGCGGTGTTGGCGGCGTCTCCAAGATTTTCCCACCCGGTCACGCCTCCGACCACCCGAACCTCAAGAAAAACCAGTGCAACCGCAAAGCTGCGCGTCATCCACTGGCGGTGCTGCTGAATCTTTCCTTTGCGAATAAAGGTAAAAGCGATGCCCGTTGTGATCATCAGCAGAGCGGCATCCACGCCGGCGGCGACGCTGAATTCCCGCGATCCACCCATGCGCTCCTCAAAGTACTGGATGTAGGTCCCGAGAGGTGCAAGGATAAAGACTCCAGCCACGTAGAAACGCCCGACAATCCTGTGAAGCCCAAGGAAGCGCCTCCTGAGCCGGTCGGAAAACTGCATCGGACCCAGTAAAAGCGCGCAGCAGCCGGCTAGAGCGTGCGGCAGCAACCACCATTTGAATGGAGCAATGTGCGCCCACTCCGGGTCTGCAGAGCGGACTAGAAAGCTTTCATTATGGTAGAGAACGTAAACAAACATCAGGCCGACGAACCCAAACAGGAGATACTTCGGGCCGGACTTGGCCTGAAAAAGCCGACGCGCCGACCCCTGCGCGGACGTAGTCGTCGCCATTGTACCCCTCCCCTGTTGCCTGAAATCCTTTGGTTGGTGCCCCGCTCGGACAATGTCATTGCCCGGCGCAATTGTCAATAGTGCCGAACGTAAATCTCAGTGAGGGCGGCGCATCCATTGCGGCCTTTGAGATGTGCGCGGCACGGGGAAAAGCTACTCCCGCGAGTGGAAAGGATCCTTCCGGGCATCGGTGTTGCCAGGTTCGGGACTGGAATCGATGTTCACGACGATGGGGTCCTGGCCGCTGCGGACCACCACTGCCTCGACAGGCTCATTGGGGCGGGCGTTCATTTCCTGGTGGGGAACATAGGGCGGGACGTAGATAAAATCGCCGGGGCCGGCTTCCGCTACGTATTCCATATGCTCGCCCCAGCGGAAGCGCGCGTAGCCGCGCACGATGTAAAGGACGGTTTCAAGCTCGCCGTGATGATGGGCACCACTGCACACCGCCGGAGCGACCACTATCGTCCCCGCCCACAGCTTGCTGGCGCCCGTGCGGGCATGCGTGATTGCCGCCGCGCGCGACATGCCGGGCGTCTGCGGCGTGTTCGGGTCCAGTCCGCCCGCGCGCACAATACGAATGCCGTGTTCTTTCCAGTCGGTCACTCTTCAGCTTTCTTTGTCACCCGGCCGGTGGATGGCCAGCACAAAATATTGAGCATGGTCATTACCCACGTTGCGGATACCATGCTCGTCGTTCGAAGCAATAAAAGCCACTGAGCCCGGTCCCGCCTTGGAGATCTTTCCTTTGATAGTGACCTCGATCGTGCCCTGCCGGACAAAGAACATCTCTTCATGGGCATGGTGATGGGGCGGGTGCGGCCTGTTGCCCGGAGCCAGGTCCGATTCGTGGAGCTCGATGCGGCAGTTCTCATGTGTGAGCCCGTCAAGCACCGGACGCGAGGTATTGGTCTTGCCATGATGCACGGGCAGTTTGGAAAATTCATAAACTTTTGAGGGTAAATAATTCTCTTCGGCCGCCAGCGCGCGCGTAGCCATCAAAGCGGGTATGGCTGCCAGAAAAACCCGTCGGGGATTATTCATGAAGCAGATCCTTTTTGTTTATGGACTTGGCGTTTCAGCAGATGATGAAGCCTGATTGTCTTGCCGCGTCAACAACCGGTAAACGGCGGTGACGGCCTCGCCCTCGAGCTCCGGCGCGTGCCAGTGTACGCTTTGGAAAGGCACAAGTTCGTTTTGGATCTGCCGCAGAGACTTGCCCTTCTGGATTCCCAGCCGCACCTGCCCGGAAAGCCATTCAAGAAATTGCTGGAACCGCTGCACCTGAACTGGTCCGCTCGGCAAGCCATGGCCGGGAACATAAACAGTGCAATTCCAGGACACGACCTTCTGCAGTGTTTCAATCCATTGCTTGAGGTTCGCCGAGCCGATCCGGGGAATATAATCGTTTTCAAAAACGTTGCCAAGAAAAACTACCTTCGACTGCGGAAGGTAGACAGCGGCGTCGCCCGGAGAATTGTTGTCGCCTAGGTTAATCAGCTTGATCTGCTGACCGCCCAGATCGAGCGTCGTGTCCTTGTCAAAAGTCTGAGTGGGCGGAAGCGGATGGATGCCGCGCATGCTGGCCGCAAATTTCCAGTCGCGATCAAGCCGGGCGGGAAATTCGTTCCGGTAATTGCGCATCTGCTCCGCAGCCTGCGGAGTGGAGAGGATCACCGGGCTGAAGTCCGCAAAGGCTTCGTTGCCCAGCATGACGTCAGGTGAAGCACTGGTGTTGATCACGTAGCGGACCGGCTGGTCCGTCCGCTTGCGAATCTCGTAGAGCAATGCGCGGGCGTTAAAAGGCGAGTTGGTCGTGTTGACCACGACCACACCGTCCTGGGTGATGATGAACCCCGCGTTTCCGGCGCGATTGAATTGCGGGTCGCCCTCCTGGTTAAGGATGTCCTCAGCCACCCAGACGAAAACATGCGGATTGATTTCCTGGACGTGATAGAAACTGTCATTTGCAGGAAAAACGGTGCGCGGCGCAGCGAGAACCAGCAACAGTCCAAACGGCACCCAAAGCCACGGGAACAGCATTCCCGTAAGGCGTGCAGCACGCGGAGAAAAGGTCGCCGGTACGCGGGACAAGCGGTTCTCTCCAAGCCTGATTTGAGCGGCCGGCGAGTGTGCCGGAGCATCGTATTGCATCTCAGATGTCAAGGTAAACCTGCGCCCGCCATCCGCCTGCCGTCTGCTGCAGGCTCAGTTGATGGTAAGTTACGGCTTTGACCATCAGGTTGGTCTGGTGGCGTGCCTCGTCAAATTTTTCGCCCAGTGCTATGCCTGTGGCGGCATGATCGTCAAGACTTTCAACTCTAAAATCGCGAAACAACCAGCGCTCGGCGTCATGCTGAAAAAGAATTTCACTAAGCCAGTTTACCAGAAGATCAGGAGGGTTCGCCCCCTGAACTTCAATGCGGATTTCCGCTCTGGGCTCAACGGTTGTTGGCTCCGCGATCAAGTGCGCGAGCACCCGCGCAGCATTTTCAAACACTTCGCAAAGCGTCGAGCCGAAGGCTTCAAATCCAATATCAGCGGTGTGTTCCAGAATGCGAAAACTCGGCATGGCATCGTGGGCTGTCAAGCGATCGCATAACCGTTTGCGCTCCTGCCGGGTCAGGCTTGCCTTGCCCATGTCTTAATCATACCGGAGATGGCTGTCAGACATACCAGAAAGGATGCTTCCTCTCCAAGATACTTCCGACTGCCCTTAGTCTACGCCCACCCGGCTTTTCAAGTGGCGGCTAAATGAGGGCCGGTCATCCACTATGGAAAATAACCACAGGGCCCTGCCCTTGAAATTTCTATTTTCCCACTACCCGTAAACGCGTGGGGCGGGGCAAAATATTCCCGGCATTCAAATGACACGCGCAAGAACTTACGGCGGACACCCACGGGAAAGCGGGCCGCCGCTGGAGGCGGATTCAGGGAGGTGACACATGAAGAGGGGATTGCTGATTTTAGTAGTTGTTGCAGCTTGCGTGGGGATCGCTGTCCCGCTGCTGCGCTCTGAAAGGCTTATGACCTGGTCGCAGGGCCGTTCCATGGTCTCATCACAACTTGGAATTGTTGCTGCGGAACAGCCCCTTGCCGCGCAGGCGGGCGCATCCATTCTTGCCGAAGGGGGTTCGGCCGCGGACGCGGCGATTGCCGCCAGCGCCACGATGGGAGTGATGCAGCCCATGATGAACGGAATGGGAGGCGATCTTTTCGCGATCGAATGGGACTCGAAGAGCGGCACCGTCAGCGGGCTGAATTCAAGCGGCTGGGCGCCCGAAGGGCTCACCCTCCAATACCTTAAATCGCACGGTCTGAAGCGCATTCCAGGCACAGGAATTCTTTCTGTCAGCATCCCGGGCTGCGTGATGGGCTGGTGGGAGTTGCATCAGCGATTCGGCAAGCTGCCGTGGAAGGACCTTTTCAAACCAGCCATATACTATGCCTCGCACGGCTTCCCCATCACACAGTGGAACAGCATGTACTGGCCGGCATACAGCGATGTGCTGCGCAAGGACAAGGAAGCGGCGCGTGTCTATCTCCCGGGAGGACAGCCTCCTAAGCTTGGCCAGATTTTCCGCAATCCCGAGTACGCTGGCGCCCTGGAACTGGTCGCGAACGAAGGCGAACGAGCTTTTTACAAGGGCAGCATTGCGCGCGCGATTGTGAAAACATCGCAGGAACTCGGAGGAGTCATCAGCCCGCAGGACCTGAGTGAGTACAAGGCGGAATGGGTCGAGCCCATTGAAACGGATTATCACGGCTGGAAGGTTTTTGAGATTCCTCCGAATACGCAGGGTATCGCCGCTCTTGAGATGCTGAACATCATGGGGCAGTTTCCGCTTTCAACATACGGAGCAAAAAGCGCGGAGAGATTTCACATCGAGATGCAGGCGCAGCAACTCGCCTACGCGGACCTTCATCGCTATGTTGGAGATCCCCGTTTCGTCAAAGTGCCCGTCAACGGGATGCTTTCCATGGACTACGCGAAAGCACGGGCCAAACTGATTGACCCCGACCAGGCGAAATGCGACTATCAGCCTGGCACGCCGCCGGGCGCTGATCCGAATATTGCCATCGCCACTCCGCATCCAGGCACGGACACCAGCTACCTTACGGCGGTCGATCGCGACGGAAACATTGTTTCCCTGATCCAGAGTCTGGCCGGCGCATTCGGGTCGGGCGTTGCGGTGCGCGGCTAAGGCATCATTCTGCAGAACCGCGCCACCGGATTCACGCTGAAGCCCGGCAGCCCTGACGTCCTTGCGCCCCACAAACGACCCTTCCACACCATTATCCCGGCGTTCATGGAGCGCGGTGACATTCACATCGGCTTCGGAATTATGCGCGGCGGAAATCAGCCGCTGGCCCAGGCGCAGTTCGTTTCAGACATCATTGATTACAGGATGAACATCCAGCAGGCACTCGAAGCGCCTCGGTTTAATAAATTCGGCCGGGGCGGCTGCAGTTACCTGATCGAAAGTCGGGTTCCCAAGAAGACATTGACCGGACTTTCCGTGCTGGGATATGACTTGCGCGTTGTGGGCCCATACGCGGAATGGGTCGGCGGTGGACAGGCCGTCCTTCACAATTCTGAGACGGGAGTGAATTTCGGCGCTTCTGACCCGCGCAAGGATGGCGAAGCGGTTCCGGAACCCTCACCGGCGAACTGAGCGCAGCAACTTCGTTACCGGCCAGCACGACAACGCGGCCACAAATTGGCAATTGAACAGTCTGGGTTTCGCCTGCGGCAGTGGATAGGGCAGATCGATCAGGCGCTCGCAGGTGCCGATTCACTTTCCGGCTTTATTCCGTTCGGTTGTGGTAACGTAGTTTAACCTCCTCGCCTCGCGAGGATGGACTTCGTTCGTTTTGTTTTCGAGTCAAGCGCGCAAAGGTTCACGTTTCTGTAACCGATTGTCTGTAAGCAGGCGAGTGCTGTGAAGGCCTCCGGTGGCGGGCTCTAAAGTGATGCAGCTCGGCATCTGTGGATATTATGAGGCGGATTCATCGAAGGAGTTTGCGGGTATGCATAGTTTTTGGATATGGATCGTTGTGGCTGTACCGGTTCTGGCCATCATAGTAATCCTTATGTATTTTTCTAAGACGCGCCAGAACCTGTTGAGGCTGAGGATCGATCTGGATAAGAGCTGGGCTGGTGTTGACGCACTACTGAAACAACGGCACGACGAATTGCCCAAGCTCCTTGGGACCTGCCGCGGATATATGCCGCACGACCACGAAGCGTTTGAGCCCATCGCACGCGCCAGGGCTGATTACCTGAAAGCGCGCACGCTGCAGGAAAAGTCTCTGGCTAACATCGCCATGGCAGGCGCAATCGAGGGGCTCTTCAATATTGCTGCGGACTTTCCTGGACTGAAGTCCAACAGCAATTTTGTCAAACTCCGAAAGCAGAATGCCGAATTGGAAAGAAGCATCGAAGAGCAGCAGGAATTTTTCAACGAACTCGTCAGCACTTACAACCGCCGCATCCGCCGCTTTCCCGATTCAATCGTAGCCCGTAGGGCACGCCTGGAACCACGAGAATCCATTCCCAATCCGGAAATGGGAGACGATGCCTCACTGAGGTCTACTGGCCTCGGATAGCACGTCGTTGCATCACCAACTGAACAACCAGCCGGAGACGAAAAGTTTTGATCTTTTCCACGCCGAATTGTTCGTACGACTGCGTCAATATTCGCCCTAAAACACCAAGCCCGCCAAGGAAGGAAGGCGGGCCTGGGCAAATCAACACCTTTTGATTGGCTTCCTTTACTTCTTTTTCGGCTTGGGTTTCGCTTTCTTCTTTTCGGCCATAGACCTCCTTCCCTGAAGGGGAAAAAGCCCGCACAAGGTCCACATCTAGTAGCCAGGTGCTTCCCTGACCACGATATATAGTGCCAAACGAAACTCTTGTCAAGAAAAATTTCATAGTTAAACGGCAAAAGCCCGGTCCCCCGGAAAGGAGCCCAAACCCCTCGTCCCTGCCATGGAGTATCCCCAGGCATTATGTGCGCTGCATGCCCTGATTTCGGAACCGGATTTGTCGCCCACAGTCGGCAGATTTCTTCTCTTTTCAGGTGAACGCCTTTCCGCTCTTGTGGTATTGTGTGGCTACTATGAAAAACCATGACGCTTATTCTCGTCGCTCATTTCTGGCATTTTTTGCGGCGGCTCCCTTGGGAGTTGCCGCGGTAGCGGCCGCGGCCGCGAAACACATTCCGATAGGACTTGAGCTTTATTCGGTCCGCAACGACCTGCAAAAAGACCTGGCTGGAACGGTCAGGAAGGTTGCCCAAATGGGCTACCAGTGCGTGGAATTCTACGCGCCCTATTACAATTGGACGCCCGACGAAGCCAGGAAGGTCCGCCGCGAGTTGGACAATCTGGGCATCCGCTGCTACTCCACACACAACGATCCAAAGTCATTCACGCCGGAAGGAATCGGCAAGGCAATGGAGCTGAACCACATTCTCGGGACGCGTTATATTGTCATGGCTTCGGCCGGCGAGGTGACCACCATCGACGGCTGGAAGCGGGTCGCAGAAACGCTGAACAAGGCAAACCATACGATGGCCGCTCACGGCTTGCATGCCGGCTATCATAACCATGATCTCGAATGGATCCCGGTGGATGGCCAGAAGCCGATTGAAGTGCTCGCAGCCAATACTGACAAGAGTATTATGCTCCAGCTCGATGTGGGCACCTGCCTTGAGACCGGCAACGATCCTGTGGCCTGGATCAAGAGAAACCCGGGGCGCATTCGCTCTGTTCATCTCAAGAACTGGTCCCCCAAGGGGGGCTACAAGGTGCTGTTCAGTGAAGGCGTGGCGCCGTGGAAAAAGATCTTTGCGGCCGCTGAAAGCGTGGGCGGTGTTGAATATTACCTGATCGAACAGGAAGGCAGCCGATACCCCGAAATGAAGACTGCGGAGCTGTGTCTCCAGGAGTATCGCAGCCTGCGCGGCTGAGGCATTATCCCCGATCAATTTCATAGGGGCCATTCAGACAATCGCGGATACGTATGCACAACCAGGCCTTGCGCCTCTTGAAAAACAATCATGAGCATGACGACTGAAAACAACGAGCGTCCCCCACTATTTTCCCCTGGAAACACGCTGCCCTTCGTTCTGGTCACAGCGCTTTTCTTCCTCTGGGCGATTCCCAACAACCTGAATGACATCCTCATCAAGCAGTTCATGACCTCGTTCCAAATCACGCGGTTTGAGGCAGGGCTGGTGCAGTCTGCCTTTTATCTGGGATATTTCTGTCTGGCGATGCCGGCAGCCTTTTTGATGCGAAGGTTTGGATACAAGGCGGGTCTGGCCACGGGTCTGTTTCTTTTTGGCAGTGGCGCATTCCTGTTCTGGCCAGCCGCGAAGGCGGGAAGTTACGGTTTTTTCCTGTTTGCGTTGTTCGTCATTGCCAGCGGCCTTTCATTTCTTGAAACAGGGTCCAACACTTTTATCGCCGTGCTGGGCGACCCAAGGACCTCCGAGCAAAGGCTGAATCTCTCGCAATCATTTAACCCACTGGGATCTATAACGGGAGCGCTGGTCGGCACGGTTTTCATCTTCTCGGGAATTGAACTGAACAGCCAGCAGATTGACACGCTCAAAGCGCAGGGCACGCTCAAGGCTTACCTGCAAACCGAAACGCTGCGAGTGGTACATCCTTTCATGGTTCTCGGAGTCGTGGTCTGGGTCATGGCGATTCTGATTCTGCGGACAAAATTTCCCGAGATCAAAGAAGAAGCTGACGCCAGGGATTCTCGCGATAAAGGCAGGCTCAGCGATCTGCTGCATTACCCTCATTTCCTTCAGGGCGTCTCGGCGCAATTTTTCTATGTAGGAGCGCAGGTGGGAACCTGGAGCTTCCTGATCCAATACATCCAGGACTACACTCATCAAACCGAAAAGGTCGCCGGCTACCTGCTGACCGGCAGTCTGGTGGCGTTCGGCGTTGGCCGGTTTGTGGCCACTTACCTGATGAAGTTTTTCCGCCCTGCCCGCTTGATGGGCGCTTTTGGGATCATCAACATGGCGATGGTTGCAGTGGGAGTCCTGTTCCCGGGCTGGGTTGGAGTCTGGGCCGTGTTCCTCACCAGTTTCTTTATGTCATTGATGTTCCCCACCATTTACGCGCTGGGCATCAAGGGACTGGGTGCGAACACCAAGCTTGGCGGATCGTGCATCATCATGGCCATTGTCGGAGGCGCAACTGCTCCGCCAGCCATGGGACTCCTGTACGGAATCTGGCACAGCATGGCCATTGCCATGATTGTGCCCCTCATCTGCTACGCCGTGGTTACGCATTACGCCTTCTACGGGTCCAGGATGAAAATCCTCCATGCAGAGTCCGCAAACGTTTCAGAGCCAGCGACTCTGTAATGGAGATGACGCAACAGCGATCCCATTCGCACGTGAATATCAGGCAAACTATTTTGTTCAGCATCTGCTGATGGTCCTTTTCAAGGAACAGTAATGAACGATTTCCCGCAGTTTGACTTGAGCGGCCAGGTGGCGCTGGTGACCGGTGCGGCGCGCGGGCTGGGTCGTGCAATTTCATTGGCCCTGGCGAATGCGGGTGCGGACGTTGTCCTCGGCCTTCGCAACCGGGAAACCGGGGCTGACGTGGTCCATGGAATTGAAGCCATGGGCCGCAAAGCCCTTCCACTTCAAATGGACATGGCGCATCTCGACCAGATTAACGGCGCCGTCGAGGATGTCGTCGCCCACTTTGGCCGGCTCGACATTCTGGTCAACAACGCCGGCGTGGCACCCGGCCATCCGGCCGAGCAATTCACAGAAGAGGACTTTGATTACACCATGGCTGTGAATGTGAAGGGCACGTTCTTCGCCAGCCAGGCTGCCGGCCGTGTAATGATTTGGCAGAAGCGCGGACGCATCATTAATATGAGTTCGCAGGCGGGCTTTGTGGCGCTCCCCACGGAATCGGTCTACTGCACCACCAAAGCCGCAATTGCGCACATGACCAAATGCCTAGCGGTCGAGTGGGGCAAATACAACATCAACGTAAATGCCGTTGCGCCGACATTTATCTTTACGCCGGGAACGGAAGCAGCGTTGGCCGACCCGGCGTTCCGCGCCGACACCGTCGAGCGCATCGCAGCCCTGCACCGGATTGGCGAACCTATGGAAGTGACCGGCGCAGTGGTTTTTCTTGCATCGCCGGCTGCTTCGCTGATCACGGGCCACACGATTCTCATCGATGGAGGATGGACAGCCCGGTGACAGGCGCCATTTGGCACGGAGCGGCTGTCAGCCTTACGGAGTCTCGGGCCCAACAATAGTATGATTGCAGGCGATTCACATAACTTCCTTTACTAGCTTTTCCTTGAACCTCATTGAGTGATACTTTAGGCTACATTATTCGAAGAAGTGGAGGGAACTATGCATCGAAGGGCATTCATTAAGAGTTCTTTGGCCGGTCTCGCCAGTGCGCTGCTGCTTGACGTCTCCTGCAGTTCAGCCAATCATCAACCGAAGCCGGACCCCAGGCTGAAGGGGGCATTCCGCAGCCCGGAGAAAAACGGTTGGACGTTCGTGCATCTGGAAGGAACGCCGGCCGAAGTCGGCTACCAGCACGGCTATCTGCTTGCTGACCGGATCGAAGACAGCATGAAGGTCACCATCCTGGAGCAGACGCACAATAAGAAATACGACTGGAATTTCTACCGTGACGCGGCAAAGAACATGATGTGGCCGAAGATCGAGGCGGAATACCGTGAGGAATTGCAGGGTATCACCGACGGCCTGCGTGCCCGGGGCAGCAAGTCTGACCTGTGGGATGTGGTTGCGTTGAACGCCTCCATGGAATGGGACTACTATGTCAAGGAGTACGACAAGACTCACCATGCCGAAAAGGCCGCCGAATTGATGGTGCCAGAGCATTGCAGTGCCTTTGTAGCCACCGGCAGCTATACGCACGACGGAAAGGTCGTGATTGCCCACAACTGCTGGACTAACTATCTGGAGGGCGAGCGGTGGACCATCATCTATGACATCGTCCCCTCGCACGGCTACCGGATCCTGATGGATGGTTATCCGGGCTTCATCCACAGCGGCGATGACTTTGGCATCAACTCAGCAGGAATCGCGATCACGGAGACCACCATCTCCGGCTTCTCCGGGTACGATCCCACGGGCATTCCGGAGTTCGTGCGCGCCCGCAAAGGGATGCAGTATTCCATCTCTATTGACGATTACGTGCGCATCATGAAGACTGGCAACAACGGCGGATACGCCAACAACTGGCTGATCGCCGACCACAAGGCCAATGAGGTGGCGGACCTGGAACTGGGTTTGAAGAATGTTAACCTTTGGCGTACCAAGGACGGCTGCTTCGTAGGCTCAAACTTCCCGGTCAGCCCCAAACTGGCCAGTGAGGAAACCAATTTTAATCTGAACGACATGAGCGCAAGCGCCAACGCCCGTCATATGCGCTGGAATCAGTTAATGGCGGAAAACAAGGGCAAAATCAATATGGCCATGGCGCAAAAATTCCTGGGCGACCACTACGATACTTTTGAGAAAAAGGTCGACCCCGATGAGCGGACCTTGTGTGGGCATGTGGATCTTTCACCTCGTGGTTCGGGCACCTGGCAGCCCCCCTACGGCATTGCGGGCGCCGTGCAAAACAAAGTGGCGGATGCAACCATGATTGGGGAAATGGCCCTTTCCGCATCAGCCGGCCATTGCTGCGGAATAGGCTTCAACGCGGCCCAGCATCTGAAAGAGCACCCGGAATTTGACTGGCAGGCACCGTTGCTCCACGATATGCCCTCGGAGCCCTGGACCACGTTCACCATCAAAAGCTAGGGGACCAAACCCAACCATCCACAAGAGTCAGCATGCACTGCGAAGCCGGAGGGCACATCCTCCTCATCCTTCGCGGTGATGCACTTGCTAGCCTCACTTCCCCTTGAACAGAAAAATGAGATCGATGATCAGGATGATAACGATGGAGAGTTCCAGGACAAAAGAGCGCGCGTGCTCAAACTGATCGACCATAAACTGGTAAAGTTCCGCCGCAGTTCGCAATTTCTCATCCACCAGGTGGCGATAATCTGGAACTCCTACCTTTCCTGCCGCCATACGATAAAGGCGCGCGTAGAACATGTCGCTCAGGAATTTGATGGCGTTGTCGGTCCGCTCCGCCAGTTCCATCACATCCAGGCGAATCATGTTCAAGCGTTCGGCTTCGCGTGCCAGCCGCCATCGGGCTACCGGGCCGCTGTGGCGTTCAAGCGACCGGTAGACATTGTCCAGAACACGAGTCAGGAGATTGTCATAATGGCGAAACTCGAGCAGTTGTGTGTTGGCATACTCAAGAAGCTGGATGGTAGGGGCGGCGCCTTCGGCAGTGTCGTATACCAGCGCTGCCGTCCAGCCGACCACAAGCAAATCGGAGGGATAATACGAAAGGCTCGACTGCAAAATCTGCTGCCGTTCCACATCGGAAAGAAGACGCGCCTCACCGCGGATGATCTGCGCGATCTCCCGACCGTGGTGTGCCAGCAACTCACCGGCTGTCGCGGACTTTCCTTCCGAGCCTTGCGCCTCGCGCAACTCGATGACGTAGTAATCTTCCGTCGACAGGCTGCCGTAAGGCTTGACGAGAGCACCGGCAACTCGCTGCAGGCTGCGGCGCACCACCTCCAGCGCCCGGTTTTCAATGTTCGGAGCAGCAATCCACTCTGCGGACGACCTCACCAGCGCGTCCCAATCACACGCGAATGGCAATTCCATATCGAGGCTGATGACGCCGTAATCGTAGTACTTGATTCGAGCTTCCAATTGCTCCCCTGTTTCAAGTCTGATCGGGTCGAGGTGCTCAATAACGGGTGGCAATTCGAAACGCACGTACTCGGGAGTAGGATGCATAAAGCTGGGCAGGCGCTCGGCAGGCGGGACGCGGAGAATCGACTTCAGCCGCTCCAGATCGATGGAGTCCGCAACGTCGTAGAGAAGCAAGATCCGGAATGTTCCCTGGAGGGCCATGACGGGTCCCTTGGAATCAGAATGCCAGTGAAGACTTGGTGGGTCAAGCTCAACAATTGACAAGACCCCAATAAACGCAGCAAAGAAATGCCAGCCGGCGGCTCAGCGATGGACGGACGGGTTGTTGCGGGATTGTCAGTAAATGCGAGGCTAAAAAGTGGCCGGGGTCTGGCCAAAAGGCTGAAAAGCGCAGCCCGACTCGGAGCCTGCCGCCGGCAGCCCCGGTGAGGTCCCCGTGAGCATCTTGTCAAAGAAGGTCCGAACGCAGGAAGCCGTTTCCACAATGCCTTTGGCGTCGTCCACCGGCCGAAGCCAGCCCAGCATCCGCATCCCCGGGCTATAGAGAGCGGCGAGGTCCATGAAATTGAAATCGTGCGAGCCCGCAATTTGGGTTTGCCAGCAGCGAATCTCAAGCTCAAACATGGTCAGGTTTCTTCCAGCCGCTCTATCATAACGGAGAGAGGCCCCAACCGGTGAACGTGCCACCGAGAGCCTGGCGGCAACTCGTGCGGCAAGGTTGGAATCTGAGAATAAGGTGCTTGATCTCCATACAAATTACAAAGAGAGGTTTCAAGTGATAAAGTCGAATGCAGGAATTATGAGTGTTTGGCAGGCGCGGAACGTCACCCTGACTGTGCTGCTCAGCTTGTTTCTTGCCGGAGGGGCGCTAGCCTCGCAACCATCAGTTCCGGTTCCGCAGGTCGATGCGGGTGTTGGTCCCTGTACGGCGGACTTTACCGTCAGCCAGACAACGAACCAGCCGTTCTACAACGCCGACATTTCAGTCAGAATCGCTTACGGATTTATGGGCATGAAGAAGATGGACCTGAACGTCGGAACCAACAGCGAAGGTAAAGCGCGTTTTGTGGGGCTACCAGAAAAAGTCCACAACCCGCCAGTCGTATTCAGCGTCCGCGCAAAAGGCATGACAAAGACTGTGAACTTCTATCCGAGCGTCAATTGCCATGCACGCTACAGCGTCATCATGGACGGACGCTGAACGTCATGGCAGGCATTGGTCGGAGCAGCCGTTACGCAGCCGGCCCGTGCCAACGGTAGCGCTGATGTCTTCCACGCTTCCCCGCTGGGGCAACTGTTATTATGAGTAAAAGGCTGGTGCAATGATCAAGAAATACGTGATTGTATTCGTAGCGGGGTTGCTCCTGCTCCCCGCAGCATTCTATCTCTACCTTCGTTCCGGATACGCGCCGGTCTCAACGTCGGCTTCCCCTCTGCCTTTTGAACGATTCTTTGCAAAGCTCGCGATGCACGCAACTTTGTCACGTGATCACCCGGAGATTGACACCATCCCGGCCACCGAATCAAATCTGAAAAGTGGCGCAACTCTTTACCGGGAGAACTGCGCGGTTTGCCACGGACTCCCGAATGAGCCGCAGAGTGCAATCTCAAAGGGTATGTATCCTCATCCACCACAGTTCTTCCGGCCTGATCGCCCCACCACTTACGACGCCGCGCATCCGTTCCGTCCCGCCAGCCCCAAGGCTTACTGGAAAGTAAGAAATGGAATCCGGCTGACGGGGATGCCGGGATTCAAGGGATCTCTCACAGACCAACAAATCCTGGAAATAAGCCGGTTTCTGGGAAACGCCAGGAACTTGCCGCCGACTGTCGTGGCGGTACTGGAAGGCAAGCCGGAACAGCCGGCGCCGGTGACCTCAGGAGCCAAACCGGGTCAAAATGCGGCCACAGGCCAAAAGTAGTACTTGTCCAGGCCACAATTCCGATGAAAGGGTCGCTTCCCGATATCGAAATTCAACAAGGAATTTCGTTAAGCAGGGGTACAGCAAAAACAATCAGGCACGTCGCGAATGAGACTCTATCTTCTTAAATGCTTACCTCGTATCGCGTCTGGACATAGAAGCCACACCAAATCCGCCCAGGTATTGACCGCGCGCTGCTCAACGGCCAGAACTTGCGATCTGAAAGTAAATGTTATAACTGCGACTACCCGGTCAGTGCCCTTTGACGGCCAGTCCGCATATACCCTGCACGAAGCCTCTCATACGCAACGTTGTGAAAAAGCCTGAATCTATTTCAACCCCAGCCAGCCCAAAATCACAGTAAGAACAATCACCAGGAATACAATGCTGGTAACTACTACATACTTGGTGTCATGGTCCTAATAAAAGGCGTAAATCGAAACGACCACGCGCACTACCGGCGTGAGAATCAGAAGGACTGTGGCCCCCATCATGATGGTTGTCGGGCTCAGGTCCTTCAAGCCAGAAATAACGAGCGCCCAGCGATAGTGCTCTTGGATCCACATGGTTGTCAACGGAACATAGTGCGGATGCAGGAGAGCCAACACAATCCCGACTACGAAGAGGACTGTGCTGATGCTCATGCCAACGACAAGCACATGATAGACATTGGCGTAAACATTCTGGTCGCCTAGCATCATCTGATAAGGCTTTTCTGCCGGTTCAATCGCTTCGAATGCTTTTGCTACCTTCATCGGCACGTTCATATAGCTGTTCATCGCCGAAACTTTCAGGACGCCCCCGCCAACACCCAACAGGCCAGAAGCCATGCTAGAAGGCTCCAAGTGGTACGCGAGTTACCGCGTAGTCTAGGGTCTGCTCGACCGCCTCATCGTGATAGTTGTCACGAAGGTCGAGAAATTTGGCAACCGATCGGGCTTGGCGGGCGAAGTCCCCAGCAGCAATCCATGCGTCATCTATTTTGCGCGTCCTGAAGGCCGTGTAGCTCATATAAGCCAGCAGTAGCGCGAAAATGATCAGCATCAGCCACTCATGGAGGTAGAGGGCAAGAACTGTGCCGGAAACAGCACCAATGGTGGTCGCAATTTCGAAAAACAAGCCAAGTCGAAGGTTCGTGATGCGCTGGTCAACGTAAGATGACCCACCGGCATTGGAAGTTGCAATAACGGAGACAAGGCTGGCGACAACGGCAACTTTTACTGGAAGATGAAACATGAGGGCCATGATCGGCACAATAAAAATGCCTCCGCCAACCCCCAACATAGCTCCAAAAAATCCGGCAAAACAGGCAGCACCAAACAACGTGAGAACAAAAGTCAGAGAATAAATCATGGTCTTTCTAACGGTTTGCCCAACTTCAGATATGCTGCTCAAATTAACAGATTGAGCGGAAAGTGCGCAAGCTTCCCCCCTAGCTTTCCCCTCTTGGGCGCCCCGCGAGAAGCAGGGGCAGAATAGGAGAGAAAACGCTACCGAGTACCGATGAATATTGCCGTTGGCAGTTCCGCGTTCCTGGTAGGACTTGCGGCGATAGGTTGCCTTCTGGGCCATGTGGCCGCAGGACATTCCGATTGGAAGATGGCGCTGATCCTGGTGCCGGGCATCTATATGGGCGCGCAAATTGGGGCTCGCACAACGGTTAGAATCGACAAGACGTAAATGAAGAGGTTTTTCGGATATGGCCTTGCCGTACTGGCATTGTTCCTGGTGGTTCGCAATCTCCTGCATTAGGAAGTCGCGAATCAGGCTCAATAGTATACTTGATCCACAGTAGGGCCCTAAACTCGAAGGAGATTCTATGCATCGCTCAATCAGAACCAGGCATTCCCTTTGGGAAATAGTCGCAACTGGAATTGCTTTATTGTTCCTGAGTACCGGGTTAGCCAGACAAGCATATGCCTCAACTCCCGGGCTGAAGTTCGAGATTACGTTTCCAGCTTCCGTCCACAAAAAGCCCATCACCGGTCGTGTCTACGTAATGCTTTCAGACAAGCTGGACCCCGAACCACGGTTCCAGGGGGGGTCATGGGGCAGCCATCCACCGTTTTTCGGAGTGGATGTAAGCCAGCTCAAGCCAAGGGAGTCAGCCGTTATTGACGGGAGCACGCTCGGCTTCCCGACACGCAGTCTCCGTGGCCTTCCGGCGGGCAACTACTACGTGCAGGCGTTAGTGAACATCTACACGCAGTTTCATAGCTCAGACGGCCACACCATCTGGGCGCATATGGACCAATGGGAGGGCCAGCAGTTCAACAGATCACCCGGCAATCTTTACAGTAAGGTCGAGCGTGTCCACCTGGATCCAGCCATAGGCTTTGATGTCAAGCTGAGCCTGACACAGGTAATCCCGCCCGTGAAAATCCCTGAGGATACACCATGGGTGAAACATATCAAGATCCAGAGCAAACTGCTCAGCAAGTTCTGGGGCCGTCCCATTTACCTGGGCGCGATAGTCCTGCTTCCAAAAGGTTATGACTCTCATCCGGAAAGCTATTATCCGGTGATCTATGAGCAAGGACACTTCAGCCAGAGGCCTCCGTTTGGGTTCTCACCCTCGAAGGAAGATGTGTCTGGCCGCTGGCTGGATCTCATGCGGTCCTACAACATTGAAACGGGTTATGAGTTTTATGAGGCATGGGACTCGGACAGCTTCCCCCGGATGATTGCCGTTACTTTCCAGCACCCCACACCGTATTTCGACGATTCCTACGCGGTAAACTCCGCCAATAACGGCCCCTACGGTGACGCCCTCATGATTGAACTGATACCATACGTTGAGACGCATTTTCGCATTATCCGCAAGCCTTATGCCCGCGTGCTGACGGGCGGATCAACGGGCGGATGGGAATCACTGGCGCTGCAGGTATATCATCCAAACTTTTTTGGCGGCACCTGGACGCTTTACCCCGACCCCGTCGACTTCAAGCACGACCAGCTTATTAACATCTATAGCGACGACAATGCCTTCTTTGCGCCGGGGAACCCCTGGCTGCGAGCGGTCAGGCCCCTGAGCCGCGAGTCCGATGGACAGGTAACAACCACCATGCAGCAGGAGAGCCAGCTCGAGGCCGTACTGGGGAGTCATGGGCGCTCAGGACAGCAGCTCGAAGCGTGGGAAGCCGTGTATGGCCCCGTCGGGACCAACGGCTATCCGGAACCGCTTTGGGACAAGCGCACGGGCAAGATCAACCATAGCGTGGCTGACTACATGCGGGACCACGGTTACGATCTCACAGAATATCTGCGGCGTAACTGGGCGAAGATCGGTCCCAGCCTCGTGGGCAAAATCCACGTCAGCGTGGGTGACATGGACACCTACTACCTGAATCTGGCCTGTTACGATCTGGAGAAGTTTCTGAACAGCACCACAGACCCCTATTACAACGGCTCATTCAAATACGGTCGGCCGGAAAAAGGTCATGGATGGCAGGCAACGACCCAGGAGAACATGGTCCGCATCATGTCCGGACACATTGCTGCTAACTCGCCCGCGAACGCGAATCTTAAACAATGGCACTACAACTAGCAACGCTACACAGACGCAAATCGGAAGCGGTGGAAACCGGTCTCGCCGGGCAGGGTCCGTCTACCACACGTTTGAGCCCGGCCAAGAGATGCCGATAAGCCCGCTGCATTTTTGTGTGACAAAATCCAATACGGCTCATCATTTAAATGTGGAATGTGCGCAGGGAGAGAGGAGCTTCTTTCAGCTTCCTCCAGAGTTTTCCGCTTGCGTAACAGCTGGGGACATTACCTCTTGAAGCTGACATGAACTATCCTTGCGCTCTTTTTTCTGCTTCCCGCCGGCGGCCACGCAAAAGCTCAGCGATGGCAAGTTTACCATCCGATTCGCCGACTATCATTCGGGGCTGAAGGATCAGTCCGGGCGAAGCCTGGGGTACTCGTCATTCAAGTTGGGAATTAGTTGGCTGAGGAACTGGTTTGTAAGCCTGGGGCGTAAATACAACGTCAACCCCATCATCTTTGGCGGCATCTATGTGGGCGCGATCCCCTTTTTTACTCTCTGCGTAGCCTGGATCATTCGCAATCTGCGCCGGAAGAAATCCATTGTCCTACCGGTCCTGGCAGCGTCTTTCTTCTTCATCTCCGCTTATCTCTACCTGCTGATTGTGGGACGCGACATCTCTGTGTGGGTTTACGTTTTTATCGTTGCGATGGCCGGCTTCGGGGTGGTTTCAACCGTCAGGAAGATCCGCGCTCAGGCGGCACGCAGCGGCCAGGCATGACGCGACTCTTCAATGGCATACGCGTGTGAACGGGAAGAAGACTACACCTTCACTACACAGGCAAAGCGCACCGCAGGCACCCTGCGGATCTCGTCCAGCACTTCCTGGGAAACAGGCTCATCGATATTGACCAGACCAACGGCTTCACCCGCCTGCTGGTTTCGTCCCAAGGCAAAGCTGGCAATATTGACTTTTTTTCCCCCCAGGATTGTTCCAACGCGGCCAATAACTCCAGGAACATCGTGATTACGGATAAAGAGCAGATACCCTTTCAGCGACGCTTCGATGTCAATATCGCTGATGCCGAGAATGCGCAAACCACGCATTCCCACCATGCCTAGGACTGAGGTTGATTCCGTGTCCGTACGGAGCGCAATTCCCAGAGAATTTGAATAGGCCGCGCGGCGAGCGCTTCTGACCTCAACGACCTCAATGCCCCGCTCTTGCGCCATGGCGGCGGCGTTGACCAGGTTGATTTCATGCAGAAGAGGCTTGTTGAGGACCCCCTTGAGGACAGCGTTCTTGACCAGATGCGTATTGAGCTCAGCCAGCCCGCCATCGTAGCTGATCTTCACTTCTTCCAGCCGCTCGCCGCTTATCTGGGCCAAGAACACTCCAAGCTTCTCTCCGAGTTGAATATAAGGTTCAAGCTTCTTGTACTCTTCAGGAGAGATGGCCGGCATGTTGACAGCATTGCGGGGCACGCCCAGCCGCAAGTAGTCCCGAACCTGCTCGGCGATGCTGATGCCAACTAATTCCAGCGCTTCGTCGGTTGACCCGGCAATGTGCGGCGTGGCAATAACATGCGGATGCGCGACGAGTCGGGAGTCCGTGGGCGGTTCTTTTTCAAAAACGTCGAGCGCAGCCCCCGCGACGTGGCCACTCTCCAGGGCCTGGAGAAGATCGTCTTCTTTGATCAGTTCTCCTCGCGCGCAGTTGATGAGACGAACTCCCGGCTTGGTTTTCGAGAGCGTTTCGGCATTGATGAGGTGATGGGTTTCCGCCGTCGCCGCGGTGTGCAGGCTGATGAAGTCACTCTCGGCAAGCAAATCATCAAGCGTCATCAGCTTCACACCTTGTTCCTGGGCAAGGCGCAAGGGTACGTACGGATCATACGCGATGACGTGCATCTCAAACGCGCGGGCAAGCCGCGCCACTTCACTCCCGATTCGCCCCAGCCCAATCAGCCCCAGCGTCTTTCCGTGCAGTTCCGTGCCGGTCAGTTTCTTCTTTTCCCAAGCGCCCCTCTTCATTGAGGCGTCAGCCTGAGGGATTCGCCTGGCCAGCGATACCAGCAGCCCCACGGCCTGCTCCGCGACACTGTGCGCGCTGCCGCCCGGAGTGTTCATTACCACGATGCCGTGCTTGGTAGCAGCATCAAGATCCACATTATCGACGCCCACGCCCGCCCGGCCGATGGCACGCAACTGTTTTGCATGCACCAACAGGTCTGCGGTTACTTTTGTGGCGCTACGCACCACGAGCGCGTCTGCGTCCTTTATCTCTTCGATCAGCGAAAGGTCTTTCTGCCCAGGCAGGAAGACAACATTCCATGAACTTTCCGACTGCAGTACTTCCACCGCCTTCTGAGAAACGTTGTCGGCAACCAGAATTTTCACCTTGTCCGCCGCGCCTACATCAGTTGAATCTCCGGGCCGGTTCGACCTCCCTTCGGTATCATTGCGGTTTTCGTCGGATCAACGCCGAGGTTCCTATCCGTGGGACCGCTCAAACTCTTTCATAAATGAGATAAGCGCCTGAACACCTTCGAGCGGCATCCCGTTATAGATGGATGCCCGCACACCTCCAACATCGCGGTAACCCTTTAAGGAATAGAGGCCTTCCTTGCCGGCCTGTTTGAGAAACGCTTCGAGCGCCTCAGGCATGGGCAAATCGAACGTGACGTTCATAATGGAGCGGTGCGCCTTGTCCACCAGCGGTTTGTAATAAGTTGAATGGTCAAGCTCGTCATACAGGAGCTGGGCCTTTTGATTGTTGCGACGTTCGACCTCGGCAACGCCTCCCTGCTCCTTAACCCAGCGCAATACTTCCCGGGTAAAGTAAATGTTGAATGTGCTTGGTGTGTTTACAAGCGACTGACCCTTTTCCACGGTGGCGTAATTCAGCAAGGGAGGGGTAAACGGCAGGGCGTGGCCCAGCAGGTCTTTCCGGATGACAACAATGGCAGTCCCGCCGGGGCCCAGGTTCTTTTGAAGGCTCGCATACACCACTCCGAACCGCGAATAGTCCATCACGCGCGACAGGATTTCAGAAGTCGAGTCACCTACCAGTGGTAAATCGCCCGTTTCGGGAAACTTGTTCCACCGTGTTCCATAGGCAGTGTTGTTCGTTGTGATGTGTAAATAAGAAGTGTCACCAGGGATGCGCGACACATCCACATTCGGAATGCGCACGAACTTATCGCTTCGACCACTTGCAACGGTCTCAATGGTCCCGTAGGGTGCAGCATCCTTGATCGCGTTGGCTGAGAACACTCCCGTCTCGACGTAGGCCGCGCGGTGCGCAGGCTTCAATCCAATCAGGTTCATGGGTATCGCGGAAAACTGCATGCGCGCCCCGCCGTGCACGAAAAGCACTGCATAGTTCTCCGGGAGCGAAACAAGTTCACGAAAGAGCGCAATGGCTTCTTCCAGTACGGCCACAAAGTCTTTTGAACGATGGCTGATCTCGAGAATCGACGCACCAATACCACCATAGTTCAGGAATTCCTGCTGAGCGCGAATCATGACCGCGTCGGGCAGCATAGCTGGCCCCGGACCAAAGTTGAAAATCCTCCCTCCCGGCCGCCCGGCTAGGAACGCGGACACATTTGCTTCATTAGGTGTGGACACTAGCATCCTCCTTTAGTACTACCGATATGCAACTGGGGAAAATATTGGGCGCTCAGGCCAAAACCGAGGTTTCCATGGACCCGAGGCACTGGGATCAAAGCGCGAGTTTGTTCCTTGGTGATTGTTGCCATGGGCCCCATCCTTATACTGCAGATTATCCGACGGCAAACACCACCTGTGGAACAATAAAAGACGACGGGCGATCGACGTTGCCTGCCAGAAAAAGGTACTGTACGTCAGCCCACCAGGAAAGTCAAACAGGCCTCTCAGGCGGCATAGGGCGCGATAATTTGCCGGTTTGAAGACAAATCGTGCGGCATCTGGACGTGCCAACCGCAACGCAATTCCAGACTTTGCATTCATCTCGTTAGTTCGCGCGGTCTGTTACGGAAACAACGCTTTGTAGTGGCACGTTTCGGGACGATGTCCCCACCAGGATCCGGTATTCGCCCGCAGCCGTGGTCCAGCGATGTGCCGTCGTGTCGTAATGCGAAAGCGCCCGTCGAGTAATGGTAAGACGCACCTGCCTGGTTTCTCCAGGTTTCAAAAACACCTTGGCAAAAGCGCACAATTGCCGCGGGGGCTCTCCATTACTGGAAGGCTGGCTTATGTAGGCCTCGATCACCTCCGCCCCAGCACGATGGCCAGTGTTCGTGACATCGACGGTTCCATGGATCAGGCCTGGCGACTTGCCAAGCCTCGTGGGCGTGATCACAAGGTGGCTGAGGCGAAACGTCGTGTAGGACAAGCCAAAGCCAAACGGGAACAGGGGCGTGTGGCCGGTCGCGTCGTACCAACGGTAACCGACATTGAGCTTTTCACTATAAGTGGATGTGCCGTTCACGCCCGGCCATTGCTGCGGAGTGCTGGTCGGAATCTCGTCCGCTTTGCGCGGAAATGTCAGCGGCAGCCTTCCCGCCGGATTGACATCCCCGAACAAGATGGCAGCAATCGCATTGCCGTCTTCCTGGCCCGGATACCATGCCTCAATCACGCCGCGTACGCTGTCAACCCAGGGCATCAGGACCGGGCCGCCTGTGTTCAACACAACAATGGTTTTCGGATTGGCCGCAGCAACGGCAGAAACAAGCTGGTCCTGATTGCCTGGAAGCTCAAGATTAGGCCGGTCGTGCCCTTCGCCCTCGCTGGTACTCACAAACACGATGGCCACCTGCGCGGCCCGCGCCACACTGGCAGCGCCAGCAACGTTGCTGCCGTCCAAGTAAGATACCTGGATGCCCGCGTCCGCGCGCTTGCGGATGCCTTCCAGCGGGCTGATCACATACGGCGCGACCACGTGAGAGCTGCCCCCGCCTTCAACCTGAGGCTTGGTGCCACCGTCCGCCCCGATGATGGCAATGGAAGAAACGCCGTAGAGTGGAAGGATGTTGCCTTCATTCTTCAGGAGAACGGTCCCCTGCTCAGCGACCCTGCCGGAGAAGGCGGCGTGCTCAGGGGTCCGCACACTGGCGTCCCAGTTGCCCGGCTGTTCTTTGTCAAATAGTCCGTGCCGGAACATCGTTACGAGGATACGGCGCACATGCTCGTCCAAAGTCGCCATGCTCACTTGGCCGTTCGTGACGGCCGTTTCAAGCGCCTGGCCGTAGTATCGGTCGCCGGGCATTTCCTGGTCCAGCCCGGCACGTACGGAAGCGGCGGTGGAATGAGTGCCGCCCCAGTCGCTCATGACCCAGCCGGGAAAAGCGAGTTGGGTCTTGAGAAGATCATTCAGCACGTGAGGGTTCTCGCACGAGTAGACTCCATTCGTCTTGATGTAAGCGCACATGACACTGCCGACACCACCTGAAACCGCAGCGCGGAAGGGCGGCAGGTAAATCTCCTGCAATGTTCTCTCATCGACGACGGAATCAATATGGAACCGGTCGGTTTCCTGGTTCATGGTCAGATACATGTTCGCGTTCGCGATGGGTCCCTGGCTTTGTATGCCCTCAATCTCGGCTGCAGCCATCTGGCCATTTAAATAAGGGTCCTCACCGTAGGTCTCGAAGGTCCGGCCCCACTCAGGCACGCGGACAACGTCGATGGTAGGGCCCAATTCAACATTCGTTCCCTTCCCCCATTGCTCTTCTCCCAGGACCCGCCCAAAGGCGTTCAAAACGGATGGATCCCAGCTCGAGGCCGCTGTAATCGGGGCCGGAAGCAAGGTAACGCCTGTGGCACCGTTGCCGACCCCCGCACGTCCGTCAGCAAGTTTGAGAGCTGGAATGTGCAGCCGCGGGTTCGCCGGAACATAACCCACGTATCCCTTGAACGGATGTGTTTTTCTGTCAACGCCGTGGACGATGGCAACCTTCTCCTCAAGCGTCATCGCGCGCAGCAACAAATCGGTCCTGCGTTCAGCAGAGAGCGATTTGTTCGTCCAAGGCAGGTGATGGCTTGTTTGCGCCCTGGCGAGTGCGGCGGGAAGGAAGGTTGCCGCCAGTGCAAGAACTGCGCTGGCGATTGATAAAGTTCTGCAGGTTCCTGGTTTCATAATGTGCCTACCCGATATTTCATAGAAGCCACGTCAAATGGCTCTCCCCTGAGCAATGCGAGGCCACAACGCAAGCTCTATTTGACTCCAGCAACGCTAATCCAGAGGTTTTCTATCGTCAAGCAAATTTCACTGGAATCTCAGGGGACCGGCCCGTAATGCCACTCCCCGATGCTCCGCATTCGTCGTTGCGTCGGCCTTCTGCACGGGACCTTCTCCGAAAATAGCCTCTAAGCCTCCACCTTGCCCTACCCCAGCACAGGCACCGCGACGCTTCGCACGGCACGCGACTTGTCGCTCAGCAGGAAATGGATGACTTGTGCCACATCTTCGGTCTTGACCCATTTTGAAAAATCGGCTTTTGGCATCGCCTCACGGTTCGCCTCAGTATCCATGGTCCCGGGCAGGATGCAATGTGAGCGCACATTGCACTTCTCGAGTTCCTGAGCAAGGATCTCGGTCAGTTGGAGTACTGCTCCTTTCGAGACCGCGTAGGGAGAAATCCCGGCTCCTCCGCCCTTCAGGATGGCCCCACTTGCCACGGTGACAATCCGCCCGAAATCCTGGCGAACCATGACAGGAACTACCGTCCGGAGCATCCTGACAACGCTCATCAGGTTGAGGTCAATCATATTCGCCCATGCCTGGTCATCGCTCTCGAAGCTCTTACCTGCAGCAAAACCTCCCGCCACGCACACCAGGAAGTCCATGCGACCGAAACTGTCCACTACCCTGGCCACAAAACGGTCAACTTCCGCAGAATTGCTAAGATCAACCGGCTCGCCGGTCAGGTGTCCCGAATCTTCCTTAATCACCGCCCGGAGTGATTCCCAGCCCTTCTCCCCACGGTAGGGGACGGCAACTCTTGCACCGCTTTGAATTAAATCCAGCGTAACAGCACGCCCCAGCGCACCCGTTCCACCCGTTATAATAGCCACTCGGCCCTTAAAATCCACCATTCACCTCCAATCTTGCCTTATAATGAACAATCAGGAAGCATTTCAAGTCAACGAATCTTAGCTGCACGACGCTATTATTCGCCAACTTTTAGTTACAAAGTTCCCTTCCGGGGATGATCTTGAGAAGGGCGATATAAAAATTACATTATGCGCGTCAGGCACAGGCTAATCATATCTCTCTCGATCAGCATAGCGATGGTGGCCTTTGTCTTCGCATATTTTCAGGTCCGGTCGCAAAAACGGGCATTGCGTAGCGATCTGGAGAAACGCGCGGAGATCCTGGCTGAAAGCCTTGTCGACAATGTCGAACCCCTGCTCAGCGGTCAGTCCTGGGGACAGTTGCAGCTGCTTCTTGACCGTTTCGAAAACCGGGAAGCCCTTGACGGCGTCGCAGTTTATGCAACGAACGGCACCAAGATAGCCGTTGCGAGCACGCTGGAAACACAACTGGATAAAGCTCCTGCTGCGGTCAAGGCTGCAATACTTAATGACAAGGGAGTCAGCCAGTTCTTTAACCTGAACGGCGTACCCATGGAGGTTTATGCGCTTCCAATCCATGGGAACGGGGGCGTGGAAGGGGTACTGGCGCTTTATCACAACGCCAGCTTCATTGAGGCCCAATCGTTGCGCCTCTGGCGCGACACATTCCTCCGGCTTCTTGTTGAAACCATCCTTGTCGCTTTCATTTGCCTTCTGATCATCCGCATCAGCATCCTGGAACCTGTCACCAAAACGGCACAGTGGCTGCGCGCGCTGCGGACCGGAAAGGGACTTCGATCCGCCACCCTGCCCGCAGAGGAAATATTCCAGCCGATCGCGCGCGAGGTTACGCAACTGGCCAAAACTCTGGAGGTTGCACGCACGGCAGCAGATGAAGAGGCGCACTTGCGCGAGGTGGGCGAGGCTGTCTGGACTGCCGAACGGCTGCGCTTACACGTGCGGAATCACTTTCGCAACAAGCCCATTTTTGCGGTTTCGAACCGCGAACCTTATATACACGTTCACAAGAACGGGGGGATCGAGTGCCTGGTGCCCGCCAGCGGTCTGGTGACTTCGCTTGAGCCGATATTGAGGGCTTGCGACGGGACCTGGGTGGCAAGCGGTGCGGGGAACGCGGATCGCCAAATGGTGGATAACAAGGACCGTCTGCGAGTGCCTCCCGATGACCCGCATTACACGCTGCGAAGGGTCTGGTTGAGCAAGGAAGAAGAAAAAGGGTATTATCTCGGCTTTGCCAATGAAGGTCTCTGGCCTTTGTGCCACATTGCCCACACGCGTCCGACGTTTCGCGAAGCCGACTGGCGGCAGTACAGAACCGTTAACCAGAAGTTCGCAACGGCCCTCCTGGAAGAGATGGAGGGAACGCAGGAACCCGCCGTCCTCATCCACGATTATCACTTCACGCTGCTGCCCCGCATGGTGAAGGAGAAGCGGCCGGACGCTCGCGTCGCAATCTTCTGGCACATTCCCTGGCCGAACGCTGAAGCGTTCGGAATCTGTCCGTGGCAGCGCGAACTGCTGGACGGACTGCTGGGCGCCGACCTCGCCGGGTTCCATATTCAGAACCATTGCAATAATTTCCTTGAAACGGTCGATCGCACGCTGGAATGCCGCATTGAATGGGACCGATTTGCGGTCAACCGAAGGGGACATTTCACACTGGTCCGCCCATTCCCGATCAGTGTTGTGTTTAATAACGAAACGGCGCACTCGCAAAACCAGGCAACCCCGCCCGACGCGCAAGAACTCTTCGGGGAGTTGAGCGCGGAAGGAACGCTGATGGGCGTGGGCGTGGACCGCATGGATTATACAAAGGGAATCGTGGAGCGGTTCAGGGGCATTGAGCGCTTCCTCGAAAAGTGCCCCGAGTATCAGGGCAAGTTCAGCTTTGTTCAGATCGGTGCCCCAAGCAGGACTGACATCCAGCAATACCGCGATCTGGTGGAAGAGATCGAATCGGAGGCCAATCGCATCAACAGCCGGTTTCAGAAGGGCGCGTGGAAACCGATTATCCTGCTCAAACGGCACCACAGCCATCAGGAGATCGTGCGTTACTACCAGGCTGCCGATCTCTGCCTGGTGACTTCACTCCATGACGGGATGAACCTGGTGGCCAAGGAGTTTGTCGCAACGCGCAGCGACGGCCAGGGCGTTCTGATCCTTAGCCGGTTCACTGGGGCATGCCGCGAACTGCGCGATGCGCTGATCGTCAATCCGTACGACACCGAGCAACTGGCGGAAGCCATCCGGTTTGCTCTGACGATGGATCTCGAAGAAAAAAGGCTCCGCATGCAACGAATGCGGCGCGTTGTCAGGGAACATAATGTTTACCGCTGGGCGGCGAGCCTCGTTAGCGAACTTTCAGAAATCCGGCTTGACAGGCCGGAATCCCTGAAAGTCCAGTAGCAAAAACAATCCGACTTTCCAAGAGAACGCGTTGAAGAGCTTTCTGTCCGGAAGGCCGGTCCTGACCCGTTGCCATGATAAAAACCAGTCCAGCCCACCACCTCCCAGGGGAATCGAAAATCCTGAAAGGCTCGCCCAAGGGCCCTTCGTCCCGCAACAATCTGCAGCCAAACCACCTTTTGGGCTGCTGGGAAAAAGTGGGCAGGCGGATTCGCCATGCAAGCCGAATCGTAGTGTTTCTTGATTTCGACGGGACGCTGGTGCGATTGCGCCGCCAACCCAATGACGTGTTCCTGGGCGCTCCCGTTCGGGGGGTGTTGCGCCGGCTGGTAAAGCATCCGAAAGTCACGCTCTGCTTCATCAGCGGACGTCAGCTCGGCGACCTGCAGCGGCGGGCGCAGGTCGACGGCGCCATCTATTTTGGAGTGCACGGCTGGGAACGCAGCAACGGAAAGCCTCCTATCCTGCCGGGAACGCGCAAGCTTCGAAAATCAATGGACTGGGTCCGGCAACAAATTGCCGACGTACCAGGAATAAGATTGGAGGACAAAGGAGCCTGCTTTGCCGTCCATTATCGGGCGGCCCGCAAACCAGCCGTGGAGAAAGCCCGCGCAATCGTTAAAGAAGCGCTGGCCAAGCTGGGACCCGGATTCAAACTGATGTCGGGGAAAAAGATCTGGGAAGTTTATCCCGCAGACATGGGAAACAAAGGCCTGGCTGCAAAGGACCTGTTAAAACAGATTCCAGGACGCAAGCTGGTCATCTATGCGGGAGACGATACAACCGACGAAACAGCTTTTGCCCTGCTCCGGAACGGTGTCACAATACGGGTGGGTAGGTTCCGGGAGACGAAGGCGAATTTCTTCGTGCGAGGTCCGGCCGAGGTTTTGATGTCTCTTAAGAAGCTAGAGGGAACGCTCACTTGATCAGGGCACAACAGCCTTTTCAATTCGCCACGGCGTCGTACCTGACCTGCATCTGCAACCAGCGGGCCACGCGGCTGGCTGAACTCTCCAAGGGGCTCGGCGAATGCAGTGAAGCCTCTATTTTTTACCATACCTTTCACAGCCTGCGCCGCCACCATTTCCTGACGGAAGGTTTTTCCGATGACTTTGCGCAGTGGATCATGGCAGGCTGCAACCTTCCGGAACTTGCCGAGCAACTGGCGGCTCTTGATCTTCGCGAGTATGCCAATCTCGAGGACCTGAGAAAGGATCTCCGGTCGCTGGTGGCAGATTACTGCCAGGCTTTTCCGGAGCGGGCGCAGCAAAAAGCCTTTGAGCCCTTCTATTTCTCGGAGGCTATCGAGGTCTCACTTCCCTTGGGCCTTGAGGCGCAAACGCTGGAGGATTTCGGGAAAATCCTTGAGACGCTGAGCAACGCTTCTTTCCATTATCACTTTGTCACTTCGCGACTGCGGCTGCACCTGCGAAGCAACGATTTCTCGCTGTGGTTCTCCACTGGTCTGGGCCTGGACGATCTGGCGCAGCGTGCCAACCGCATTGATATTTACACCAACACGCTGGAAGCGGCCTGCCAGCAGCTTCTCCATCTGGTCAGCCAGGAGATTGGCTCATGACGGAGACCCGGCGGGAACCCCACACCATCCATCTGGAAGATTACATTCCGGTTGTAGGCACGCCGGAGATTCAGGAGCTTCATGCACTGGCCGCCTTGCTGAAGGGACGGACCGTCCAAATGGTAAATTCAACCTCGGTCGGCGGAGGCGTGGCTGAAATTCTAAGTCGTCTGGTCCCGCTGCTCAAGGAACTTGGGATCAACATCCGGTGGGACGTAATTACCGGCGGAAACGATTTCTTTGAAATCACAAAGGCATTTCATAATGCGTTGCACGGCGCACCCTTTGACAAGTCGCCTGATTGCTTCGATATTTTCCTCGACTACAACGAGCAAAACAGGGTGCGGCTTCAGACGGACTCCGAATTCACGGTGATCCATGATCCTCAGCCTGTAGCCCTGATCAATGGGCGCAGTAACCGCGCAGGACACTGGATCTGGCGCTGCCACATCGATCTGTCGCAGCCGAACCCGAAGGTGTGGAATTTCCTTGAACCTTACGTGCTGCGTTACGATGGCGCCCTGTTTTCTTCCCCGGACTTCACCCATCAGCTACCGATCCCGCAATATCTGTTCTACCCTAGCATTGACCCGCTATCTGAGAAAAACCGTGAGCTGGAGCCGGAATTCATCCGGGGAGTGCTGGACAGATTTGAAATTGACCGCAAGCGGCCCATCCTCACACAGATTTCCCGCTTTGATCGCCTGAAGGACCCCGTCGGCGTGGTGGAGGCTTACAAGATCGTCAAGCGTTATTTCGATTGCCAACTGGTCCTTGCCGGCGGCGGCGCTGCCGATGATCCTGAGGGCGGCAAGGTGCTCGACGAAGTCCGGGAAGTTTCAGCTGGCGACCCCGACATCTTCATCCTCGACCTGCCGCCGTGGAGCGCACTCGAAATCAATGCCCTGCAGCGCGCTTCAACCATTGTGATTCAGAAGAGTCTTCGGGAAGGTTTTGGGCTGACAGTCACGGAAGCCCTATGGAAAAGGAAACCCGTTGTGGCCTCGGCAGTCGGGGGAATTCCTATCCAGGTGATCCACAAGCAGACGGGAATGCTGGTGCACTCGGTGGAAGGCACGGCGTACCAGTTGCGATACCTGCTTTCCAACCCTTCATTTGCGTCACGCCTGGGCCAGCTTGGCCACAAGCACGTCCGCGAGCAACTCTTGATTACCAGCGCGCTGCGCAACTACATGACGCTGTTCATGCACTCGATCAGGCAAGGTTGAGGCCTGCTTGCGTCATTTTCTGCCCTGCTGATTTCCATGCACAGGTTCCTGTGATTCCCGGCCAGGCTACTTTTTCAGGCTCTCTCGGGCGGACCGGACGGCTTCCAGAAATCTGCGGGCGTTAGCGGTGATGACTTCCGTATTACCTTCCCGGACCGCCTTGCCGGAAACAAGCTCGCCGCCGACGGCCACGGCGGCCGCGCCTGCCCGGATATAGTCTGGCGCAGTCTCAAGATCAACGCCGCCAGTCGGGACAAAATCAATCTGTGGAAGCGGTCCGCGGAGTGACTTGATGTATTGCGGCCCACCCACGGGAGCGCACGGAAATACTTTCACCATGTCGGCTCCGGACTGCCAGGCCGCAACGATTTCCGTCGGAGTCAGCGCGCCGGGAATGCACGCTTTGCTGTAGCGCCGCGACGTCTCGATGACCTTGACGTCAAGAGACGGGGTCACGATAAACTCTGCTCCGGCCAGCAGGGCCGCACGGCACGTTTCTGAATCGAGCACCGTGCCCGCTCCCAGCAGGACGCTCTCGCCAAAGTGCTCAACCACGTGCTCCATTACGCGAAGGGCATTCGGCACGCCCATCGTAATTTCAACCACCGGGACCCCGCCGGCGACAACAGCTTCGACCGCCTTAAACGCATCGTCTGGATTCGAAACACGGACAATGGGAACAACACCCACTTCCCGAAGTCGGCTTAAGACCTTTTCTCTGTTCCACGACATGGTTGGGTCCTTTCATTGGTAATTACAGGGCCGTATCGCCAGGAAGCACTGCGCCCTTTTCGCTGATTATGCTTGGCAAAGCGAAGAATCCCGGCATTGCCCTTAGGACAGATTTTGCGAACTGCTCCTGCGTCGGTAGTCTGATCAAACGCTAAGATCCTTCGTCGCCAGCGACTCCTCAGGATGACAGGCTACGCGCCGTTCCAGGAAACTTTCACCGGGCCACACGCAAGTTTGCACCCTTCAGCAGCTTTTCCACTTCGTCCAGAGTCGCCCAGTTGAAGTCTCCGGGGATGGTCTGCTTGAGCGAACTGAAGGCGTTTCCATAGCGCACGGCGGCTTCGTAACTGTTCTTTGTAAGGAAGCCATAGATGAACCCGGCGCTGAAGGAGTCTCCGCCGCCAACGCGGTCCACGATCTCGAGCTCATACTTGACGTCGTCGTAGAACTTGCCATCGGCGTAGGCGATGGCCGACCACGTGTTTCGCCACACCAGCGGGTTTTCACGCAGGGTGATGGCCACGGCCGTGAACTTGAATTTCTCCTGCAGGCGCTGCGCCACCTCCTTGTAGCTTCCGACGGAGATTTCCTTGAATCCCTTGTCGTCCGTCTCCCCCGATGCCTTGATCTTGAAAACTACGCCGGTATCTTCTTCCGTCGTGATCAGAACATCGACAAATTCCATCAAGGGCTCCTGCACAGACTGCGCCTTGTCAGGGCTCCAGAGCTTTCCGCGATAGTTCAAGTCATAGCTGACCGTGACACCGGCGCGCTTGGCGGCTTCCAGCGCCTCAAGGGTGACGGCAGCGGCCGAATCACTCAGCGCCGGAGTAATGCCGCTGGTGTGGAACCACTTTGCTCCTGTAAAAACTTTCTTCCAGTCCACTTCGCCGGGTTTAATGGTGGAGATGGCGGAATACGCACGGTCATAAAGAACGGAACTTGGCCGCGGCGCAGCGCCGAATTCCACAAAATAGAGGCCAACTCTGCCCCCTTCCGCCCAGACTAGCGGCGAGGTGTCAACGCCGGCCTGCCTCGCGCGGTTTTCCAGCAGGCGGGCCAGAGCATTTTTCGGCAGGCGGGAGACCCAAGTACTTGTCAATCCCAGCCTGGTAACGCCCACGGCCACATTTAATTCACCGCCGCCAACCTGGACATCAAGGGCGCTTGTCTGCTCCAACCGCTGAAAGTGTGGAGGCGCAAGCCGAATCATCGCTTCGCCAAAAGTTACAACATCCGCCATAACGATATCCTCCGCAATAAGTTCAAGCTAAACTGCTAAATATAAGGCTTTCCTACGAAAAATTCAGCCACTTTCGTGAGGGCGGTCAGAGAGCAGCCATTCAGTCCTGCCCAGAGAGCCTGCGCTGGCGCAAAATGCTCGTTCGCTGGAATGTGCAACCGCTGCTATGGGACCGTGGTTCCAGTATACTCCGCAAGACGCCGCCGGCGTTGACTTCGCCTCTTCCGCAAGGGTAGAGTAAACATTTGTCGCAGTCGCAATTTTCCGCATTGTGCTCAACAACTTGCATTGGGGAAACAAGGTGAAGGAGAGCCAAGTCTTAGCTACTATTATCTCTGCCCGGCGGCGGCGCATTGAGGAGGCGCTCGCAGAAGTGCCCCTCGGCGAACTTCGACAAGGGGCAGAAGCCCGCTCTGACTTCCGGGATTTTGCCGCGGCGCTCTCCGGCGAAAAGCTGAGCGTTATTGCGGAACTCAAGAAGGCGTCGCCTTCACGAGGCTTGCTCCGTCCTGATTTTCGGCCCGCGGAAATCGCGGAATCGTACCAGCAGGCGGGCGCTGCGGCGCTTTCGGTACTGACCGAAGAAGAGTTTTTCCAGGGATCACTCAGCTACCTGAATGCCGCGCGCGGAGCAGTCCAGATCCCCGTCCTGCGCAAAGACTTTATCGTTGATGAATACCAGGTCTACGAATCCGCGGCCGCGGGCGCTGACGCGTTCCTGCTGATTGTCGCCGCGCTTGATAACAGGGACCTGAAACATTTCATCGAGCTTGCGGACGGCTTGCATGTGGCCGCCCTAGTGGAAGTCCACACGGAAGACGACCTCGGCCGCGCAATAGATTCCGGCGCAAAGATTATTGGAATCAACAATCGCAACCTGAATACGCTTGAAGTCAGCCTGGAAACGTCTTTCCGGCTTCGCGAAAAGATTCCGCCGTCGTGCCTAGCAGTCAGCGAGAGCGGGATCAAGAGCGGCGCGGACTTGGAGAAGCTTGCAAAGGCCGGCTTTAACGCCGTGCTGATCGGCGAGCACCTGATGCTGGCGGGGGACCCAGGTGAGGAATTGTCACGACTCCTCAAGAGCGCGCCGCCGCTGAAAATGGCAGGGGCCTGACCCGATGCCGACCCGGATCAAAGTCTGCGGAATTACGCGCTTTGAAGATGCGCTGCTGTCCGCCGAGTTGGGAGCCGACGCACTGGGATTCAATTTTTACCGGCCCTCGCCGCGATACATTGAGCCGGCAGAAGCGCGCGCTATCATTGCTCATTTGCCGCCCTTTGTGACGGCGGTGGGAGTTTACGCAAACGAAACAGAAATGGGCCACGTCACCGCCGTCGCTGCTGAAGCCGGAGTTGGTGCAATCCAGCTTCACGGGCCGCAATTTCCTGAATCGGTCGAGCGGTCAGGTGGTTACCCGCTGATCCGGGCAGTGGCCGTGGCGGAAGATTTCAAGGCTGAGTCGCTTTCGGCCTTGCAGGCGGACGCGTTCCTGTTGGACGCTTTCCATCCTGACTTAAGCGGCGGGACAGGAAGGCAGTTCAATTGGGAACTGGCCCGCGAAGCCGGGAGGTATGGGACGATCATCCTTGCCGGCGGTTTGAATCCGGGAAATGTGGGGCGCACCATAAAGGAAGTTCGCCCCTACGCCGTCGATGTCGCAAGCGGCGTCGAATCGTCGCCGGGCAAGAAGGATGCAACGTTGCTGCAAGAGTTTTTCGAGGCGGTGCGAGAAGCAGACCGCAATCTTTAATTCGTCCGGGTTGGAATGGAAGTGAGTAAAATGCCTGACGGGCAACTGACAACAACAGGGCCTGACGTTCGCGGGCGCTTTGGTGAATTTGGCGGGCGTTACGTGCCGGAAACCCTCATGCATCCCATCGAGGAGCTTGAGCGAGCCTACCTTGACGCCAAAAGCGACGCCGCCTTCCAGACTGAATTCAAGCGGCTCCTGCGCTACTACGCTGGCAGGCCCACGCCGCTCTACCATGCCGAGCGGCTGACAAAACATCTTGGCGGCGCGCAGATTTACCTGAAGCGCGAAGACCTGCTCCATACCGGTGCACACAAGATCAACAATTGCATCGGCCAGGGCCTGCTTGCAGTGCGGATGGGCAAGACGCGACTGGTTGCTGAAACCGGCGCTGGCCAGCACGGAGTGGCCACGGCAACCGTGGCGGCGCTTCTGGGGCTTGAATGCCACGTTTATATGGGCGAAGAAGACATGGCTCGGCAATCGCCGAATGTTTTCCGCATGCGCCTGCTGGGCACGGAAGTGGTTGGAGTCGCATCAGGTTCCAAAACTCTGAAGGATGCCATCAATGAAGGCATGCGAGACTGGGTCACGAACATTGAAAACACTCATTACCTGATGGGTTCCGTTCTCGGACCGCACCCTTACCCCATGATCGTGCGTGATTTCCAGCGCGTCATCGGCCAGGAAGCCCGGCAACAGATTCTTGAATTGGCAGGACGGCTTCCAGACTGCCTTTTTGCCTGTGTCGGCGGCGGCAGCAATTCCATCGGATTATTTTTTGACTTTATCCCCGATGCCGAGGTCAAGATGGTCGGCATTGAGGCCGGCGGGCGTTCACTCAATCTGGGCGAGCACGCCGCGCGGTTCTCCGGCGGGAAACCGGGAGTGCTGCACGGCACCTATACTTACGTCCTTCAGGACGCGGACGGAATGATCGCAAGAACTCATTCGGTCTCCGCCGGGCTTGACTATCCGGCCGTGGGGCCGGAGCACGCGGCGCTCCACCAGCAGGGTCGCGTGGAATATACTTATGCCGGAGACCAGGAATCGCTGGAGGCTGCGCGCCTGCTGGCCCGCACGGAAGGCATTGTTCCGGCACTGGAATCTTCGCACGCGCTGGCGGAAGTGGTTAAACGCGCACCCGCCGCCCGGAAAGACGCAATTTTTGTCGTGAACCTTTCGGGCCGTGGTGATAAGGATTTGGGGATCTTTCAGTCTGCGGGAATTTTGTAAGACCGGCCGGGAATTGATCGAACTCGATATGCCTACTCTTTCAACATCGCGAATTCAGGAGAAGTTTCGACGGCTTCGTGAGGCGGGAGCCAAGGGCCTGGTCATTTATGTGACCGCTGGCGATCCGAGCCTCGAAGCCACAGGAGATCTGCTTGCTGCCATCCAGGCCGGAGGCGCGGACATCATCGAACTCGGCATCCCATTCTCCGACCCGCTGGCCGATGGCCCCGTCATCCAGCGAGCGTCGGAACGCGCCCTCGCCGGCGGAACAACACTCCGCAAAGTGCTGCAGGCGATCCCGGAATGGAGAAAGCGCGTCCATTTGCCGCTTGTGCTCTTCAGCTATTACAACCCGATCCTGCAATACGGCCTGGAAGACTTTGGGCGGGACGCAAGCGAGGTTGGCGCGGATGGCGTCCTTGCCGTCGATCTCTCCCCTGAAGAGTCCGGGGGCTACATTGAAACGATGAGGAAATGGAACCTGAATACCATTTTCCTTGGCGCGCCCACGTCAACTGACGACCGGCTTGCTCGCCTCGCGAACATTTCGACAGGTTTCCTCTACCTGATCGCGCGGGCCGGCGTGACGGGAGAGCGCAGCACTCTCTCCGGCAGCACCCGGCCGCTGATCGAGCGGGTAAGGAAGATAACCAGCCTGCCGCTCGTAGTCGGCTTTGGGCTATCCAGCCCGGAACAGATCCGCGCAGTGCAGGAACTGGCGGAAGCGGCGGTTGTCGGAAGCGCGGTTGTTCGAAGGATCGAAGAACATTTCTCCACCGAGGGCGCAGCGGCCATCGAACGCTATGTGCGCTGGCTCAAAGAAGGCACTGGGAGTTCACCTGCATGAGCGAACTGGAAGACTGGCGCAGGAAAATCGATGCGATTGACCAGCAACTGGTGAAACTGCTGAACGAGAGATCGAGGTGCGCCGTGGAAATCGGACGCCTGAAGAAGAAATTGCGCTTGGATGCCTGGCAGCCGGAGCGCGAGGCGGAAATCCTGCGCAATATTGTGAAGTCAAATCCAGGTCCGCTCGACGATGCGGCGGTCCGGCGGCTGTTTGAACGGATCATTGATGAAGCCAGGTCTCTGGAACGCCATTCGATGGAGTCTTCGGTGGAAGCGGAAGAAACCAAGGAGTAACGGCTATGGTCGTGGTGATGGAAGAAGGCGCGACGGAAGAACAAATCCAGCACGTCATCGACCGGTTGATGAGAATGGGCTTTGACGCCCACCGATCAACAGGCATACGGCAGACGGTGATTGGCGCCGTGGGCGCGAAGATCGATTTTGACACGCGCGACATCGAGTTGATTGACGGGGTCGAAGAGGTGGTAAGAATTTCGGCGCCTTACAAACTGGCCAGCCGTCATTTTCGCCCTGAAGGCTCTGTTATCCAACTTGGCAAGGCCGTCAGCGTCGGAGGCGATCAGATTTGCGTGATGGCCGGGCCGTGCAGCGTCGAAAGCGAAACACAGATTGAAGTCATCGCATCCCGAGTCAGCGAACTCGGCGCGCACGTCCTGCGCGGCGGGGCCTTCAAGCCCCGAACTTCGCCTTACAGCTTTCAGGGACTGGGTCTGCCCGGCCTCAAAATGATGCGCGAAGCCGCCGACAGGCATGGACTTCTGGTCATCTCAGAAATCATGGACCACACGCAGATTTCTGCCATTATCGACCTGGTTGACATCATCCAAGTCGGCGCGCGCAACATGCAGAACTACAACCTGCTTAAAGAACTCGGCAAGGTTTCAAAACCGGTCCTGCTGAAGCGCGGTATTTGCTCCACCATTGAAGAGTTGTTGCTCTCGGCGGAGTACATTATGTCGGGCGGCAATTACAACGTTGTCCTATGCGAACGCGGCATTCGGACGTTCGAGAACGCCACGCGCAACACGCTGGATATTTCCGCGATTCCGGTCATTCACAAACTTTCGCACCTGCCGATCGTCGTTGATCCCTCGCACGGTACCGGCCGGCGCGACAAGGTCCCGCCGATGGCCCGCGCCGCCGTTGCCGCCGGGGCCGACGGACTGCTGATTGAGGTCCACCCTGATCCGGAAAAGGCGGTGAGCGACGGAGCACAGTCCCTTTACATGGAGCAGTTTGAACAGTTGATGAAAGAATTGCGAATGATTGCCCCCGCGGTGGGACGCACCGTCTGAGTCCAGCCGCGCAAGGAAATGATTCCTCGTGGAACCTACGGAACCATTCTTCAAACGGATCTCCATCATCGGCCTGGGCCTCATCGGAGGTTCATGGGCCATGGCGCTGAAAAAGCTGGGTTACCCGGCCCATCGAGTGGGATTTGACGCACCCACCGTTCTCGAGCAGGCAATCGAATCCGGCGCCGTCCACGAAGCCGCAAAAGACGTTGAAGAGGCAGTACGAAATTCAGACCTGGTGATTCTGGCGACACCGGTTGGAAAAATCCTCGACCTGGTCCCACTTGTGAAATCATCGGCACCGTCGCGCGCACTGATCACGGACGTGGGCAGCACCAAGCAGAGGATTGTGGAACGCGCAACGGCGACCGCCGACGGCCCCCTTTTTCTCGGTGGCCATCCCCTGGCAGGGAAAGAACGTTCCGGCTTTGCGCATGCCGATGCGGACTTGTTTCGAAACGCCTGCTATGCAATTGTTCCGTCATCCCCGGCCGACATGGAAGACGAACGCGCGAAGGCTTTTGTCCGACTCGTCAATTTGATTGGAGCTCTGCCTTACGTGATGGATGCCGCCGGCCACGACTTAGCGGTGGCCTATCTCTCGCACATGCCGCAGCTTCTCTCAACAGGCCTGGCGGGTATGGTGGCGGAGAAGTCCAGTCAAGTGAACCTGCCGCTGGAACTGGCCGGCTCCGGTTTCCGTGATCTCACGCGCCTGGCCGAAAGCCCCTATTCGATGTGGCGCGACATCTGCCTGACCAACATTGAAAATATTCAATCGGCTCTCGACGCAATGATCCAGAAACTTGATACCATAAAGGCACATCTAAGCACACGGGAGCTTGAGAACGAGTTTTCCCAGGCACGCAAGCTCCGCGAAAGGCTGCACGAGAAGGATTGAAGACGGCTAACTTGACCTTGTCCTAATAGCTTTGCTGAAGCAGGAGACGGAGGCCGCATGAACAAGGTTTACACAAGCTCCGATGCCGCCATTGCTGATATTCCTGACGGCGCAACGATCATGGCAGGCGGCTTTGGGCTATGCGGAATTCCGGAAAATCTCATCGCGGCTCTCCAGCGAAAAGGCGTGGGAGAGCTGACCGTCATCAGCAACAATGCCGGCGTCAGCGATTTCGGTCTGGGGCCGCTTCTCCAGACCCGCCAGATCCGTAAGCTGATCGGAACCTACGTGGGCGAAAACAAGGTGCTCGAGGATCAGGTGCTGAATCATGAAATTGATCTGGAACTGAATCCGCAGGGAACCTTTGCCGAGCGCATTCGGGCCGGCGGTGCGGGCATTCCGGCCTTCTACACGCCCACCGGTGTCGGGACCGTCGTCGCGGAAGGCAAGGAGGTTCGGGAGTTCGGCGGCCGCAAGTATGTGCTGGAGCGCGCCCTGACCGCTGACTTTGCCCTGATCAAGGCGTGGAGAGGCGACCGATGGGGAAACCTGATCTACCGCAAGACAGCGCGCAATTTCAATCCCATGATGGCCACGGCGGCCAGGGTGACCATCGCAGAGGTTGAAGAGTTGGTTGAAATCGGCGAATTGAACCCTGATTGTGTCGTCACTCCGGGCATCTATGTCAGCCGAATACTCCGGGGCGGGCATTACGAGAAACGCATCGAGCGGCGGACCGTGAGGGAAAAAGCCCGATGGATAAGCGCGAATTAATAGCTCGGCGTGTTGCGCAGGAACTCCGGGACGGTTTCTACGTTAATCTTGGCATCGGAATTCCGACGCTGGTCTCAAACTACATTCCACCCGGAATCGAGGTTATTCTGCAGACAGAAAACGGAATGCTTGGCGTAGGTCCCTTTCCGCTTGAAGACGAAGTCGATCCCGACCTGATCAACGCGGGAAAGGAAACGGTCTCGGAAGTTCCCGGCACGGCCTATATGTCCAGCGCCGAATCGTTCGCCATGATTCGCGGTGGCCACATCGACCTGACAGTGCTGGGCGCCATGGAAGTTGACGAACAGGGCGATCTGGCAAGCTGGATGATTCCCGGCAAGATGGTGAAAGGCATGGGCGGCAGCATGGACCTGGTTTCCGGCGCCAAACGCGTGATCGTCGCCATGGAACACACAACGCGCGAAGGGCGGCCGAAAATTTTGAAGAAGTGTTCCCTGCCCCTGACGGGCACGCGGGTGGTGGACGCCATTGTGACTGAACTGGCAATGATTGATGTAACGCCGGAAGGCCTGCTTGTCAGGGAACTCGCGCCCGGCGTCACGTTCGACGAAGTCCAGAAACAGACCGAACCTGAACTCAAGGTCATTCCTAGCCCTGCCACCTATAACGTTTAAACAAGCCACGGGTCTGGAAGATTTGGAGTTGACAACTTTGCAAGCGCAATCGACAATGTCCACGCGGGTTCTCACAACAGCCAACCAGATTACGATATTGCGCCTGGCGTTTGTTCCCATATTTGCCATTCTGGTAGTTGGTCAGCACTATGAGGGAGCCCTTGTCGTTATGGGCCTGGCAGCATTTTCAGATATCCTGGACGGGATCATTGCCAGGGCCTTGCGGCAAATTTCGCTACTGGGAGTAGCGCTGGATCCCATCGCCGACAAAGTCCTGATGAGCACCGCGTTTGTGGTGCTTTCATTCCGGGGCGCTCTGCCCTGGTGGCTCACCATCATGGTGTTGAGCCGTGATGCCGTCATCCTGATCACGGCACTCCTCATCATTCTGGTGGCGGGCTACCGCCCGTTCTATCCCACCGCACTGGGTAAGGCTTCAACGGTGATCCAGTCAATTACCATCTTCGCGGCGCTTTCATTTCAGGCGCACGTGCCGTGGGTCATCGCATCCGTGGTTGGAATGTTCATTTACCTCGCGGCTGGCATCACGATTGTTTCAGGCCTCCATTACCTGGTGGTCGTCCAGAAACGCTACACCCACCGCGAAGACGAGGCGGTGTAGCTCGGAGCCTCGATTTTCACACACTCCGCAGCAGGCTTCATGTCTTCTCATACCTCACCGAAAATCCGGCATGAACCGGCCACGTTCTGCCGTCGTTCATCCGCCACTGCCGCCGGCGGGATTTCCATGTCAAGGAAATGCCTTGACAATCGTGGCCTAGTATGGTAGCCTTAATCTGCTGTTGGAGGCCATGGTCACGGCGGCGTTTGCAGCGCGGGGTCGGCCTTCCGGTGCTGCGGCCTATGGGGCACTTGCGGCAAGAGTCGCAGCCTTTGAGGGTCAGCGCTGCGTTGTAAGACACTTTGTGGCCGTGCAGAGAAGGGGTAAATATCCCCCGGCAGAGCCGGGGGCCTTAGTTTGTGAGCCGCTCAAAGCGGCTATTGGGGGTCGCTAACGCGGCCCCGTCGTTCTGGGGCCACCCGAGGGTGGCCGCTTACCAAAGCCCCATT
>JAJYLL010000015.1 GCA_021787735.1 Acidobacteriota bacterium | reverse complement strand
CTTTCAGGGCTATCTATCAAGGCCGATTGGTTAACGCTGCCCCGTCCGAAAGCAGGGACCGTCTTGGGCGACCCTAAGGTTGGTCGATGCGATCCCCCGCGCGTGGAATTTCAACTGGCCCGTCAGCATCCTGCCTGACCCAAAGGCCACACGGCTGGGCCGAGGCATTTCCGATCAAGGCTAGCGACAAATCGTCAAGGTGAATTGTGCTTGCGCAGTTCCATGAATTATTATAGCTACCCAAGCACTGTCATTCTGTGCGAAGCGAAGAATCTGCTTTTCGCGAAGGGGAGGGAAAGCAGATTCCTCGGGCAGACGCACCCTTGGAACGACAGTTCGACAGATTCCGGCGAACTGGCGAATGGTGGTTACCCTCTACATGAGTCATGGATATGCCCCAGGTAAACGTTGCGCCGTCAGAGTGGAGCTACCTTGTGGAAGTCCCAAGCTTTGTAACCTCCGGCACCCGCGGCCGCGTCCCGATCCTGGACATGATTCCCAACAATGACCGCACTGGGCCGCTGTTTCCGCTGATGTTCGCGCTCAATATGTTGGTCAACAGCGACGAAGGCAGCACCTATACGCTGGCCGAGTACACGCGGTGGCTCAATGAGGCCGGGTTTGGCCGGGTGGAGACAGGCGAGATCGGCTCGCACTCTCCAGCCATCGTCGCCACGAGGGATTAGCGGCGGCTTCAGACAGAGCGCAGCTCAGCCCGCCGACTGCGGCTCACTTTTGCACCGTCTGGCGTTTGACGCTGGCAATTTACACTTCAGGTAGGGCAATGCCGCCTCCAGTAGCATCACTCGAAGGGCTGATGCGCGACTTGCAGGAGTTATCTTCCGAAGCGAATATCGCTGCACCCACGTCCCCAAGAGAACCTGATTAGAATCATCACGTGGCGACTTTGGGCAGGGTTGTGTTCTTGCATGCCGATATGCCCGAATGGCGCTCTCGGCTCGGTTGACTTTGAGCCCAAGAGCGCGATAGAGTTGCAGTATGAAACAGTTGCAACATCGAACTAATTCGGCAGGCTCCTCCAAGGGCTGCGCGGCGGAGATTCTTGAGACCGTTCCAACCGTCATGCAGTTTATCCGTGCCCAGATGCGCCGGCACCGTGGGTCGGATCTCTCCGTGCCGCAGTTTCGCGCGTTAGCGTTCGTGAGTCGCGAGCCGGGAACATCGCTTTCGGCAGTCGCCGAATTCCTTGGGCTGTCTCGACCGGCAACCTCGCAGCTGGTAGAAGGATTAGTGCGAAAGGGCTTGGCGGTTCGGCGAATCCCTCCCGGCAATCGCCGCACGGTGGCACTTTCGATCAGCGGACGCGGCGAGAAGACTGTTTCCGCGGCGCGGCAAGCTACGGAAAGACGCTTGTCGGAAGTTATGGCCTCGCTCGGTGACGACGACTGCGCCATCATCCAGCGCGCCCTGCGAGCGTTGCGCGAGGAGTTTATGCGAGTGGCGGCGCCAACAGATTGGTAAAGGCACTCTGATGAACCTCATCGAGACTACCTTGTTGACGAGGCGTTTTGGTGACCTGACCGCCGTGGACTGCTTGGACTTGTGTGTCGCCGGGGGCGAGGTGTTTGGCCTGCTGGGACCGAACGGCGCCGGGGGTGCTGGCTCAGAGCGTGCTATTTATTGCCATCTTTTACGGCATTGCGGTGATCTGGGAGCGCGATCTGGGGATCGTCCACAAGTTGCTGGTGAGCCCCGCCTCCCGCATGGCGCTCGTGCTCGGCAAGGCGTTGTCCGCCGGAGTACGGGGGCTGCCGCAGGCGGCCATAGTCTATCTGTTGGCGTGGCTGCTGGGCGTGAAGATCGATTGGCAGCCTGTCTCCCTCGCAGGCGTCGCCGTGGCGGTCACACTGGGCGCGGCGGCGTTTGCAACGTTCTCGCTCATCGTCGCCTGCATCGTGAAAACGCGGGAACGGTTCATGGGCATCGGGCAGATATTGACGATGCCATTGTTTTTCGCCAGCAACGCCGTCTATCCAATCTCCATGATGCCAGAGTGGCTAAAGGTGGCGGCGCGGCTCAATCCCCTGACGTACGAGGTGGACGCAATGCGCACCCTGATGGTCGTGGGTGGCCGCAGCCTATACGGAATCGGTCTGGACTTCGTCGTACTAGCGGCGATAACGCTTGCGTTGACGAGCCTGGCATCCCGATTGTATCCAAACCTAGCGCGATAGCGCGCGCGAACTGGAAAGCCAGGAGCCAGATTCTTTCGAGGTCATTCACCTGATGGCGGCGACTCTCACATCCTCACCGCTTCAAGCCAGAGATCAGACGGTGCAACGCTGGCTTGTGACCGGCGCCGTCATGTCCAGCGTAATCATGGAGCTGGTGGATACGTCAGCGGTGAACGTCAGCCTGCCCTATATCGCGGGGAATCTTTCCGCAACGATTGATGAATCCACCTGGGTGCTCACTTCCTATCTGGTTTCGAACGCCGTGGTTCTGCCGATCACGGGATGGCTGGCAAGCCGTTTCGGCCGAAAAAGGCTGCTGATGACGGCTATTGCGGGGTTCAGCGTGGCAAGCGCGCTCTGTGGGTTCGCTCCCAGCCTTTCGGCACTTATTCTTTGCCGGGTGCTGCAAGGCGCTTTTGGCGGCGCGCTTCAGCCCACCACGCGGGCGATTCTGCTGGAAGCTTTCCCTCGTGAAGAGCGCGGCAAGGCCATGGCCATGTGGGGAGTTGGCATCGTGGTGGCGCCCATCCTGGCGCCGGTGCTGGGCGGCTGGCTTACGACGGACTATTCCTGGCGCTGGGTGTTCTTCATCAACTTGCCGACCAGCATCCTGGGACTAATCCTGGTCAATCTCTTCGTCTTCGATCCGCCGTATTTTCGCCGCACGACGAAGGGCATTGATTTCTGGGGCGTCGGCATGTTGGTTGTGGGTATTGGCGCGCTGCAGATTGTTCTCGACAAAGGTCAGGAAGCCGATTGGTTTGGTTCCCACTACATCGTGGTCTTGACCATTGTTTCCGCGATCGCGCTTGTGACATTTATCCTTTGGGAGCTTCGAGCACACGAACCCATGGTCCATCTGCGGCTGTTGAAATATCGCACCTTCGCTGCCGGCGTCGGCCTGTCGCTGGTTCTGTTTTTCGTACTTTATGGAAGCATCTTGCTTTTGCCGCTCTTTATGCAGGAGATGCTGAATTTCCCCGCCATCACCGCAGGCATCTGGAACTCACCGCGCGGAATAGCCACTATGGCGCTGATGCCCATAGCCGGTTTGCTGATTGGCCGCCATTGGGATATTCGGAAGCTGTTATTTGGCGGCATCATGGTTTCAGCGGTCGGCGTGCTCACCTTTTCGTTTCTCAGCCCCAGTGCCGGCCCGTGGAACTTCCTTTGGCCGCAGATCATCATGGGCGCGGGCTTGGCGTTTGTCTTCGTGCCGTTTTCGACCATTACCGTGGATCCTATTCCGAATGAGGAAATGGGCTACGCCACCAGCATCACTGCGCTGGCGCGGAACATTGGGGCCAGCGTCGGAATTTCAGTTGCCGCCACGCTCCTCGAGCGGGGCGAGCAGGTGCATCAGACCTACCTGGTGGACCATTTGACTTTCACTAATTCCAAGATGGAGAATTTCCTTTCCGCCTTGCAGAGCCACTTTTTTCGGAGCGGCACTGACCCTTACACGGCGGCTCAGCAAGCCTTGCAGAAGCTTTATTCCATCGTCCAGCATCAAGCCTCGGTCCTGAGCTACCTGGATGAATTTCGGATTATGGCCGCCATGTTTGTGCTCGTTTCGCCTCTGGTCTGGCTCATGCATAGACCGCAGTTCAAGAAGAAGGCCGAAGCAACGGAAAAGAGTAAGACTTGAAGATCGGTGAAGGCACGCGGCCTCGTGCAATGAATCGGAATGGAGGAGCAAAAGATGAGTGAACCTAAGCTTGATCCACGCCGGACTGCCGTCGTGGTGATTGATCTGCAGAAGGGAATCGCGAAGATGCCCGGCGCATCGCCTTCGTTTCCAGGTGTAGTCGCCAACGCCGCGCGATTGCTCGCCGCGGCTCGCCGAGCGGGAGCGCAGCCCGTCTTGGTCCACGTAGGCGGTTCGCCGGATGGGGCCGACCGCCTCCATCAAACGACCGACCAACCCATGCGAGTAGCCGGTCAGCTGCCGACCGATTGGAGCGATTTCGTTCCTGAACTCGGTCAGCAGCCGGGCGACATCCTGATTTTCAAACGGCAATGGGGAGCTTTCTACGGAACGGATCTCGACCTGCAACTGCGCCGGCGCGGGCTTTCGACCATCATCCTATGCGGCATCGCAACGGAGATTGGCGTGGAAAGCACGGCTCGCGATGCGTATGAGCGCGGGTACGAGCAAGTCTTCGCCGAGGACGCGATGGCCGGACTCACGCCCGAGAGCCACGCCAATACTATCGAGCGGATTTTTCCTCGCATGGGGTGCGTACGGCGCACCGAGGAAATTGTCGTGGCCTTGGAAGCGAAAAACTGACTTGCACTTCGACGCACAACCGGCCGCCGGAGTACGCGACCTCGCGTGGGCGCGCGGGGAAAGAACAAAGGGGTTGCTCATGGTCTCAGATGGGGCCCGCGGCCGAGGCGCTGGCTGGGACTGCACTGGCATTGTGCGCGGGATGCGGCCGCCGCGTGGATTCGGCGCCACCTCGCCTTGCGCCTCTCGTTGATGTGTCGCCAGTGGTCCAAAAGGACGTGCCGGTCTATGGCTGGGCTAACTACCAGATCGTGAGCGAAAATTCCTGAGGAAAAGGGGTAACGCTCCAAAGCAGAGGTTCCCTGAAGGAACCGGAAGGAGTGTTACCGATGGAAAGCACCAAGAAGGTTCAGGGTAAGAGGAAGAGGACTCGCCCCCCGGCTCCCGTAAACAATTTGCGCAACGCGACGGCCTTCTGCCTGAACGCCTCTTGTAGCGAAACGCAGCCCATTCGAAGTCTCAATCAATCGCGCGTGCCTGCCGGCGCGCTGGGCGATTTCTTCGGGCCGGGAACGACGGTGGGCATTCCTTTCGCCGCGCAAGTCGGCGTTCGGCTCACATTTTGAATGCGAGACTGCCTCAAGATGTGATTTCGGATCGGGAAAGCGACGGACGCAATGCCGCCTTGGCAAGCGCAAAATACACGACAAAGCTGATGAAGACCGAAAATGCCGCGCAACACTTGACCGAAGTTAATCGCGCCGCCGCTTACAGCAATGGGCGGCGAGAACGCGTGATTACTTGCCGCCGCGGGCAAGTTCTTGCTCGGAGGGCAAAGCGGAAGCATTCCAGCCTCCGCCCAGGGCTTCAATGAGAAGCACGCTCGCCACCATGCGCCGCGTATGAATATTCACAGTGGAAATCTCGTCCTGGAGTGCGACTGTCTGAGCCGTGATCACCTGAAGGTAGTCCACCACTCCAGCCTTGTATTGATAGGTGGAAATATCGAGGGATTGGTGCGCAGCCTGAACGGCGTCATCTTCCGCTTGGGCCTCGTTCGCAAGCACTCGAAGCGCCGCCAGATTGTCTTCGACCTGTTGGAATGCTGTCAGAACCGTCTGCCGGTAGTTTGCGATTGAAGCATCGAAGGCAGCCCGAGCCAAGTCCGATTGTGCGCGGCGGCGGCCCGCATCAAACACCGTTTCCGCCACCGTCGGACCAACGGACCAGATGCGGCTTGGCCAAGTGAGCCATTGGGAAAAGCTTCCGCTTTCAAATCCGGCCGAGGCCGTCAATAGCACGGCGGGGAAAAAGGCAGCCCTGGCGATACCGATCTGCTCATTCTCGGCGGCCACCTGGCGCTCGGCGGCGGCAATATCGGGGCGGCGTTCAAGCAACGCTGAGGGAAGCCCGGCGGGGATGGATGGCAGCTCGGCCGTGATGGGCGCTGAGGGAATCGTGACGTCGGCGGGCGGCTTGCCAGTGAGGATGGCGATGGCATGTTCGAATTGGGCGCGCGCCACGCCGAAGTCAATCAATTCGGCTTGAGCGGTTTTCAACTGCGTTTCAGCCTGCGCGACATCGGCCCCGGATGCGACACCGCTTGCAAAACGATCTTTGGTCAACTGGAGATAATCCTGGTAAGAGTTGACGGTTTGGGTGAGCAATTGTTCTTCGCCGTCAACGCCGTGCAGTTCAAAATAATCTTGCGCGAGCGCCGCCTGCACGGCCAAACGCACGTTTTCAAGCTGCGCGGCGGTCGCTTGCGCCGATTCCGCGCTGCCTCGCACGCTGTGGCGGATGCTTCCCCACACGTCGGCCTGGTAAGAGACGTCCACGGGCAAATCCAACGTGGTGCGCTCGCCGCCCGTCAAATTGCCTGCCCGGAAGTTGAATAAGGTCGAAGAGCTCTCGGCCCTGGAATACGAAGGCGCAGTTGTGACCGAAGGAAATAGGCTCGAACGGGCGATGCGAACGGCATCGGCCGCCTCACGGAATTGGGCTTCTGCGGCAAGAACACTTTGGTTCGAAATGTTGACTTGCTCTTCGAGAACGTTTAACCGGGGGTCGCCAAAAGCCTGCCACCATTTTCCTTTTGACTCCGCATCGCTCGGCTGAGCCGGCTTCCATTGGCCGGTTTTCTCGGAACCCGGAGGCGCTTCTTTGTAAGCGGAGGGAACTGGAGCCGCGGGCCGCCGATACTTCGGTCCCACCATGCAGGACGTCAAGGGCAGCAGCAACGCCGCAAGCAAGTAGCCATGCGCCCGCCGCCGTGGAGTCTCGGACGCGGCTCCGCTCGCGCACTCAATTCTTTTGCGGTCCGTGATTGTCAACCTCATGGTGCTTTCCCCTTATATTTCTGTAGCGAGCGGCGCTGCTTTTCCAGGCTCGCGGCCTCGAATCCGATCCCACCAGTGCTGCAAGCGGTCGAAATAGAGATAGACTACAGGCGTCGTATAGAGCGTCAAAAGCTGGCTAACCATCAGCCCGCCGATAATAGCAATGCCAAGAGGCCGGCGCAATTCCGAGCCCGTGCCCAGGCCGATCGCGAGAGGCGTAGCGCCAAAAATCGCCGCTATGGTGGTCATCATGATGGGGCGGAAGCGCAGCAGGCAGGCTTCGTAAATCGAATCGCGGGAGTTCTTGCCTTCTTTGCGCTCGGCCATCAACGCAAAGTCGATCATTAGGATCGCATTCTTCTTCACGATGCCGATGAGCAGAATGATTCCGATGATGGCAATGACTGTCAGATCGGTTCGCGTGAGCATGAGCGCGAGTAGCGCGCCGACTCCGGCCGATGGCAAGGTTGAAAGTATCGTGATCGGATGGATATAACTTTCATAAAGGATGCCGAGTACCAAATAGACGGCAACAAGCGCGGCCGCAATCAGCAGTGGCTCGCTCTGGAGTGATTGCTGGTAAGCTTGGGCTGTTCCCGCAAAACCCGTGTGGATCGTCGGCGGAAGGCCGATTTTGGCTGCGGTCGCATTGATCGCATTGACAGCGTCGCCGAGCGCCACGCCCTGGCGCAAGTTGAAAGAAATAGTTACCGCAGGAAATAACCCCTGGTGGTTGACGGCAAGCGGGGCCGTTTCAGGCGCAAAATGCGCGAAAGCGCGTAAAGGCACCTCCTGGCCTTTGGGCGATCGAACGTAAATCTCACTTAGCACCTGCGGATCTTGCCAGTATTTCGGCGCCGCTTCCATCACAACATGGTATTGGTTGAGCGAGGTGTACATAGTCGAGACCTGGCGCTGTCCAAAAGCGTCGTAAAGCGTGTTGTCAATGAGCTGCGGCGAAATTCCGAAGCGAGCGGCCGTGGGGCGGTCGTAGTCAACCATGACTTGGAGTCCGCGATTTTGCTGGTCACTTGAAACGTCGGCGATGATCGGGACCCTTCGCAATTCCTCAAGAATGCGTGGCGCAAAAGCGGTGAGATCCTGAAGCTTGTCGCCCCGCATGGTGAACTGATACTGCGCGTTGCTCATTCGCCCGCCAACACGGACGTCTTGCGCGGCCTGCAAATAGAGCGTGGCCCCGGGAACCCGCGCCAGCTTGGGCCGAAGACGGGCAATAACCCGGTCCGCGGCAATACGTTCCGACGGCGGTTTTAAGGAGATGAACATCCTCGCGCCGTTTGCGCCGGCCCAGCCGCCGGTAAAACCGACGACTGAATCCACGGCGGGGTCCGCTTTGACGATATTGATCATCCGCAGAAGGACTTTATTCATTGCCTGGAAAGATGTGTCCTGGTCGGCCTGAATGGCGCCCATGACGCGGCCTGTGTCTTCTTGCGGGAAGAAGCCCTTGGGAACGCGAATGTACAAATAAACATTGAGCGCGATCGTGGCCAGCAGCGCGCACAACGTCACTGCCGAGTGGCGCAGGACCACCGTCAGCGTTTTCCCGTAAAGGTTCACAACCCAGTCGAACGCTTCTTCGCCTTTGCGGTAGAGCCAGCCATGGGATTCGTGCGCCTTTAGAAGATGCGCGCACATCGCGGGCGTGGCCGTCAGCGAGACCACCAAGGACACGGCGATGGCAATAGAAAGCGTGACCGCGAACTCGCGAAACAACCTGCCGACAATCCCGCCCATCATCAATAGAGGGATGAAAACCGCGATCAACGAACTGCTCATCGTAATCACGGTGAATCCCACTTCGCGAGCGCCCTTTAGCGCCGCCTGAAACGGTGGAGTGCCCTTTTCCATGTGCCGCGTGATGTTCTCGATGACGACGATGGCGTCGTCCACGACGAAGCCGGTCGAGATGGTCAAGGCCATCAGAGAGAGATTGTCTAGGCTGTAGCCCAGCAGATACATCACGCCGAACGTTCCGATCAAAGACACGGGGACGGCAACGCTTGGAATCAGGGCGGACCGCGGGTTGCGAAGGAATAGGAAGACGACCAAGATCACCAGCAGAACGGCGATCACCAGGGTTATCTCGACATCGTGCACGGAGGCGCGGACGGTCACGGACTGGTCCATGACGACGCTCAGTTTGATGGATTGCGGGATTTGCGCCTGGAGAGTGGGAAGATCGGCACGAACGCCATCCACGGTGTCGATAATGTTGGCGCCTGGCTGGCGAAAAATAATGACCAGAATCGACGGCTGGCCGTTAGCGTAGCCGGCGGAGCGAAGGTCTTCGACGGAATCCGTAACTTGGCCGATGTCGGACAAGCGCACCGCCGAGCCATTATGATACGAGATAATCAAAGGCTCATAGTCGGCCGCCTTGAAGATCTGGTCGTTCGAGGCCACTTTCCAGGCGTGATGTCCGCTCATCAGTGTGCCTTTGGGTGTGTTCGCATTGGCGCTTGCGATGACGCCCCGCACCTGCTCGAGCCCGATGCCGTACTTGTTGAGCGTCGGAAGGTCCAAGTCCACGCGCACGGATGGCAAAGAACTTCCCCCAACGACGACTTGTCCCACACCTTTCACCTGCGAAAGCTTTTGCGCCATGATGGAGGAAGCAGCGTCATACATTTGCCCTTTGCTGAGTGTCTTCGAGGTGAGAGCGATAATCATGATCGGCGCGTCGGCCGGATTCACTTTCCGATAATTCGGGTTGTTGGGAAGATTGGCGGGCAGGTTGGCGCGCGCGGCATTGATTGCCGCCTGGACGTCGCGCGCGGCGGCGTCAATATTGCGGTTTAAATCGAACTGCAGGGTAATGCTCGTTTGCCCGAGTGTGCTGGAGGAAGTCATTTCCGTCACGCCGGCAATCCGGCCGAATTGGCGTTCAAGGGGCGTGGCCACGGCGGAAGCCATGGTCTCAGGGCTTGCGCCCGGCAGCGAGGCGCCGACCGAAATCGTTGGAAAATCAACTTGCGGAAGCGGCGAAACCGGTAACAGTCTGAACGCCACAACACCGGCCAAGGCGATGGCGACGGTCAGCAGCGTCGTAGCAATTGGACGGCGAATAAAGGGTTCCGAGATCATGGTTTACTCAGCAGGGACCGGCTCCCGGTTTTTCCCGCCCTCGCCGTTCTTGCTCAGGCGCCGGGCCAGGCGGTCAAACCAGAGATAGATCACCGGCGTCGTGTAAAGCGTCAACAACTGGCTGAGCACGAGCCCGCCGACCATCGTGATGCCGAGCGGCCGCCGCAATTCCGACCCCGTGCCCGTTCCGAGCGCGAGAGGCACGCCGGCCAAGAGCGCCGCCATGGTGGTCATCATGATGGGGCGAAAGCGGAGCAGGCAGGCCTGGTAGATGGCGTTCACCGGCGTCATCCCCATCTTGCGTTCCGCCTCAAGCGCGAAATCAATCATCATGATTCCGTTCTTCTTCACGATGCCAATCAGCAGCACCATGCCGATCAGGGCGATAATACTGAAATCCGTCTGGCAGATTAGAAGCGCCAGGAGAGCGCCCACGCCCGCCGAAGGCAGAGTCGAAAGAATTGTGATGGGATGAATGTAGCTTTCGTAGAGCACGCCGAGCACGATATACACCGTGATGATCGCGGCGAGAATCAGGTACCACTCATTTGCCAGAGAGTTTTGGAAAGCCTGGGCGGTGCCTTGAAAGGCCGCTTGAATGCTAGGCGGCAAACCGATCTGCTCTTTCAGGTTGTTTATGGCTTGAACCGCGTCGCCCAGCGACGCTCCCGGAGCCAGATTGAACGAGAGCGTAACCACTGGAAACTGGCCTTGATGGTTGATGGTGAGCGGGGTTGTTGATTCTTCGATGTGGGTAAATGCCGCAAGAGGAACCTGGCCCCCATTCGGAAATGCCGATGAGGAGGCGATGCCTGCGCCGAATGCGCTATCGGAGGCCGTGGCAGTCGAGTTGCTTGCGGTGCCCGTTGAATTCAGACTGGCATTCGCAGCCGTCAGAGAACTCGTCGGCCCGAATAACTGCTGAGACGAGGTGCCGCCGGAGACGAGTCCCTGAGAACCGGAGGAACCGGTGGCCCCCGTTCGGATAAACAAGTCGCGGAAGTCCGACGGATTCTTCTGGAATGCGGGCGCGACTTCCAAGACTACATGGTATTGATTCAGTTGGGTGAAAATGGTTGAGACCAGCCTCTGCCCGAAAGCATCGTAAAGTGTTTGGTCCACGGCGGAGGGCGATATCCCTAGCCGATAGGCCGTCGGGCGGTCAATAACCACGTTGGCCTCGATCCCTCCGGTTTGCTGGTCGCTTGCCGCATCGCGAATCTCCGGCAGCTTTTGCATGCCAGCCAGCATTTTGGAGGCGTAATCGTCGAGTTCCTGAGTATTCGGATCTTCGAGCGTATATTGAAACTGCGTCCGGCTGACCCGGTCGTCCACAGTCAGGTCTTGAACCGGCTGCATGTAGAGCGTAATGCCCGGCACCTTGGCTAGTTCCGGCTGCAGGCGGCGAATCACATCGCTGGCGCTGATTTTCCTCTGATCGAGCGGCTTAAGATTGATCAGTATGCGGCCCGTGTTCAGAGTGGTGTTCGTTCCGTCCACCCCGATAAATGATGAGAGGCTCTCGACTGCCGGGTCCTTGAGGATGACTCGCGCCAACTGCTCCTGCTCGCTGGCCATTTGTTGGAACGAGACGTTCTGGGCTGCCTGCGAGACTCCCTGGATCACGCCTGTATCCTGAATCGGGAAAAATCCTTTAGGAACGATATAGAAGAGCGCGCCGGTCACGACTAGTGTCCCCACGGCCACGACGAGAGTCGCCGTCTGCCTCCGCAGCACCCACTGCAGTGACCGGTCATAGAGATTGATGATCCAGTTCCAGGCATGCTCGGTCACGCGATAAATGTGGCTCTGTTCTTCCTCCGTGCGGCGCTTCAAGAGCTTGGAGCACATCACCGGAGTGAGCGTCAGCGAGACAATCGCGGAAACCAGAATCGCGACGCTCAGCGTGATCGCAAACTCCCGGAAGAGCCGGCCAACGATGTCGCCCATAAAGAGCAGCGGGATCAGGACCGCAATCAGCGATATCGTAAGCGAGATGATCGTAAAACCGATCTGCTCGGACCCGTGTAACGCCGCTTGCAAGGGCGTTTCCCCTTGTTCCAGGTAGCGAGTGATGTTTTCGATCATCACAATCGCATCATCCACGACGAAGCCGGTCGAGATGGTGAGCGCCATCAAGGTCAGATTGTTCAGGCTGTAGCCGAGCAGATACATCACGCCAAACGTCCCCACCAAAGAAAGCGGAACAGCCACGCTCGGAATAATCGTGGCGGAAAGATTCCGCAGGAAAAGGAAAATGACCATGACAACCAGCGCCACGGTGAGCATCAATTCGAACTCAACATCCTGGACGGAAGCGCGGATCGTGTTCGTGCGGTCCGTCAAAATGTGGACATGGACGGCGGAGGGCATAGTAGCCGTGAGCTGGGGCAGCAGAGTTTTGATTCGGTCAACGACGGTGATGATATTGGCGCCTGGCTGCCGCTGGATGTTCATGATGACGGCAGGAACGTTATTCATCCATGCGGCCTCATACTCGTTTTCCGCTTCATCGGTCACCGTGGCCACATCGCTCAATTTGACGGGCGCTCCGTTTCGGTAAGCGATGACCAGCGGGGCGTAATCGCTCGCCGAGTTCAACTGGTCGTTCGCGCCGATCTGATAAGCCTGGTGCGGGCCGTCAAAGCTTCCCTTCGCCTGGTCAACGTTCGCCGCTACAATCACACTTCGAAGGTCTTCGAGATTCAAACCGTAAGAGGCAAGCGTTGTGGGATTCACCTGAATGCGCACGGCCGGCTTTTCGCCCCCGCTGATGCTGACCAGGCCCACGCCAGGCAGTTGCGAAATCTTGGGCGCAAGCCTCGTGTCCGCCAGGTCTTCGACCTGGGTCAGAGGCAGTTCATTGGAGGTGAGCGCCAGGGTGAGAATCGGAGCGTCCGCCGGGTTGACTTTGCTGTAAATGGGCGGATTGGGGAGGTCGGGCGGAAGATAAGTTCCCGAGGCGTTGATCGACTGCTGCACCTCCTGCTCCGCCACGTCAATATTGAGGCTGAGATTGAATTGCAGAGTAATCAGCGAGAGGCCACTTGAACTCGTGGACGTCATCTGCTGCAGGCCCGGGACCTGCCCGAATTGCCGCTCGAGCGGCGCCGTTACGGAAGACGCCATGACGTCCGGGCTTGCGCCGGGATAGAACGTCACCACCTGAATGGTCGGATAATCCACGTCCGGTAGTGCGGAAACCGGAAGTTCGTGGTAGGCTACGGCCCCCGCGAGCAGGATGCCCACCATGAGGAGCGAGGTCGCGATGGGCCGGAGAATGAATGTCCGTGACGGGCTCATCTAGTTTCCCTTCGCGCGTGACTCGCCGTAGAGGTGAACGCTAACCTTGCTCCCCTCCTGCAACTTATCCACTCCGGTCATGACCGCTTCATCGCCCGGCGAGAGTCCGGAAACGATTTCCGTTTCGCCCCCTTCCGTAACGCCCGTGGTTACGGGGCGCACCGTGACGGTCGAATCCGGCTTCACAAGATAGACGTAGGTTGATTGCGCATTGCGCTGTATGACTGCGCTTGGCACGATCGTCACTCCACGTTTTTCATCCACAAGAAGACGTGCATTCACAAATTGATTGGGGAAAAGGGTTCTGCTCGAGTTCGCAAAGGTTGCTCGAAGCTTCAGAGTGCCCGTGCTCGGATCAATTTCATTGTCGAGAGTCGTGAGCGTGCCGGTTCCGAGCTTCGTCGTCATATCCCGGCTGAGTGCTTCGACCTCCAGGCGGTCGCCGCTGCGGATTTTCTGGAGCACCGCCGGGACCTGGTCTTCCGCAATCGTAAAGATGACGCTGATCGGCTGCATTTGGGTGATCACTAGTAACGCAGATTGGGAGCTGGCTTGCACAAAGTTTCCCGGGTCAACCAGCCGCAACCCGATGCGGCCCGAGATAGGCGCCGTGATATGGCAATACGTAATGTTCAGTTGGGCGCTCGCGATCGCGGCTTGGTCGGTTTTGATCGCGGCTTCGTCCTGCTCGACCGTGGCTTTTTGCGTGGCGAGGGTCTGCTCAGGAATGGCATTATGCGTGATGAGTGTCTGGTAACGTGTTAAGTCCAATTGGGCATTGTCCAGGGCGGCCTGATCCTTGGCCATTTGCGCTTGGGCCTGCATCAACTGGACTTGATAAGGCCGCGGATCAATTTCGACGAGCGGAGCGCCCTGACTGACGTCGTCGCCCTCCCGGTAATAGACTTTCATCAACTGGCCGTCCACACGACTCTTGACCGTAACGGTGTAAATCGGCGTGACCGCCCCCAGCCCGTTGATGTAAACGGGAATATTTCCTTTTTGTGCCTTCGCGGCGACCACGGGTATGGCCGTCGCGAACCGGCCGCCCGCGCCTAGCGATTGGGAAGAGGCCGTTCGTTGGGCAGTTGGAGTTTCCCTTCGTAAAAGAAAATACGCGCCTGCAGCTAGCGCCACGAATACGATCACCCCAACCCACAGTTTTAATGAATGCTTCTTCGGGGCTTGTCTTGCGGCTTCTGGCGCGCTGATTCTTTCACCGTTTTCGGGAGGGTATTGGTCTGGCATGTATCTTCTACCCTTCTTGATTTCCTTAGCTTGTTCAGAGCCAGCTTGGCCTCTCGAGATGTCTACACCTCGGAATTTTCGAGTCAAATCTATTGACGCTGAATGCGAGCCGCCGGTTACCAGGCATGAAGTGTGTTGGGGCGAACCTCAATTCTAGATTCGTGGGGGTGGAAATGTAAAATCGATGGGGGCAATGGGAATTCGATCGGCGCCCCTCGCTGAACACCGCCTTGACCCATTCCGGGACCGGCACCGTCCGGATGGGCCCAGCCTTGCCCAAAAGGTCCGAAATGACCTACTGCCCCTCGCGCAACAGCATCGAATCGACATCTACCCCGAGCAGTTCGCCGCGCCGGAATCCGCATCCGATGAGCATCGCGTAATTCCTCTTGCCCTAAAGCGGCTCTCGGTCCACACCCACAAGCAATCGTTTGCCTCCCTTGGCAGTAAGCCAGTTCCCGACCCTAACTCGGATCCGGGCACCCCCTTGACTCGCCGAATACCAGCAGCCAGTTCTGGGCTGAGCAGGCCGGAGTCCGCTGCCTCATACGCCACGCGGCGCACGCCATCCATAGGAAGGTTAATAGTTGCCGGGGCGTGTTGCCTCTGTTCAAGATAGATTCTCTACCAACGGACGACAGTACGAATGAATGCAAGGCGTGGCCCCGAGCAGTACCACTCGACCAGCTCGGTCATGACGCTGTCGTAAGTGCGCTGTCCACTCTTGAAGCTGAGGCTGTTGAGCACAGCCGCCTTGGATTGTTCACGATCACGTAAGGCCAAAGTCCTCCCGGGGGTTCATTTCTTCTTGGGTCTCGACATTAGCGACAGCCTCCTTTGTCGTCGCCGGTCGGGATGCCGAAACAGTCCCGCCAGTGGGTGTCCGGGATGGGCATGTACGCGGAGGGATAGGGCCAGTCCAGATGGCCGCGTAAGCGCGGCCAGACAAGGGCCCCAGTTTTTAGTAACGATCAGTCGGCCAGTGTTTACCTACGAACCTGCAGCCGCGATCCTGGCTCCTGTCCGGCCAACAGTCCCACCTGGACGTATAACGGCCTTCGCGTGTAAGTGCGGCACGGCAAGACAGAAGCACGGCCTCCCGGCAAGATCGAATATGGGGACTTAAAAGAGGATGATCAACATAGGCCCTCGCAGAAAAAAGAGGATGGAAAGTTGGGCCTTCAGAGACTCTTTTTGAGCCCGGATCCAGCCAAAGACGGAATCCCTCCCGTGCCGACCAGATCCGCCCCCCGTGTCCAACTTTGGACACTCATACTTCGAGCTCCAGACTCGGTCAGCTTCAAGGATAGTAAGACAAATGCGCTGAAACCTCTGATCATCCTGATGGGGCGGTTTTCCGGCAGAGAAACTGCCGACCAGGAGGATGAACGATAGGTTCAACTTAACGAAAGAACCACGATGTAATTTCGACAGGGGGCCGCTTTCCTTCAGGCTCATTCCCGCATGCGGCAAACCAGAGCTGACCGTTTCCCCGCGGCTTCTTACACCACCTCGCCCAGTCTATTCGGTTTGTTGCCGGCTGGTCGCCCGGGCACGGTGTCGTGCATATTCCGCTAACGAATGCGGGCCTCTCAGGTGCATTGGTCAAGTCACCTTGGCAGCGGATAAAAAGAGCAAGATTGTGTCTACGGGTCTTGCCTGCTCCTTTCTGTCCAACCAAAATCAGGCCGAAAATACAATAGTAACTATTTATTATCAATAACATACAAATGTTATCCTGGAACGGGAAGATAGGTTGCACTTAATTGATAAGAGTTGTGCTATACTATTCTGGTAAGTTTTATTAATTATTACAAGAATGCGATATGATTGTTTTGAATGAAGGCCGGCAGGAAGCATTGTGCCTGATTGGCGGCATCAGTCACCAAGTTCCTGTACGGTCGAATTCAAATTTAAGGCGGCACGTCGTGCTCCGGAGCGTGACGCGCTCTTGGGCCGACAAAACGTTTCTTGCCTGACATTCGTTGAAGGAATGTTCACCCGGTCCAGTGCCTGGCACGGTCGCTTGGGAAAGTTGGCTGACATGCCGCCGAAATATCAGAGAGGGTTTGGAATGAGCCTGAAATCAATTCTGCAAAATTTGGATGACTCTCAGCGCAGGCGGGAGAAGATGCTGCGAGCGAAGGTGTTGGAAGAGTTTAAGAACCGAGGCAGAAGTCGGCTCGAAATCGGCCGCCTGATGGCTCAACTGCACGATGAATTAATTGGTGAGAAGCTGTTCAAGAAATATCTGTCAGCCTTGGGAATTCCGCGGAGTAGTGCTTACCACATGATGGATGCCTACAGGGAGCTGCCGAAGCTGCCTGACCCCATCCTGCTGGCCGCCGGGAAGCGCGGAATCGACCTGGCGCTGGCGAAATATCGGACGGTCGTGCCAGAAATTCCGCTACCAGAGAATCCCGAAGAGGACGCGAACAAGTGGCTGGACGATATTCTGGCCCGCTATCGGGAATTGAAAGCTAAACGTTCCGAGGCCTCTAAGTCCACACCCCTATCGGCGGAAAGACGAGACGCCCTAACGGTGGAGACATTAGACAAGCACTTCAAGAAACTCGATTTGGTGGTAGGAAGTCTTTGGAATGAAGTTCCTGCTGAAAAGCGGTCTCTCGAAGTCATTCGGTCGTTGGTCGGCGAATTCGCCGCCAGCCTCGGTTTTACGGAGGAGTTTACGGTGACTCCCAACCCAAAGTCGGGCAAGTCGGCCCAACTGGTCAAGCAACTTCAGGCTCGGGTTGCGCCGGAAAGGAGGAAGCAGAGATGCATGCCCACTACCGATGACCTATGGGCGATGATCCCAACAGACGCCGGCGAATCTGAGCCAGGAGGCATCCACTCGGTGGCATGAAGAGAGCGCATAGGTTCTACCCCCGGGCCGAGTGCTATTTCTGGCCGCACACCAGGATTACCTTACCGTCGCCTCACGAAAGGCAAAGCATTCAGATGAAGACTACCTGGCAAGAGTGTTGGTTGAGTTCAGTAAAGGAGGCAAAAGATGCCCAGAACTAGGAGGAGCGAGATGGAGAGCTTGGAAACTCTTCTTCTCGGTGTCATGGACAAAGAAGGAACAGTAACCGCTCACGGACTGTATAGGAACCTGATCCTTTCACCCGCTTCGACGATACGGGCGCTCCAGAGACTTTCGCGCCTGGGGTTTGCCAGCCGGGAAGGAGGCGAGCGAGCGAGAAGGACCGCTTACAGAATTACAGATGAAGGAAGGACCGCGCTGCACCGAGGCTGGCGTGAGTACGTCTGGTCAGGGCGGTCCGACCCTGAAGAAATCATGCGCTTCATAACCTTGGCCGATTTGTTGGGAACAGACTGGCAATCGGAGGATTGCCCATCGAGGCTGAGGGACATTGCGGGGGAACGGCGGGCCCGGGCCTCAGCCCTGCTTACCACTGCAAGACGCCAAAGGAAATCGGTCCTCTCCCGTTATCGCCTCTGGCGGGCATTATCCGAGGCTGGAAAGATACAAGGAGAGAGCCAGGCATTGGACGACATTGCCAACATGCTAGAGAAGGAACCCTCGGATGATGCCCGAAGTGATGACTCGGAGATGCGAAGTTGGTGAAGGAAACGCCCTGTACCCAGCTAAACGGAAAGACCACCGGCAGCTGCGGAGTGCTAACCGGTGGCGGACAATGAAATAGTTCAAAAAACTCTGAGACGGAGGATATACGCACTATGGAACCGTTATTAGACAGCCAGGAGGCAGCAAAGCTGCTCGGAATTCGGCCAAAGGTGTTGGAGCGCTGGGCCAGGAAGCGGGATATTCCAGCGCTGAAGATCGGGAAGTACTGGAGGTACCGCATGGAAGATCTTGAGGCTTGGGTAAATTCCCGAGTAAAATCAGCCAGTCAACCGTGCCGCCCACAATTCGCATTCTGAAATGAAGGAGAATGATGGCGACACGATATCAGCAAGGTGATTTGATCACTAGAAAAAGAAAGAATGGTCCCAATGTCTGGCAATTCCGGTGGTACGAGAACGGACAACGGAAATCAGTCGTGATTGGAACGGTCAACGATTTGCCAACCAAGGCAGCGGCCCAGAGGGTTGTGGAATCCCACCGGGTCAAAATGAACGAAGATAATCTACAACAGCAGCTTCATCCTGTCACAGTGAATACCTTGGCCGACCGTTTCGAGTGTGATTACATCCCCAGACACTGCCGGAAACTGACCGGCGATACGTATCGGAGCATCCTCAAGAACCATATTCGTCCGAAGTGGGGAGATATGGAACTCCGAAAGGTCAAAACCATGGCCGTCGAGGACTGGTTGTTGACTTATGATGCGACTGATCCGACCAAAGGTCATATCCGGGAAGTCATACATCTGATCTTTCAGGCGGCGCTCCGCTGGGAGATGGTGGAACGCAACCCGATTGATCTGGTCCGGCAACCCAGGAAACGAATCAAGGAGATCACGGTCCTGACCATCCCTGAATTCTGGTCCTTAATGGCAGAGCTGAAAGATCTCCACAAAACCATGGTCCTGACCGCGGTCTGCCTGGGACTCCGTTCCTGCGAACTCCTGAGCCTTCGATGGGGAGATGTCAACTTCGAAGCCCTCACGATCCGGGTCCAGCGGAGTATTTCCGAGGGAGAACTGAACGACGTCAAGACTCCGACCTCGGAAGGCACACTGCACATGGATCCCGATCTGGCGGAATCCCTGCTCATGCACAAAGGGCGGTCCCAGTACACCCGGGATTCGGATTTCATCTTCGCCAACCCGCAAGGCAATACCCGCTGGCCGGACACCATCCGCGATAAAGTCCTGCACCCGGCAGCGAAAAGGGCGGGCATCACCAAGAAGGTCGGCTGGCACACTTTCCGGTACACCTACTCGAGCTTGCATGGCCTACTTGGAACCAGCCTGATTGTCCAGAAAGAACTGCTCCGTCACGCCGACATCCAGACCACCATGCGCTACACTCGGACGTTCGGTGATGAGAAGCGGGAGGCACAGTTGAAGGTGGCCGACCTGCTGAAAAGGGGCCAGACTTCGTAATGGCCACTAGAATGGGTACAAATGGGTACTTTTCCGAATTTTGTATTTCGACCTAAGTCCTTTGGAATGATGGTCGGGGCGCCCAGATTTGAACTGGGGACCTCTTGGTCCCGAACCAAGCGCGCTACCAGGCTACGCCACGCCCCGAACAAACGACAAACCGTGGCGAGTGACTAGTTCAAAGCGGGGGCAACCACCCACAGGCTCATCACTGGCCACTCATCACGTTTCAAGCAATCACTGGTCGGGACGGCCGGATTTGAACCGGCGACCACTTGCACCCCAAGCAAGTGCGCTACCAGGCTGCGCTACGTCCCGGCAATCCGCGCCTTCACGCTCAAAAATGGGCTGAATGGCACGAATTCAACGCTAGCATCATCGGGAAACTATTGTCAAGATTCCAAGGAGTTCACGCTTGATTGCTTTGAACTGATCTTCAGTAAGGTTGGAGGACGCTGCCTGTCTGATCTCCGCCGTGCCGCCTGAATTTCCGGCCAGATACTTGCGCGCACCGTCGATCGTGAAGCCCTCTTCGTAAAGAAGCCTCTTGATTTCAAGGACCATCTCAACGTCCTGGCGGCGATAAAGCCGGTGGCCGGTGGAACTCTTGGTGGGTTTCAAAGTTGGGAACTCTGTTTCCCAATATCGCAGAACATAGGGCTTAGTTTTTGCAAGCTTGCTCACTTCCCCGATGCGAAAGTAAAGCTTGTCCGGTATGAGGGTTTCGGCAGTTGAGGCCGAAACTTGACGGCTGTTGCGCGGCTTGCGTAGTTTCAGCATAGCCCCAGTCACTTCAATGGGATAAATTCCTTGTGACATCTTAAATAACCGCCAGCCGGTCGTCAAGGAATTGCGACTGACGGATTAATAAATTCTCGGCATAAGCTCACAACCGCTTGAGTCCCGCAACGTGGCCGTCGCGTCTTTCCATCAGGGGCCTGCCTATCAGGTGGCCTTCACTGCTTCTCAGGCGTTGCCAAGAAAAGGATCATCCCGTCTTGCCACCGTGCGAGTCGAATCTTCCAGTGGGCTGCCTGAAATCCATTCATGACCCACGCGTATTTGTCCGGATAGTTGACCACATACACGTAACACTTTTGCCCGGAGGCGATGAAGCCACGGAACGGCTGGACATTCAATCCCGCCCACGATTTCATCTCAACCAAACCCTTTTCCGCGTCGTCTGCTCCCGTGTACTGAACGGCAAGTCGTGGATCAGCCAGGTAGGTCAATCGCCCCGAAAGGTCCCGCGGAGGTTTATAGGTGAGCTCGGTGAAGTCCATGGGCCCGGAAATCACGATGGGCGCGTCACTCGGCGCGTTCCGCTCAAGAAAGAAGTATGTCGCGGCCTGCAACGCGGTGCTTTCGGCCACGCGCCGGTAAGTCTGCAATTCCTTTACGGCCAGAAATCCGCAAAGGACCAATGCCAGAGCAACAGCCACTGCACGGCGACCAGCTAGCGCGCTGAAAAGCCCCCATCCGACGATCAGGCACAGACCGATTACCGTCGGCAGCGCATAACGGTCTGAAAAGGCACCCACGACCGTCTTTGCCAGCACGACGCCTACGACGGGAATCAATAGAAAACCGGCAGCAGCAACCATTTCGTGTGCGGGAACATGATCGGACACCCGCTTTCGGGGCCCGTCGGCCTGCGCACGCCGAAAGGTGCTGTACAAAACCACAGTCAGGAAGATGACGAGCAATGGGACCGCGCTTGGGGTCAGCAGGAAATGCTCATAGAAATACCCCATGGAAGACCAACGAGGTTCCGCCCAGAAATGCGGAGCGAACTTTCGCGCACTCCGAATCAGCGGCATGAATGCCAGCAGCGGTGACAGTGATAACCCCAGTGCCAGCCAGACTCCCACATCAATCCGCTTGCGGCGAAAGGAACGCGCGACTTCGCCCAGACCCAGTGGGAAAAAAGCCAGCACGGCATAATAGTGGCTGGAGATGGCGGCGGCCATGCTGGCAGCCAAACCAATCAGTGCGAGCACTCGGTGGCGTCCATCTGCTGCCCAGAGCCAGCAAAGCAGCGCAAAAGACGAAAAAGCCAGGACCAATGCGTAGGCCCGCGCCTCGTAAGCATAGTTGAAGGCTGTCGTCATAAAGCTAAACAGCATGGCGATAACGCCATAAACAGGCGAAGTTCGCCGGGCGACAACGTGGAAAAGGCAGGCGCACATCAGCGCAAACGCCAGCAACTCCGGCAAGCGCAGCGCCAGGCCGGACACTCCAAAGAGGTGGACGTCGGCGCGTGATATTGCATAAAAAAACGGAGGAGTCTGCTCCGCCCCCGTGGCCAGAGCGGCCCAGACATCTCGAAAATAAGGAAGCCGCGAGATGTACAGCGTGAAAAGCTCATCGTTCGTAATCACAGCCTTTGAGCTAATCAGGCCGAAACCGTCAAAGTAGACGGCAGCCGACAGAAGCAGAAGCCACCCTGGCCTGCGACCAATCTTGTCGAGCAAGGCCGTAATTCGGCATCGCAACGAATTATTGATTTCACTGCTCATGTCTGTTCCAAAAACACGTGCAAGCAAATCCGGGCCGATTTAGTCCCACGACAGTCTTACACAGAGCCTGTTCGTTTGTGAATAGGCAGGCCGACGAAACAGAACCCCTGTCGGCGCGCGGCGCAGGTCGCTGCCGTCAGCGGGATGTGCGGCACTCGCCCCGCCAATATCGCCATGTGGTCCGGATCAGCACCTTCAGGTAGTCAGGGCCAACCTTCAAAAGGTTGAAGGAAGATTTGCCCATGTCCGCCGTACGGTTGATCCAGGAGGCTGGAACTTCCCGAATACGATAATTCAGCAAAAGAGGCTTGAGCCCTGTTTCCACGTTTGCTGCAAAGCGAGGTTCTTCAATATCGAGCCCCTTCAGAATCTCCGCGCGATAAAGCTTGAGATTATTTGAAATATCCCGGACTCGCCTGCCCAGCAACAGGTTCAGCAGCAGATGGTATCCACGGTTGCAAAGGATCTTGAAAAACGGATAACGCACAAGCGCCGACTCCGACGAAAAGCGGCTGCCAATCGCCCCATCGTAGCCCTCGGCCACGGCGTCGAAGAGCCCTCTAAATTCCGAAGCGATCGTGATGAAATCGCAGTCAATGGACAGGATGTATTTTCCCGTTGCGGCAGCGTAACCATCCCGCAGGGCGCGGCCCACTCCGCCCGGAGGATTGCGCTCCACCAGTTTGACACGAGGTTCCTCGCAGGCAACGGCGGCAGCGACCTCCGCTGTGTGGTCTGAGCTGTTGTCGTCAACAATCACAATCTCGTGAAGGTAAGCGTCATACATGCCGACAAGAGTGCTGACCAGGCGTTCAATATTCACATCCTCGTTATGGCAAGGGACCACAACTGACACCGCGCCGAAAAGTTGCGGATGCATCGCCAGGCTCGCTGGGGAACCACCCTGATGCGTCATACTACCTGGTTTGGCGCCCCGCAAGCTGACCACGCTTGAAAAGCGGCCCGTAACAGGAGCGCGTTCCAGAATCAATCCAATAGCATGGCCAACAGCCCCCTCGAGAGGAGAAATCACTTCAGAAAGGTCGAACTCGACGCCGTCAAAACCTCGCCGGACGGCCTCGTCAATGCAGTCCTGCGAACTTATTGCCTGCTGGAGACCATCGCTCTCTTTTCTCTTGCGAAAACCACTCACCACTTTCCGCATCCGTGCTAGCGGGTTCGACGCATTCCGGGCAAAGAACAGAAATTGCCCGCCCGGCTTCAGGCATCGGTAAACGAATCCCAAAGTTGAAGGCCAAAGCTCATCCGTCAGGATGTCCGTGCCGACCACGCAATCAAAGCATTCGGGTGGAAAATCGGATCGAATATCGTCGATGCAGATGAACTCTGTGTTGGGTAGGTTTTTCGACTGCGTTACGTCAGCCAGGTCCCGGTTGAAAACTGCGGCTGAAAGCAGGCTTTGCCCGTCGAGGACCGCGGCAAGGTGTTCGGTCCAGATGCCGCCTCCGGCCCCGAGTTCCAGGATTCTCTGACCCGGAAGCACAGGCAGCGACTTTGCCACCCAAAAGGCCCGCCGGCGAAGCCTTGCGGATAAATGCGAAGAAGGATTCTGCAGACGCTTCTCGCGCGACCTTTCAATGTCACGCCACTGCTGCCCGGTTGGAGTCAGGCGGCTACCTGCGCCGAAATGGTCAAGTTGGTTGGAGCGATCACCCGCTATTGCTATCTCGATTTTCTTGCCCCGCACGCTGGCACGATCATCAAGCGACACGCATTCCCCTCCACCGCCATGCCAGACTTACTTTCGTCAATTGAGGTCCAACCCGAAACGGGCTACGGGGTCTAGTCAGCAGCAACCGCCTCTGCGCCTCCGGTGCGCGCTTTCAAACGGGAATCCGCAATCTCGGTGATGATTTGATTCAGGCTGTGCTTGATTTCCCAATTCGGAAAATGAGTGCGGAGCTTACTTAAGTCAGAAATGTAGCAGATGTGGTCGCCCACACGGTTCTCGGGATCATAGCGGTGCTGGAGCCGCAATCCCATTCCATCCAGCATCTCAACCGTTTCAAGGATCGAAATGCTGTTTTGTCTTCCACCACCCAGGTTGTAGACCTCGCCGCACTTGGGCGCCCGGAAGAACTCCATCAGCAGCCGGGCGACGTCATCGCAATGAATCTGGTCTCGTACCTGCTTCCCCTTGTACCCGAAAATTGTGTATTCGCGCCATGCAACCGCGCAGTCGATGATATAGGCCAAATAGCCATGTAGTTGAACGGCTGCGTGCTGAGGTCCTGTCATGCAGCCTGCGCGAAAAACACCAACCGGCATCTGAAAGTAGCGGCCGAATTCCTGGCACATCACGTCTGCCGCCACCTTGGAAGCGCCAAAAACCGAGTGCAGGCAGGCGTCGATGGACATGCTCTCATCCACCCCGTCCCGCCCGTCCGCGTAATCGTATCGAGTGGGCTGCTCAACCAGGGGCAGCGAATTAGGCCGGTCACCGTAAACCTTATTGGTGCTAATGAAGCAGAAAGGCGTGGCCCGGCAGAAATCCCTGGCCGCGACAAGCAGGTTCAAGGTCCCGACCGCGTTCACATCAAAATCTTCATAAGGGACTGAAGCAGCCCGGTCATGAGACGGCTGCGCTGCGGCGTGGATGATAAAGTCCGGGCGCTCCTGCTTGATCAACTCCCGGATGGCCTCGCGGTCTCGAACATCCAGGCCACGGTGGCGATACCCAACAAAGGACTCCTGCAGGAATCTGACCGTCGGCGCGATAGACCCTCGGGGACCAAAAAACTGCTGCCGCATGTTGTTGTCAATTCCAACAACCTCCCAATCTGCTCCACTCAACAAGCGCGCGCAGGCCGAACCAATCAAGCCTCCCGATCCCGTAATTAACGCTTTCATTCTCATTAGACTCTAATTACGAGTCCGACTAATTGCAAGAAGTCACCATGCGACTAGTAACTCACCAGTAAGCGACCCCTTTGCACGAAAGCAAGCTTCTCCAGCGAAGTGAGTTCCTCATTGCGCCGCTCACTTTCGCAACAAACGTCGCGGTTGCGTGTGACATTGATCACACCGTTAGCCACAAGACCCAAATGCAACTCAGCGAACGCACCCGCTGGCCTGGACACAAAGAATACAGGCAGGGCTGCCTGAACGATATCGAGATGGCCCCGGTCAGAATGTCTTGTCCGCAACAGCGTTATCAACTGGTTCGAAGACAAGAAGTGCATCTCTTGCGGAAAGCAGAATGCATCCTGAGATGGTCACCGACGGCCCGGCAACGGATCTGAGAATCCGTTACATCAAGTAGCCGTCCAGTAGCGAGATCGACGACCCGCCCGCCCAATCAAGTGGGCGGGCGGGTCCCGACAGTCAAATACTTCAATCGAGGTGGAATACCTCGTCCAGTTCCCGCATCATTTCGTCCGGACGTGACCCTTCCAGCGACTCAAAATAGGGTGCCATCATTTTCTGCCATTTGGCGTTGACTTCCTGCTTCGACATTCCATCCACGGCGGTCTGGAGATCGGTGGGCGTTTCAAAATACCCGAAGAGCATGCCATCACTTCGCATGAACAGCGAATAGTTGTGCCAGCCCGTGCGCCGCAGGGCATCCAGCATTTCAGGCCACACTTTCTTGTGGTGCTCCTTGTATTCCTCAATCAACTCAGGCTTCACCTTCAAAATGAATCCAACTCTCTTCATTTCTCCTCCCCGGATTTCCCTGCTCCATTGGCTGGGTATTTAACCACCACAGTGGTTAAAAGGCTAAGCTGCATATTCCATCCTTCGTCGAGTGGTAAAAATCGCCTCTCCTCTGTTCACAACAGCACCCACGGATACTTCCCTTTGTTGTCGTGTTCAACATTATCCGCAATCTGTCTCAACTGCTAACATGATATTGGAGGCACCGGCGCGAAAGATTGAAATAGGATACGAACGGATGTATACGCTTAGGGGAAAACTGACCACCGCCGAAACAACGCACCGAACCGTTGACGGGACGGAAGAGCACAAATGAAAACAGACGTGCCTTTACAATTCGTTTTCAGGGGCCTTGCCGCACTGTCATTTGCCGTTTTTTCGATGGTGCTGGCTGGCATCGCAGCCGCCGTCCAGAACCCTCCCGGACTACCGGCCTCCAGCATTCACCAGATGGTCAAGAATGTTGCCTGGAACGAATTGCAGGCGTCCGAGCACCCTGCGCATTATTATCAGTTTATCGAGCGGGACATTTTCCCGGATGGATCGAGCACAACCGATCGGATTGCAACGCCGCATGGGGAAGTTGACAGGCTGCTCGAAGTAAATAACGCTCCTCCAAGCCCGCAGCAGCTTCAGGCAAATCAGCAGTTGCTTGCCAGGCTGCCGGGCGACACGCAACTCCAGAAATCCCGCTTCAAGGACCAACAAAGCAACCGGTTGCGTCGCGACAATGTCATCAAGGACATCCCGAACGCCTTCATTTACACCTATGCCGGCAGAGACCCCAAGGGCCGCATCATGCTGAAGTTCCGACCGGCTCCGGACTTCCAGCCCAGTTCCCGCCAGTCGCTCATTCTCGAGGGGATGGCAGGCGAGCTTTGGGTGGATCCATCAACTCAGCGGATGGTCAAGATCGACGGCACGCTCATCAAAGACGTCAAAATCGGATGGGGGTTTCTGGCACGGCTCAACAAGGGCGGGACGTTCCTGATGGAACAATCGCAAGGGCCGGACGGTGTCTGGCATCAAAAGCTGCTTTCCGTCCACTTTGATGGTACTGTGCTGATTTTCAAACCCCTTCACATTCGAGTCAAACAGGTCCGATGCTGCTTCGAAAGAGTCCCTGACGGCCTGAGCATTCAAGAGGCGGTCCACCTCTTACGAACCCATCCAGACCTTCCCTCAAACTGGCAGACTCGCCTGAATGCCATCCAAAAATCTTTTGCATCCAACTGACGCTTGGGGGTGGCGGTCTGTTTAGTTCGTAATGGAAACCGGTGTCCATGACGAAATTGATGGTTGAAGAACTATTGTAATCCATGCCAGGCGCCATGATGCCAAATTCCGGAACGCCCGCGCGGCAGCAACAAGCTGCCACCAGCGTTGACCGTTTTTTTGAAGTTTCGCTCCTGTTAATGCTTGGGACTGCCGTTGTAACCCTGGCATCAACCGGAAAGCTGGATTTTGTCTCCGTTGCGTTGGTTGTCGCGGCGCTCGCCGCAAGGCTTTGGGGTTACGTTTCTGCAAGAGACCTGCGCCTCCCGTCTCGAGTTGTGAACCGCCTGGCCATTCTTTACATTCCGTTCTTTCTTCTGGACTTTCTGGTCCTTTCGGCAGGCGCTGGCTCGCTCGAAAGCATGCTGGCTGCCACCGTCCACATGGTCCTTTTCGCGACGGTTGCCAAGGTGTTTTCCGCCAGCACTCACCGTGACTATGCTTATCTGGCCATTCTCTCTCTGCTGATGATTCTGGCCAGCGCCGTGTTGACCATCAGGACCACTTTTCTATTCTTCTTCGTGTTCTACGCACTTTTTGCGATTGCCACGTTGATCAGCTACGAAATCAAGCAATCGCTTGAAAACTCGCGGCGTTCCGGCCCGGACCCGCAGCCCATTTTGCCCGCGGAGCGGACGAGGCTTGAACGCGCACTCGGAAAGACGGCGGCGTGTCTGGGGCTTGGAATTATTGCGGCGGCTGCATTGCTCTTTTTTGTCATCCCGCGCTATCGGTCAGGTTATCTCACAGCGCTTGGCACCCAAACTGAAAACATCACGGGCTTTTCAGAGATCGTCAATCTGGGTGACCTGAGCCGCATCATGCATTCAAATGCAGTGGTCTTCCGCGTTTTGCCACAGGGGAATCCCCGCGCGTATATTGGCACCAAGTGGCGAGGCCTTGCGCTGGACAGTTTCGACGGCCGGCACTGGTACAACGACAACACCCGGCAAACCGCCGTGCCGCCGGTTTCCTACGGCATGTTCAACGTTCCACGCGAAGCAGGAGCCGAATATCGCCCGGAAAAGACGCTGCGTTATAAAGTCCTGCTTTCGCCGATCTCATCTGACGTGACTTTCGTTGCTGCTTCTGCCCGAAGGGTCAGCGGCCGGGTGCGCCTGCTGACCCTCGACGAAACCGATTCACTGCATGCCCCTCAGCACATCTTGACGCCCGTTCAATATGAAGTGGTTTCGCAGGTCGGACTGCCTTCGCCTGCATTGCTGCGCGGCACCCCGCAAGACTATTCCAGATCAATCAGCCTGCTCTATCTTCGCCTGCCTCCCCGGCTCGATCCTCGAATTCGTGAACTCGCGGAAAAGGTCACGGCCTCCGCCGGCAACAACTACGATCGCGCGATGGAAATTCAAATCTACCTTCGCGACAATTTCGGCTACACCCTGGAACCGCAGAAGATCAACCCATCGGACCCGATTGGCAGCTTCCTGTTCACCACTCGGAAAGGCTATTGCGAATACTTTGCCTCAGCGATGGTCATTATGCTGCGGACTATCGGAATCCCGGCCCGCCTGGTGAACGGATTCCAGACGGGCACCTACAATCGCTATGGCAAGGATTTCGTGGTCCGCGCGCGCGACGCCCATAGCTGGGTTGAAGTCTATTTCCCGCGTTATGGATGGATCCCCTTTGACCCGACTCCGCCGGACCCTCACCCGGTCATCGCATCGGAACTGGATGATTACATCGACACGCTCAGCCTCTTTTGGAACGAGTGGATCGTCAACTACGACTTTTCCCATCAAATGCACCTCGCCACGCAGGCGGAGGCTCAATCGCACAGGCTTCAAGGTGAAGTAAGCCATCAATTTGACCACCTCCGAGCCAGACTGGCCCATCTCGCGTTGCTGTTCGAAAAGAGCCTGGTGGCCCATAAGTTTCTACTGTTGCTCTTCCTGGCGGGAATTGCGGGGGGACTCGTCATCGGAGGTAATGACTGGGATCTTCAGCACCTGAGGTTTCTGTGGGCCTATAATTTTGCGCGTTCTGGCAGGCCGCTGACTCTGCAGGAGGCAACCTTCAGCTACCACCGTTTTCTGCATATCCTGGAGGGAAAGGGATTTCGCAAGCGCCCATCAGAAACACCCGCGGAATTTGCGATCAGGCTCAACCGGTCGCCCTTTGCCCTACGTGCGCGGGAATTCACCCGTCTGTACAATGCAGCCCGGTACGGCGGCGAACAGCCCTCGCTTGCACTGCTTAGAAGAATGGTTCAAGAAATTTCTGAGCTGCCGGCGAAAACCCACGGTAGCGCTTGACCGGACGTCATGGAATGGATTTCCCGCCGTCGACGGCGAAAATCTGCCCAGTAATGAAATCGCCGTGGCATGCAAGGTGCAGAACCATCTGTGCGATGTCTTCTCCGCTGCCGGCTTTCCTGAGGGGAGTAGCCCGGATCACGTTCTCGATCATCCGGCTCTTTATCTCACCGGGAAACAGGATCGTTCCCGGAGCGATACTGTTCACTCGAATATCCGGCGCCAGCGCTTTGGCCAGACAACGTGTCAGCATAATCAGACCGGCCTTGGACGAGCAGTAGTGTGCGTAATCCGGCCAGGCCTGCAGTCCGCCAAGTGACGAAATGTTAATAATCTGGCCGCTCTTTCGCCGCATCATCAGCCGGGCGGCTTCCTGCGCGCAGAAGAACGGCCCCTTCAGATTGACGCCGAGGATCCGGTCCCAATGCTCCTCCGTCAATTTTTCCCATTGAACAGGAAAGAAGATCGCCGCGTTGTTGACCAGCAAATCCAGCCGGCCGAAACGTTGCTGGACCGACTGGAACATGCGCCGCACTTGCGCCGGACGCGCGACATCGGCCCGCATGGCGATGGCCTGGCCACCGCCATCTTTGATCTCTTGCACCGTCGTGTGTGCATCAGCGCGGGATTGGTTGTAGTTCACAACGACGCTCGCGCCAGCCCGGCCAAGCGTCAGAGCAATCTCCCGTCCAATACGCCGCCCCGCACCGGTCACCACGGCCACCTGTCCCTTAAGGGCGCAACGCTGGATTTCGTCTGACATCATTACCTTCAGAACACGATGATGATTATTTATGGCATTCCGGGTTCATAGAATCAAGGAAAACCGGCATTGTTGCCCTATCACGATCTTCATCACGCCTGGGACCGGCAGCGGCTGCGCAAGGTAGCGGAGAAAGCGGAAAGTCTATCTTGCCAGACCGCAGCACAAGCCTGCAACAACATGAACGGCGAGCTATGCCAGTCCGACCCCTTTGCTTGACCGCCCGCAAGCCTTGACCCTAGAATCAGTGGTTTAGGGCAAGCCACCGGAAGCGTCATGGTGCTGCATGGGGTCGCCTGAAATCATCATCTATTCCAAGCCCGATTGCTGTCTGTGTGACGTGGTCAAGGAGAAGCTCCGGCGATTGCGGCAGTCGCATGAATTTGATTTGCGCGAAGTGAACATTCTTGAAGACCCAACAGCCTACGAGAAGTTTAAAGAGGAGATCCCAGTCATCTTCATTAACGGCAGGAAAGCCTTCAAGTACAATCTGGATGAAGAACGGTTTCTCCGCATCCTGCACTCGGGCGGGCACTGGCAAGAAGCACAGGACGCGTCGGCAGATTGAGTCGACTGCCCGTCACAGCAAAATCTCAAAAGGACTACAGCCCAATGGAACTCGACGTACTCTCAATTGCCGCGCATCGTGATGACACAGAGTTGACCTGCGGTGGGACGATAATCAAAATGGTCCAGGCAGGCTATCGTGTTGGACTGCTCGATCTGACCGCTGGAGAGTCCGGAACACGCGGCAACGCAGCACTTCGTGAACGCGAAGCGGACCGGGCGTCAAAAATCATGGGCATTGTGCACCGCGAAAACCTCTATATGCCTGACGCCGGCATCGAACACCTCCGGGAATACAAAATGAACATTGCCCAGAAGATTCGGGACCTGCGCCCCCGCACCGTGATTCTCCCTTATTGGAAGGGCCGGCATCCGGACCACTACACAACAGGCCAGATCGGATACGAAGCGTGCTTTTTCGCCGGGCTGGCCAAACTGCCGCTGAAGGGCAAACCTTATCGCCCGCACAAGATTATCTATTCAAGCCTTTACGTGCCCGCCCTACGGCCAACGTTCGTCGTGGATATCACGGAACAGCTTGAGAAGAAGCTGAAGGCCATCCTCGCATACAGTTCCCAATTCTCCGCCGAAGAAGACATGCAAAACCTCTTCCCTTCCCGGCAGGACCTCCGCGAACGCGTGGCGTCCCTTGCCCGTCACTTTGGATTACTGATTGGGGTGCGATACGGGGAGCCTTTTGTGATGCGCGAAGTGGCGGCGGTCGATGACATTGTGACCATACCAGTAAGATCCATCTGACCGATGGCGATTCAGCGCTGTCGTCAGGCCATCGTTTTTGAACGCTTCGCCGGGGTCAGTTGGCAGGCAGGCGGTTCTTCCATCGGTTACGGATAAACCAGACACCAGCGGCAACCAGAAGGATCAGGAAGACCGTGTCAAAGCGATGGAAGTAAGGCCCCAGGCTTCTCCATCGCTCTCCGAGCTTCATTCCCGCATAAGCCAGCACAAAACACCACGGAAGAGAACCCAGAAAAGTATAGACATTGAAACGCACAAAATTCATGCGCGCAATACCGGCAGGAAGAGCGATGAACGTCCTGACGACCGGCAGCAGCCGGGCAAAGAAAACCGCCCAGTCGCCGTAGCGGGCAAACCATCGGTCAGCCATTTCCAGATCGTGCTTGGTGACCAGCACGTAGTGGCCGTATCGTTCTGCCAGCGGACGCCCACCCACCGCGCCAATGTAGTAGGCCACAATCGATCCGATGTTGCATCCCAGCGCCCCGGCAATGGCTACGGCCCACAGGTTGAAACGACCGGCGAAGACCAGATAACCCGAAAAGGGCATAATGATCTCAGAAGGCAAAGGGATGCACGCCGATTCAACAGCCATGAGCAGCGCAATCCCGATGTACCCCGTTCCCGAGATAAACGTCACAATGAAGCCGCCGAGGATTTTAACAACTGTTGTAATCATGGATTTGAGAAAACTACGCTACTCTGTAAATCCTGCAGGAGAGCAAAGCGTGCACTCGGCAGGCAAGGCGTGGCCTAGAATTGGTCCGGCTCCTGTGAAAACCTGAATCCCGGAAGGCTGGCCCCATCGGCAGCTTTCTGGATCTTCAATCGCCGGACATCCTCGTCGCCGCCCCCAACCTTGCGAAGCATGGCGTAGGAGGTAAAGGCTTCCGAATACACTTTCGTGACTAGCCAGGTTTCCTCGATCCCATCCATCAGCCACACCTGGCCCGGCTGTATCTTTGCCACCGCCATAATCAGGACGTCCAGCCTTCCTGGGACCTAGACGCGGCAGTTTCCGCGCCCCGTCCCTCGAACTCCGAAACGTCAATCTAACCTGCCCGGGGTTTCAGAGTCAACGCCGGAAGCAGCATAGGGAAAACCAGTGCCATCGGTGTCCGCGGCAATCAGCGGCCATTTCAGGCGAAAAAGGCCGCGGGAAACTACGTGTTCGAAGGACCATTCAAAAGAGAACCTCGCGCAACCGATGTGGGGTTTCCCTTTCCCGGGTCAGAAGCCTCAGCCGGCCTCCAACGATTAACTGTTAATTTACAGTCGCCAGAAACATCCGGGGTATAATAGAAAAAAGGAGGACAGCCATGAGAATGCATAGGAAACTCCCTATTGCTCTGACTGTCATGATGGTCGCAGCATCCGTTTCTGCGTGGGCTTCTAACAAGAAGAAAGACGTCAACGCCATTGGCGATCGCCGTGTTGCTCATCGAAGCATTATTTCCGAACAGAAAGAAATTGCAATCGGCAAGAAATACGCCACCGAAATAGACCGCTCCGCGCGAATTATCAAGGACCCGGTCATCAACGAGTACGTTAATCGCGTTGCCCAGAACGTGGCTCGCAATTCCGACCTGAAGATCCCTTTGACGGTGAAGGTGCTCGACGACCCGTCAATCAATGCGTTCGCTCTGCCTGGTGGGTTTCTCTATGTGAACTCCGGCCTACTAAAAGCCGCTAATGAGGAGGACGAACTCGCTGGCGTTGTGGCCCATGAAATCGCCCACGTCGCGGCACGGCACTGGGCAAGCCAGATGACCAAGGCAACCATTCTCCAATATGCCATGATCCCGCTGATGTTCACGCCTATGTCCTTCCCCGTCTATATCGGCCTTTCTCAGGGACTCAATATGGGCATACCTTTAGCCTTTTTGAAGTTCAGCCGCGACGACGAAGCTGAGGCCGATTTCCTGGGCATCCAGTACATGTACAAAGCAGGCTACGACCCGAATGCCTATGTGGCGTTTTTCGGGAAGATCGTTCAGGAAGCCCGCAGTAACCCGGGCTCGGTCCCTTCGATTTTCTCCGACCATCCGCCGACACCGGACCGCATCATTAAGGCTGAGCAGGAAATCAAGGCACTCCTTCCTCAGAAACAAGAGTATCTGGTCAGCACCTCTGAATTCAATGACATGAAGACGCGGCTTGAGAGCGTCATGTCAATGCAAAGGAAAATGGAAAAGGATGAGGGCGGTCCTACGTTGCGCAAGCGGCAACCAAAGACAACAACCTCGCCAACTACCCAGCCGAGCGGCCAGCAAACACCGGAAAATGACAAACCGCCGGTGCTGAAACGCCGCGACTGATCTTGGCATCAACCCAGCATCTTCTATTCGTCTACCGCTGGTTGTTCACTCCGTTTGCGTATCGGGGCTGCGCATACCACGGGCGACAGAAGTCTGCCCGCTCATTCCTGATTGGAATCTTGGATAAATTCCGGACACGAGTGAGCCGAAGGCTTCAGGTTTGAACCTAACTCTACTGCTGTGATCGCCGCGCGGGAAAAGCTAGCGTTGTTCAGTGATGGGCACGACTCCGAGCTTGCGAAGTTCGTCCAGATAATACTTGCGGTAAAGGATCTCCCACTCGCCGCCGCCTTCGGGGATGGTCCGCTTGTGTGTTGCAATCCGTTGGCGGACCGTCTGCTCAATCTTCTCTTCCTCTTGCAACAGGTCTGTCAGGATCTTCACTGTCTCCTGCCTGATGGTGTTGGGTTCCTCGAAGATTTCAACCTCGTCAAGGGCTTCAATCGCGGCCATGATACGGTGAGAAAGCTGGATGATTTTTTCGTGGGAGAGTCTCATGGAATCATAATAGAAACATCAGTTTAAAGGACGATTTTTCGCTCGCGGATAATCTGCTTCTTGATGGCCTTAAAGGCGTCTTCGTATGTCGCGCCGAAGTGTTTCATCTGGTCGCTGTGCTCCTCCAGAATCCTGCGCGCCTCATCGTTGATGCGATCCTCAATGGTCAGTTCATCCAGCACCACCTGCAACATGACCTCATTCACATATTCAGGCTGCTCGAACTGCACCAGCCCCTGGTTCGTAAGGCGCTTCATCAGTTCCTTGCTCATATATGTTACGTATTCACGTGGCAGTTGCATGATAGATGGCTGCGGGAGTTGACCGTCCCAAATTTGCTAGTGTATAGTCTTCAGGTTGGGAGTGTCAAGGCAGGCGCGCGGTATGGACGGGCGTCCGGAAGATTCAGCGCGTCCTGAAAGGGCGGTTAGCTCAGTTGGTCAGAGCGTCTGCCTTACAAGCAGAAGGTCATCCGTTCGAGCCGGATACCGCCCACCAGAAAAACCAATCACGTACAAACAATCTCCAAAATCCTCAGGGTCACGTTAGGAAGGCACCGCCATTGTAAGAGCCCGGATGCCACCGAGATGGTTCGGCAAATGTCAGACATAGTTCCGGACGAGCAGATCGCGGCCAAGCTCAACTATCTGGGGCTGCCTACGCGAACCGAAACATATGAAGTCCAAGCGGATCGACATCTCGCTGTTACAGCCTTGGGCTTCCCAACACCGAACTGCGCTGTGCTAATGATCTGCTTACGCGAACCAGCGGGGAGCGAGGAAAAGCCCCGGGCAAGTTTCAATCGATCTGGAAGAACCTTCCATGCCTGCCAAGAAGTCGAATCCTGGAGCAAGGACTCTAAGCAACCAATACTCCCGTTTCGGAAGTATCATAGCCGGCGAGAGCCTCCAGCTTGCGGCGTAGCGTGGCCCGCTGCAAAGCGTCCAGGGACGCCCTGACAGCCGGGAGGTCCCCAGTTCGCCTGCGCATCAGAAGATCGTAGCCCCGGACCTGCTGGCAGTCGATTCCGACTTTTTCCAGCAACCGGTCCAGCAGAGCGCGCGATACTCAGCGGGCCGTTGTTTGCAACGCGAAAGACCGCGATCAGCAAAAGGTGTTTCGCAGTACAGTACGACGATTTCTGCACGAGATGGACTACATGCATCGGCCCCCGGAAAGGCACATTTTACTGGTGGGAAAATTCTTGTCGGTTGGCTAGGACGAAAGGATTCTTTCGCCGCACATCGCCGAAGCGAGCCCGGATGGCACGCGCAAAGAATGCCTGGAGCGGCTGATGACCGTGCCGCTGCGCATCATGGATCACTTCTGCATGTGCAAGCTACCCTTGACGGCGGCCGAAGAACTGCTCGAAGTCATCATGCGACGCTACGAGCGAACTAGTACGCTGGTGACTTCGAATCGCCCCGTCTAGGACTGGAGCAAGCTGCTGGGCAATGCCGCCGCAGTCAGCGCCGTGCTTGACCCGCCTTCTTCACCATGGACACTTACTGAAGTGTGGTCCGAGAAGCTGGCGAACAAAAACAGGCTCGCTGGAAAGCGGTTCGGCAGGGTCAAACAACTTAGTCCCGGACGCCGTCCATTGACCGGTTTTGACCCGTCCACCTATGGCCGGGCCACGTGCGGCGTGATGCGCATCAGCAGCAGCGGCTGGGGTATCATTACAAAACCTCTCCATCCGCTCCAGGAGTCCGGGCCCTTTCCGGCACCTGACCGGCATCCTGCCCCCCAGACTGCAATGAATTAACGTGAGCACGCCATGCGCAGCCAGCACGCGGGCCGTTTCAGCTCCAATCCCTTCGCCCGCTTCCGGGATCAATGCTGTCATTTAGCGAAGTCCTTCCTTGCAGTTCACCGAACTACCTCTTCCAGGCTGCGGCTAAACCTCCCGGGCGAAATGGGGCCAAGCAAGGTCCAGATAATAAGAGCAGAAACTAAGGGCATGATGCCGAAGCCTATAAAGACAGGGACATAAGAGATATGGTCCACTACCCAGCCCGTAAGAAGGGCGAAAAGCATACCACCAAATCCTGACCCCATGCTTGCCAGACCCCAAATCGAAGCAACGACGTTTTTCGGAAACACATCGGCGGGGTATGAAAGGAGGATTGCGTTCGATCCCGTATACCCCATCATGGCAAGCGATACGAGGGCGATTGAGATGTGCAGGTCTTTTACCAAGACTGCCGGTATCGCGCTTGTCATCAAAAAGGCAAACAATGTCAGGCCGCCTTTACGGACAAGGTTCAGGGTGAGATTGTGCTTAATCATCACCACCGATATCCAGCCTCCCACGATGTTGCCGATTCCTGCAACCGCGAAAGGGATCCAGGCGTACCTTCCGATCGATGCCAGGCTAAAGTGACGGGCCACCCTAAGATACTCTGGAAACCAGAAGATGTAGAAGTACCACACGGGATCCATAAATACCTTCGAGAGCGTGAAGCTCCACACAAACCGCATCCGAAATAGTTGCCATGCTGAAATCTTCGGAGGTTTCGTTTCAGACTCCAATGCCTCCGGCGTATGGTATACAAAAAACCAAATGACCAGCCAGAGACCACCTGAGGCTCCAATCCACATAAAGGCTTCGCGCCACCCGTAGTGCAGCATTATCCAGACAACAAGCGGAGGGGCAAGAATTGCTCCGACCGCCGAACCGCTGTTGAAAATGCCCGACGCCAGCGCGCGCTCCTTAACCGGGAACCATTCCGCAACGACTTTTACACTCGCAGGCCAGTTACCCGCCTCGCCTATGCCAAGGAGGAAACGATAAATTCCCAGAGACAACGGACCCCTCGCCAGCGCGTGCAGCACATCGGCAACCGACCACCATGCCATGGTCAAAGCAAACCCAATGCGTGTCCCGAGCCGGTCTATAATCGGGCCAGATAGGCCGTTGGCTATCGTGTATGCCAACATGAATGCGAAGATGACACGGGAATAGGCCTCATTGCTCATGTGAAACCGGTCCATGAGAACCGGCGCCGCAACGGAAAGGGTCTGTCTATCCAGGTAATTGATGGCAGTGGCAAAAAAGGCCATGGAAATCATCAGCCATCGCAGGGATAGACTATTCGACCTCATCATGCAAGCTCCACCCGGATGATTTCGTAAACCTCAACTTGCGGGACGGTCAGATCAACCCATCCCTCACGTGCCTTCCACGCACATTCTTTTCCGCTCCACATTAGGCTCACTGATTTGGCGGACCGTCCTTTGGGCAACCGAATTCTTACCCGTATGTTCTTGATTGGCAGGAAGTCTTCCTGCACAAGGTATTTCTTCCAAATGTTTCCTGTGTTGGCAAGCAGGTGGAGAAGCAGAACGTCGGGCGAAGCGGCAAATTGGTGCATCAGACCGGGCCGGAATTCCACCTCATATGTCCTTGAGGGGCCCAATATCGGCTCAATCAGAGACTGGAGATATACCCGCAGAGACTCGTTCAAGGTTTCGTCATAGATGGCTTCGAGTCCCGAGCCAATGTAGATCACCTGCCCTTTCCCGTGTTGGTTCCGCACGATGGCAGGACCCAGAGATTTACGATCGCCGCGACTGTATGTCTCCGCTAAGACCGAAGCGTTGTCCCTGGCCTTGAAAAGCATCACCTGCGGGTCCTGAGGAACCAATTTCCCAGAAGGAAGACGCAAATACAGATCCACGTGCTCTACGGGCTGGGGCGGGGTGAGGGTTGCTCCAAACAAGGACGACAGCCCGTAGTCGTTCCGCAGCCGGCCGCACTCATCAGCTGCGGAAGTCAAGTGAGTCGCAAACAGGATCCCGCCTCCCTCGACATAATCCCGGAGGGCAGAGCATTGGGCATCGCTCAGGCAAGGAACATTGGGAACGTAGACCAACTTGAACCGCTTGAGCCGCTCTGGTGTTATTTCGTAATCCAGGAATGGTTCCGCATCGCAGCTCAGACTCTTGATGAGTTGGTAGGCCCCATAGTAATAGTTCCCGTACGCATGAGGGACAAACAGAGGCTCCTGGTACCATTGAATGGTCTGTGCTCCTGCCACGATGCCCACTTGTGGCGCTGGTCTCACGGAGCGTAGCAAGGCCTCATGTTGATGGGCAAAATCGAATACTTCCTTTACGCCGCGGACCGATTCATGATCCAGCATGTCCCCCGGCAGGTAAAAAACACGATCGAGCCCCCAATAACAATAGCCAGCGCCTGCCGCCGTAGCCACGGCCGCATCCAGCAGCACTGTTTGACCGCCGAGCGGGATGCTGTACCAACCGCGCATCGATTTATCTTTCACGTGCTCCCGGTTGTATTCGGTGTGCGAACTGACATACGTCCAGACTACCTTGCCGGTCGATTTCCCTATCCGTAAATTGAAAAGCTTCTGCTCGGGTGTTCTTGCTGCTTCAAACATAAAACCATCCACATACTTGAAGGCCCGAGCTCGCCAGTCCTTCCCGAGCAGGCCTGTATCGTTGTAGACGGTGGGAACGTTCCGTATCTGGTGCACCATCTCGCAGATTTCATGCAGGAAGGCGCCGACAACGTCTTCAGAGAGCCATTGCCGGTACTCGATATCATCTTCCAAAGTTGTGGCCCCGTTTTGCAGCGGAATCTCCTTCCCTCGCGCCTGCCAGTAGGCTGCCTTACAGTACTTGCAGTGGCAGTAACGGGACGCTTGCTGCATGCCCTCGTATGGCCCATCGAAGTACATCAAGTCTACCGGATAGTTGGAGATAACCTCGCGCACACGCTCGCGAATCTGAAGGCGCAGCGGGCTGTTCAAACAGCCTTCATAAAAGTCCGTCCACCCATAGTGGGCGGTAATCATCGGATGTCCCTCGGCATCATACCGCATCCAGTCGCGGTACTCAGGGTTGTCCGAGCGGATGTCCATAAAAGGGTGATTCAGCGGGTTATAGGCCACCACCTTGAGTCCCGCGTTGTGGAATAAATCGACCGTGCGCCGAAACGGGTCCCGAGATCCCAGCTCGGGATGCCGGGGCAATTTCGTCTTGGTGGGAAAGAACGCTACGTAGGAAAAAGTAGGAAAGCGAATCGAATCACAGTTGAGCTGGCGGGCGATGGCCAAAGCTTTATGCGGGTCGTAATCGAGTGGCGGATAGAACGGCGGGCAGTAGCCCTCGGCAATCAGAAGCCGCGCCGATCGAAACCACTCGAAGGATTCTGACCTTGCTGGAGGGTTGCCTAGCATTCCACTCGCAGGAGTGGACCTCAGAGTCTCTCCCAGTGATGCTGCCGCTGCCAGCGCACCAGCCCGCTGCAATAGTTCACGTCGACTGAATTGAGTCATGGCTCCCTACCCTTCCTTTGTAATGCGCCGGCACGCCTCCTTTTCTGCTCAGGTTTTTATTCCTAAGTCCTTCAGTGCTGTACCGGCAGCAAACCAGTTTTCAATCTTCATCTCCTAATACTTACGAGACAAGATTATTCCCGGCTCTGCGGCATTGAAAGCAGCCTCCACTGTAAGCCGAGCATCCGGTGGCTGGGTCTACTTTTCGTCCTTTTCGTTGCGTATGTCAACATCAATGCCCGGCCAGATCAGGATCTCATTTGGCGCGCCCGGGACTTCCGGTTCGGCTGGCGGAGACACAAAATCAGACGACAACCCGGCTATTGTAGCTCTGGCTAACTGAACGCCGGCAAGCGTCCGCTTGGCTTCTCTGTATACATAGTCCGACGACAATCCCTCCGTGGGGAGCTTATTGAGTGGGTCGCGTGACATCCTGGCAGCCCAACCCGACAGTACCGCATCGATATACAGTCAGATTACACATGTAGCCCTGTTGTATATGGATTGGGACTCAATGCATTTCCCAGGCCCACTTTAGGGGCCCGTTGATTTTTGCCTAAACGCTATCCACTTGTGTTTTCAATAGATTAAGGTTTCGCGAGTGGGCTATAATTATTTCAAATTGTCGTTGCCAGTTGTGCCGTGTTTTGTTATACTTGATAGTTTATAAGTAGGTCTTACAAGGAGAAGGCGATCCGATCGAGCTGGATACAGCGTCAAGGCTCAGGATAACTTCTGCCGCGTGTGACTGCATTCACAACACTAATGACAACTGCAAGGCATTTACCTTGCGGGCAAAAATTGGGGACGTAGTTCAGCTGGTTAGAACGCATGCCTGTCACGCATGAGGCCGCGGGTTCGAGTCCCGTCGTCCCCGCCAGATTCTAAAAGATTTAGACGTTACAAGCGAATTTGGCAAGTACAAAATGGTACAAGAGATCACAGTAGAGCCTTAACGGCCTTAGAGGCCGCCCTCCGAAGCGATTTCTGCACCCCTTGGGTATAAACATTCATGGTAGTGGAGATGTTCGCGTGCCTGAGAAGTTCCTTTTGCACAGCCGGCTTGGTTTCCATATCTGCAAGTAGCGTGGCAAAAGTGTGTCGGAACGTGTGCCATCCAATATTCCCGATTCCCGCCCGCTTGGCCGCCGGTTTGATGTGATCTCTCAGAAATGATTCCGGCCAACGGATTCCGCCCTGCTCGTTTGAGAAAACAAAATCTTCAGGTTTGGTAAACTGCGACCGGGCCTTATGTGAGAGCAGAATGTGCGCCAAGTCAGGGTCGAGCGGGAGGTCCGCTTCTGAAGCTTCTGTCTTGACCTCATTTATCTCACCCCGGACGAAGCTGCGCTGAATGTGAACGCTGAGTTTGTCGAAATCGAAGTCCAGCCACTTCAAGGCCACCGTCTCACAGCTTCGAAGACCCAGGCATTGATGCGTGATCACCATCGTCTTGTCGGGCTCTGCGAGTTGTGGCACCAACAGTTTGAACTGTTCGATCTCCAGGAAGCGAGGTCTTTTAAGCCGTTTCTGTGACTGGTGAATCAGGTCTATAGGGTTAGTGCTTATCATTTCCCAAAACCGGGCGCGCTCGAACATGGTGTGCATGAGATTCCGGATATGAGACTTCACGACCCTGGAGACCGGTTTTTTGATCTTCTGGCCGTTCTTGAGCTGCACTTTGTATTCGTTGTATCCTTCAAGCCAATCCTCCACCAGCATCGGCCTGACGCTATCAAGGAACTCGGTTCCCCACCGGGGCTTGATGTGATTGCTGTAGAGACCCCGATAGTTATTACTGGTGTTCCGACGACATCTTTTCGGAGCATATTCGGACATGAATCTGTCCATCAACCCTTGAACGGTAGTGCGATGGAACTGCTGCTGCGGATTCTGCGCGTTGATTTTCATCCTTAGAGACTCAACCGCTCGCTCCGCATCGGCCTGGGTTGGCAGTTTTTCAACTGTTCCAACCAGCATGGATTTTTGCCTTCCCTTCTCTGTCCAGCGGAACTGCCAGACATCGGGCCCCTTCTTCCGCTTTCGGATCGTCAAATTTCCGTACTGATATTTTTGTGCCGCCATAAAATCTCCTTTCAAAACGCAGGTTGTAGACGGCACGGTTGACAAGCAGATTCTACCTGTGAATTGATCCACCTTTCAATGTCCGACTCGCGAAACCGCCAGAATTTGCCTGCTTTAAAAGCCGGGATTTCTCCACGTCTCGCCATGCGCTCGATAACCTTCGCGCAGAGCCCTAAGATTTCACCTACCTGCTTGCTGTTAAGAATTCGATCCATTCTATTTTCCTTTTCTGACTTGTTTTTTGGACTTCGAATATCACTCAGAATCGGCCTGCAATCGATCGGAGGTTTCACATAAGGGGGATGCACTCTAAGTCCCAATCCTCATCATCTTCCCGGTCGTGGCAGTCTCGCGCGATATGTCCCTCCTCCCCGCATTCAAAGCACACAACCATTCGCCGTTCCCTTAGTTTCTGGGGCGGCGCCGTGCGCTCAAATTCCGGCCATGGCTCCGGCAGTTCGCTGAGGGTGAACTCCGCATCTGCCATGGCGTGGGACTGCTGTTTCGCCTTGACTTCCAGGATCTCGGGATGTCCCTCGACCGGACTGCGCTCGACGCCTACCGGATGGATGCAGGAATGGAAGCACGCCTTCCCACCCTTGCCATATTCGTAAACGCCCATCCCCTGCGGTGAGAGGCCGGCATAGCGCAGCAGTCCCTGCTTGAAGGCGGCGGCGATGCCTCGCTCTTTCAGATCATAAAGCCGTTCCTTCTGCCGTCTAGCGTGACCGGCAAGCCCGTGACGACCACCTACATAATGGGCCTGTGCCGCATTCCGCCAGCGGTGTGCTGCACGACTTGCTTCCCGGATGGCGTCAAGGAGCGGCATGGCAATTGGGACTCTTGCTGTCCGCTTCCTCTGCAGGGCTCTTACCCCTGGCAGATACGCCTTCACGACAGGCTCCCTTTCGGCCTCCTCAACGGCATGAGGGTCGTAGAGATAGACGAAGTAGTGCCCGTGTCGATAGGAGTACCTACGCTCCACACGGGGGGCAGGAAGAAACTTTTTGATAGCCCCTTGCGTCCACCCGCGCGAGATCAAATCACTCTTGTTTATCTCGATTTCATTTGAGGGATCCTCGATCAACCTGTGTTTTACGCTCAAAATACCTCCTTTTTTCTGACCGCTCAGCAGAGCTGTCGTCTCAACGGGTCTGGCGAAGTTCCGACAATCCTCTCTGTGACTTCTAATACTTACCATCGGTTAGTAGTATATCATGCTTTGCAGATGTAGAAAACCAACTTTCACTTGACCAACTGTTAATTACGTGCGAAAAGATCTATTAAGGAGGACGCGCAAGCCAATGGGCGCAAAGATTAAGAAGAAACGGAACGTAACGGAATTTCAACGAATCATACGAGAACGCCGCTTGGAGATCACAAAATCCCAAGCGCAAGTTGCTGTAGAAATTGGTGTTAGCTCACCGGAATTTATCAGCATGGTGGAACTCGGCATCCGGCGAGTCGATCTCAACCGTGTGCCTGCCCTCGCGAGGTCACTCGGATTGGATCCAGGCAGTCTCTGCCAGCAGGCCCTTTGGGAGGAAGCCCCTGAAATGTTTCGCATTCTTTTCGGAGAGCACTATGCGCCAAAAGTCGAATTAGCCGCTCCGGGACAAGCTACGACCATCCATGTACTCCCTGAGGCCGCCGACTTTTGGGACCGCTTCAGCGCCCTTCCTGACGATGTTCGCCGGGCCGTCGACACAATCGTTAAATCATTGTATTCACATGCACTAGAAAAATCTCGCCTCCCCCGTTTCCCCGCCCATGAAACCCAGGATTAACACCGAAATTTGTCCTCTGCATTCTGAGTGAAAAAGGGCCAAAGGCACCGTAATCTTGGCAGAGTGAAATTTCATTCTTGACATAACCTACAGTTAGTATATATTGTGTCGGGAGCTAAGAAGGCTGTGGCAGTATTCTCTGGCAGAGGATATAACCCCTCAGCCAACGGTGCGCAGACAATTCACAACACTTCCGTGCCACGACGGGCGGAACCAAACTGCAACCAGGGATATTCCGGCTGCCTCTTGGTTCTCAGGTACCCTTGGCTCAAGATTCTCGGTTTTGTGCCAAAGCCGGCTCATCGCTTGGGTTCTTAACCTTTGGAAGGGTCGGCTTATTTAAAGCGACGGGAAGAGTTTCCTTTTTCCGGGGGCCGGCGAAGCCGGCGCAAAAGGGAAGCTACAAGCCGGGTGCCCCTGGCAGATTCCCGTTACGCCAGACCGGCCTGAGAAGGCGCGGAATGATCTTCGTGTACCCCGAGGGCTCCGTCTGGCCAGGTAACTCTATTTCACTGATCCAAGGAGGAATTAAATTTGTATAGCAATACTCAGAAGAAACTCGTTGCAGAATACGGAAACTGGATAAGCCAGTGGACATGGAGCCACTTTGGAACATTCACATTTGGGAGAATCTCATCCGCATCCAATTGTGAACATCACTGGAATGCTTTCGTCAATTCACTGGAACGCTATACCCGTGGCCGTATTGGCTGGGTCCGGGCGACTGAAGGACGCTGGTCAGGCTGTGGAAAACCGCATATTCCGCTCCATTATCATGCCCTGTTGGTTTACAAGAATGTGCCTCCCACTGGAGTAGCACAAGCTATATGGCATTCAAAGTCCGGTGATTCCAAGGTTGAAATCTTTGATCCCACCCTTGGAGCAGCATGGTACATCTCAAAGATGTTTCCTTTCTCTGATTTCGATTACGAGGTTGGTGGTCTCGAATACTTCCTCGACTCTTTGACTCCAGACTCTGAAGAGACCCAGTCTGGCAAACCTATCCTCACGTAATTTCACGAATTTCTGATTCGTGCTCATTACCTAAAGTCTATGAACTGAATTAAACATCCCTTCCGAGGTCAATCTGGCCTCGGAAGGCTCTCTTCATTCAATTAAAGAAATATTCAAAAGGAGATAACCGATGAGATGGTTTAGACCTGGAAGCTGTAAGAATCCGCGGAAGATGTATGCAGAGATCAGGGCCAAAGCAAACCGCCGCAGTATCGAATTCAACAGGCAGATCCCCAAAATCTGCGTGCTGTGTGGAAAAGAGCCGCCTTGCCAACATTGGCCCATGCGATCAAAAGCAAGACGTAATAATCGGTAATGCTCATTTCGTTCATTAACTGGAAGAACCCTCGCTGCTGTTGATTTGATGTCCGGGTTTTCAGGAAGACGGGAGCCTTGGGGTAGTCGTGACAGGGCGAGCTCTCTCTGGGTGCGCTAGGACCTATTCAAGAAATGGGATAGAGTCAATCATGGTCGGCGTCCCCGCGATAACGCCATTCGCACTTTGGCGGCACTTGAGACGCTAAAAAAATCGCGTACATTTGCCCCAGGACGCACGATCTCAAATGAGGTGCGGCCTACGGTGCCCCCGGTTTGCACCCTCTCCGAGCAATTCCTCCAAGCTTAATGACGGTGGATCACTTTCGTCGAAGCCCGCTCTGTGATAAGCTCGCGGCGACAGAAAGTTAATTACTCGGCAGGCTCTGAATGTCGCGCATTTTTTGATGCATTTTACCATGGCCTCTTTCCTGCCATCGGATGCATACCGACTCTCCGGCTGTGCGGACTTTTTAAGTGTGGAGGTTTCCTTCCGTCTGAGCTTGAAATTTGTCAGCTTGAGGGGAATTTCGTTTCAAGGGACATACTGCAGATGCCGACGGTTATAACAGTGAAACATGGACAACCGCTTCTTTGAACACCCGATTCTGAATTCGCCGTACAGCTACCCGACACGCCACTGGGAACTTGACAGCGAAGGACAGCCCACACAAAAAATCATTGAAGTTCGCCGCCGTGCGGAGTTTATTACTCCGATCCCGAAACCCAAGAAGCGCAAACGGAGCCCGACCCAGGAGGCTCTGGTTTTTGACGAAGGTAAAGGGCTTTCCACCAAAGACCAACAATACGACACAACCTCAATCATCAACGAAGTTCGCTTTCACATCGATCAATGGCGTGCCCTTCCGAGCACAAATGACTGGCTGGTAACACCCGAAACTCAGCGGCTCCTCCAGCATTGGCGGCATTATCAGTTCAACAGTTTCCGCCCGTTCTTTTGCCAAGTGGAGGCCGTTGAGACAGCTATCTGGCTCACCGAGGTCGCCCCAAAATTTGGAAAGGCCGGCAAGAAGTTCATCGACCACCTGGCGAACGCGAACCACGACGCGAATCCTGAACTTTCGCGCCTTGCTCTCAAACTGGCGACCGGCGCTGGCAAGACGACCGTCATGGCAATGCTAATTGCTTGGCAGACCATAAATGCTGTTCGCCGCCCTAATAGCCCACACTTTACCCGCGGATTTCTGGTTGTGACGCCAGGCCTGACAATTAGGGACCGCTTGCGCGTTCTCCAACCCAACGACCCAGACAGCTACTATGTGGGCCGAGAACTCATCCCGAGTGACTTACTTGACGATCTTCAGAAGGCCAAGATTGTAATCACCAATTATCACGCGTTCAAACTTCGGGAACGGGTTGAGATCTCCAAAGGCGGCAGGGCTCTTCTGCAAGGTCGGGGTGAAGAATTAAAGACCCTTGAAACAGAAGGACAGATGCTCCAGCGTGTGATGCCCGGTCTGATGGGCATAAAGAACATTTTGGTCCTCAATGATGAAGCACATCATTGTTACCGTGAGAAGCCGCCAGCAGATGATGAAGAACGCTTGAAAGGTGATGAAAAGAAAGAAGCCGAGAAGAACACCAAGGCAGCCCGCCTTTGGATTTCAGGGCTTGAGGTTGTCAAACGCAAACTTGGCCTGGCGCGTGTCATCGACCTCTCTGCGACGCCCTTTTTTCTCAGCGGCTCAGGGTACGGCGAAGGGACGTTGTTCACGTGGACCGTTAGCGATTTTTCACTCATGGATGCTATTGAGTGTGGCATAGTCAAACTGCCGCGCGTCCCCGTGGCCGACAACATCCCTGGGACAGATATGCCCATGTTCCGCAACCTCTGGGACCACATTCGGAGGAAAATGCCCAAGAAAGGTCGGGGCAAGGGCGGCCAACTCGATCCTCTCAACCTGCCTCCACAACTCCAAACGGCTCTGGATGCTCTCTACGGCCATTACGAAAAGACATACCGACTCTGGGAAGAAGCTGGCATCAGCGTCCCTCCTTGTTTCATAGTGGTCTGTCAAAACACCGCCATATCCAAGCTGGTTTACGACTATATTTCTGGCTTTCAGCGTGACAACGAGGATGGTTCGACAACTCTTGAGAACGGGAGTCTCCCCCTTTTCCGCAACTTCGATGAACACGGCAACCCCTTCCCCCGACCAAACACGCTGCTTATCGACAGCGAACAACTCGAATCCGACGAACCTCTGGACGAAAACTTCCGTGCAATGGCCGCCGACGAAATTGAACGGTTCCGTCGAGAGATCATCGAGCGCACCGGTGACGCCAGCGCGGCCGAGAAAATCACTGATCAGGAATTACTTCGCGAGGCCATGACGACTGTAGGGAAAGAGGGGCGGCTCGGCGGAGCAGTCCGTTGTGTCGTCTCCGTCGCAATGCTCACGGAAGGTTGGGACGCAAACACCGTCACGCACATTCTGGGCGTTCGGGCCTTCGGAACACAACTCCTCTGTGAACAAGTCATTGGCCGTGCTTTGCGTCGTCAGTCTTACGATCTGAATGAAGAGAATTTGTTCAATGTTGAATATGCGGACATCCTGGGGATCCCCTTCGATTTCACAGCCAAACCTGTAATCGCACCGCTGCAGCGCCCGCGTGAGACCATTCACGTCAAAGCCGTAAGTCCTGTACGTGATGCGCTCGAAATCCACTTTCCACGTGTAGAAGGCTACCGGGTGGAACTGCCTGAGGAACGCCTTTCAGCAGAATTCAATGCCGACTCAGTGCTTGAACTTACACCCGACCTCGTTGGGGCCACCGAAACTCAAAACTCAGGAATCATTGGGGAAAAAGCTGACCTTAATCTCATTCATACCGGTGATGTTCGACCGTCGCAGGTCTTATATGAATTGACATCGTATCTCGTCCTGAATAGGTGGCGCGATCCGGGCGAAGACCCTAAGCTTCATCTGTTCGGCCAACTCAAGCGCATCACCAAACAATGGCTCGACGAGTATCTGGTGTGTAAAGGCGGCACGTACCCGGCGCAGCTTAAATACAAAATGCTTGCGGATATGGCCTGCAACAGGATCATTGCAGGAATCAACCGGAAGTTCGTAGGCGAGCGGCCAATCAAAGCCGTCCTCGATCCATACAACCCAACAGGTTCCACCATCCACGTCAATTTCAACACCTCCAAGACGGACCGGTGGGAAACAGATGCGCGCCACTGTCACATCAACTGGGTCATCCTCGATAGCGATTGGGAAGCCGAATTCTGCCGGGTGGCTGAGTCGCATCCGCGTGTGCGGGCCTATGTGAAAAATCACAACCTCGGCCTTGAGGTGCCATACCGCTTCGGATCGGAGATGCGCAAATACCTTCCTGACTTCATCGTGCTGGTGGATGATGGGCACGGGGAGGATGATCCTCTTCATCTGATCGTTGAAATCAAGGGTTACCGGCGTGAGGACGCCAAAGAAAAGAAATCGACTATGGATACCTACTGGGTGCCTGGCGTGAACAACCTCGGGAACTACGGCCGCTGGGCCTTTGCTGAGTTCACTGAAGTGTATCAAATGGAAGCTGATTTCCAGGGCAAGATTGAAAGTGAGTTTAACAAGATGATCGATTCTGCCACAGTACTATCGGTAAAAGGGGCCAAGTAATTATGGCAAAGAAATCTGACTCCAAGAGCGTCGAGACCCTCGTACACGGGACCGATAAGCGGAAGAACATCCCGACGGCAGAGTTCCAGTCCGTGCTACAGAAAGAGCAGGAGAGCCCTCGAAAGGTAAAGTACCCTCGCAACACTGACCTTGATCCACAGCTTGTCTGGCGCGGCAAGGATGAGCAGGACTGGAGCGACCTTGTCGTTCACGCCCCGCCGCTCTACATCCAAGAAAAGGTCCATCCCAAGGTACTCATCGATGACCTACTGAGGGAAACCAGGGAAACTAAGCATGAAGCTGGCCAGATAACGCCCGACCTCTTCGCTGATTTTAACGGGATTCCCAAGGGAATAGACAAGACTGAGTTCTACCAGCACGAGCAGAACTGGTCAAACCGTATGATCCTTGGTGACTCCCTCCAGGTGATGGCAAGCTTAGCAGAGCGCGAGGGACTGCGTGGAAAGGTGCAATGCATTTACATCGATCCCCCATACGGCATCAAGTTCAACAGCAACTTCCAATGGTCCACTACCAGTCGCGACGTAAAGGATGGTAACGTAGCTCACATCACACGCGAGCCGGAACAAGTGAAAGCATTTCGCGACACCTGGCGTGATGGCATCCACAGTTTTCTGAATTATCTCCGGGACCGTTTGACCGTCGCTCGTGATTTGCTTTCGGAATCGGGTTCAATCTTCTTGCAAATCGGTGACGAGAATGTCCACCGTGTCCGCGCAGTAGTGGATGAGATCTTTGGGGAGGACAATTTCATTGGATTGGTCTGGTTCAGGAAGAAAACCATGCCCCTTGGAGCAACCTACCTTGAACGGATGGGCGACTATATCATTTGGTTTGGCAAGGATGCATCGCGGACCAAGTTCAGGAGACTTTTTAACTCTATCGACATAACAGGTGACTTTCACTGGAATTGGCGGCAGATTGATGAAATCACCCGGAGGAAACTCTCGAAGGTGCAGCTTGAAGCGAATCCCCGAGGTGACCCAGTCCGGTTGGTTTCGATGTGGCCCCCTTCATTCAGCGCGAAAGATGTTTACGATCTTCCGTTCAGGGGGCAGAAATGGCCCCCTGCTCCGGGACAGTGCTATCCCTCAGGGATAGAGAAACTGGAACGGGTTGCCAAGGCAGAACGATTGGAGGTTGAGGGCCAATATCTCCGTTATGTGATGAAGCTGTCAGACGACGATACCACAAAGCTTAATCTCACCTGGGCCGACACAGTCGGTGCCCGAGATCAGCGTTATGTCGTCGAGACCAACGATCTTGTTGTTCAGCGATGCATTCTTCTGGCCACCGACCCTGGCGATCTCGTACTTGACCCAACCTGCGGTTCCGGAACTACGGCATACGTCGCTGAGCAATGGGGCCGTCGTTGGATCACGATTGACACCTCACGAGTGGCACTGGCCCTGGCGCGTGCCCGTATAATGGGCGCACGGTATCCATACTACTTACTGGCGGATTCTCGTGAAGGACAGATCAAGGAAGCGGAAGTCACACATACGGCACCCAGTTCGCAGCCCGTATACGGCAATATCCGTCACGGCTTCGTCTATGAACGAGTGCCACACATTACACTAAAGTCCATCGCCAACAACGCAGAGATCGATGTCATCTGGGAAAATTGGCAGACGAAACTGGAACCGTTGCGCCAATCGCTGAATGCCGCCCTCAAGAAGACCTGGGAGGAATGGGAGATTCCACGCGAGGCTAATGCCAATTGGTCGGAGGCGGTCAAGAAATTGCATGCGGACTGGTGGCAAGCTCGCATTGCGCGGCAGAAAGAAATTGACGCTTCCATCGCTGCTAAGGCGGATTTTGAATACCTATACGACAAGCCTTATGAGGACAAGAAAATCGTGCGCGTGGCCGGTCCGTTCACGGTTGAGAGTCTCTCTCCCCATCGTGTGCTCGGCGTGGATGAAAATGATGAGTTGATTGACCCCGCGGTCGGTACCACCATTGACTGCGGTGAGAAACAGACCTTCCCCCAGATGATCCTGGAAAACCTCAAAACCGCCGGCGTGCAGCAGGCACACAAAGAAGACAAGATCACTTTCACCGCGCTTACGCCATGGCCGGGTTATTTCGTTTGCGCCGAAGGTCGATACTCGGAAGGCAACCCAGGCGCTCAAAAACGTGCCGCAATCTTCATCGGGCCGGAGTTCGGTACCGTCTCACGCCCGGATCTAGTGGCCGCTGCACGTGAAGCGGGAGATGCCGACTTCGATGTCCTTATTGCGTGCGCCTTTAGCTACGATGCCCACGCCACGGAATTCAGCAAACTCGGGCGTATCCCTGTGCTCAAGGCACGGATGAACGCAGACCTGCACATGGCGGGTGACCTCAAGAACACGGGGAAAGGCAACTTATTTGTCATCTTCGGAGAACCTGACATCGACATTCTTCCCGCCGAAGACGACAACATTCGGGTGAAGGTCAAAGGCGTGGATGTGTTTCACCCGCAGACGGGCGAAGTTCGCAGCGACAGCGCCGAGGGAATTGCCTGCTGGTTCATCGATACCGACTATAACGAAGAGAGCTTTTTTGTTCGCCATGCCTACTTCCTGGGTGCGAACGATCCGTACAGTGCGCTAAAGACGACCCTCAAAGCTGAGATCAATGAAGAAGCATGGGCCACCCTTAATAGCGATACTTCACGCGCTTTCCCCAAGCCCAAATCTGGCCGCATTGCAGTTAAGGTGATCAACCACCTTGGCGATGAAGTGATGAAGGTCTTCAGAGTATGAACCGATTGTGCATCGAAACTCATGGAATAGATTGTGGCCGTAGCTTGACTCCCCCAACATCGCGATTTTAGGTATGGAATTTCGCATCGCAGACACATTCCTTGATAGCCTGTCACGATTGACAGGCGACGAGCAGAAGGCAGTCAAGACAACCGCCTTTGACCTCCAGACGACCCCGGCTAATCCCGGCCTGCAATTTCACAAACTGGACAAGGCGAAAGATCCAAATTTCTGGTCGATCCGGGTGAACCGAAACATTCGGCTAATTGTTCACAGAACGGGTACGAGTTTGTTGCTCTGTTACGTGAATCACCACGACGCAGCCTACAAATGGGCGGAACGCAGGAAGCTGGAAATTCATCCCAAGACGGGTGCGGCGCAGATAGTTGAAGTGCGAGAGCGAGTTGAAGAAATAGTAGTTAGAAAATACCTGGAAGCCGAACCGGCCCCTGTCGCCAAGCCCCCCTTATTTGAGCACTTGTCTGACATCGAATTGCTTGGTTATGGTGTGCCAATTGAATGGTTGCCCGATGTTCGCAAAGCAGACGAGGATACCCTGCTCGGGCTCTCTGAACACCTTCCCAGGGAAGCAGCGGAGGCTCTGTTGGATGTGGCAACTGGAGCCGTTCCTCAAACGGCCTTGCAGGCTCCGCAAGCACCCCTGCCATCGCCGGCCGCCAGCGTTCGGGAACTTGCTTTACGCGAAATGCCCTCTCTGATGCTCGGGCCGCCTACCGTTTCAACAGAATCCTTTGAGCACCCGGATGCTAAACGGCGCTTCCGACTCATCAACAATCTGGAAGAGTTAGAACTCGCTCTCGACTACCCCTGGGAGAAATGGACAGTTTTCTTACATCCCTCGCAACGCGAAATCGTGGATCGCAACTACAACGGTCCCGCGCGTGTTTCCGGCTCGGCAGGTACGGGCAAGACCATCGTAGCAATTCATCGGGTAGTTTCTCTTGCACGTAAGAATCCTGATTCTCGCCTCTTGCTCACAACATTTTCCGACCCGCTCGCCAATGCATTGGGAATAAGGCTTCGGCACTTGATAGGCAATCAACCGCGTCTCGGAGAACGCATCGAAATACAGGCAATGAATTCGCTTGGCAGGCGGCTCTACGAAGCAAATATAGGCAAACCTCAGTTCGCCGGCCGTGAGACGATCCACGGGTTACTCAAGCTAGCATCTCAAGCCACAAAGGAAAACCGATTCTCTATACGGTTCTTGATGACAGAATGGGAGCAAGTAGTTGACGCATGGCAACTGGACACTTGGGAATCATACCGGGATGTGTTGCGACTGGGACGCAAGACGCGCCTGAAAGAAGCCCAGCGTGCCGTGGCTTGGACGATTTTTGAACATGTGAGATCTGCCCTCAATGCCAAAGGCCTTATTACGTATTCCCAGATGTTTAGCAAGCTGGCAGGACATTACGCGGGGAAAGACTCCGTACCATTTGATTTCTTGGTTGTAGATGAGGCCCAAGACATCAGCATCTCTCAACTTCGATTCCTGGCCGCGCTTGGCGGCGGTCGTGAAAACAGTCTATTCTTCGCGGGGGATTTGGGGCAGCGCATTTTCCAACAGCCATTCTCTTGGAAGGCGCTGGGAGTGGATATTCGGGGGCGCTCAACGAACTTGAGAATCAACTACCGAACCTCTCACCAAATCAGGATGCAGGCCGATAGGCTGTTGGGGCCAGAAGTTTCAGATGTGGATGGGAATACCGAAGAGCGCAAGACGACCATATCTCTGTTTAACGGGCCACCGCCGAAAATCCACACTCTGGACTCAATCGGCCAGGAAGCCAAGGCGGCGGGTGATTGGTTGAAGGGAGTAGTGAAAGAAGGCATTCAACCCCACGAAATTGCGATCTTTGTTCGATCTGAAGACGAATTGGACAGGGCAGGAGCCGCCGCGGAGACTGCTGCGCTTCCATACAAGGTGCTCGACGAGAAGGTTGAGACTGCCCAGGGGAAAGCTTCCATTGCTACGATGCATCTTGCCAAGGGATTGGAATTCCGCGCAGTTGCGGTGATGGCGTGCGACGATGAAATTATACCCCAACAGAAGCGAATAGAAACCGTGGCCGATGATTCTGATCTCGAAGAGGTCTACAACACCGAACGACATTTGCTCTATGTTGCTTGTACCCGTGCGCGAGACCATTTATTGGTGACTGGCGTCTCTCCGGCTTCCGAGTTTCTGGATGATCTGCAGAAATGAGGAAATCCTTTCAGATACTTTTTTGAACTATCGCCCAAGCTCGATCGCGAACGCAGTGCTGCTTATCGCATTCTGCGAACACCGACACCACACTGAAGTGGACCGGCATTGTTGATATGAGATGGCCCAAGAAAGTGAAGCATTTAGGAAACCATTTCCCTCTAGTTCTCCCGGTGACGAATTCCTAACCTCAGTTTGTTTCCTACAAAAGAACGATAAATGCGCCTTTTAGATCCGGCTGTCATAGGCAAACTTGTTGAACTTAACTAAGGAGGGGTCGCCGTTTGAGCGGCGTATCCGTCCGGTGAACCCACCTTCCGCAGTTGAAATCTCTGGCTGATAATTCCGTCACATGTGAACCTCAAGACGGCAGGTGCGGCGCGCAGCTGAATGATTTGAGGGGGAGGTGTGCAATGACAGGCAATGGGAAGGGCAACGCGGAGAAGGCGAGATACTGGCAGCAGACGTTGGGCGAGGCAGCGCGGAGTGGAATGTCGATCCGGGAGTTTTGTCGGCGACGGCGGCTGAAGGAGAGTCAGTTTTACTGGTGGCAGCGGCGGCTGCGGATAGGCCGGCCAGAAGGAACGAAAGCGAAGCCGGGAGGGCGAGAGGGGCCGGCGAGCTTCGCCCTGGTCAGTGAGGACGCCGCGACCGACGCCGGGATCGAGCTGGTGCTGGCCGGCGGTCGGCGGCTGCGTATTACCAAGGGGGTCGATGAGGAGACGCTGCGCACCGTGCTGTCGGCTCTGGGGACAGGAGGATGCTGAGTTTTCCGGCGGCGATCAAGGTGTATCTGTGCACGGTGCCGTGCGACATGCGCCGATCGTTTGATGGTCTGTCGATGATGGCCGAGCATGTGATTGGGTGTAACCCTTATGCCGGCCTGCGGGCGCGTTACGGACCGCAGCGCGAGCGGGTGAGTGAGGATCAATTGTTCCTGTTTGCGGCCGCGATTCTGGCCCAAGGCGGGAAGGCGCCTCCGGCCTCGGAGGAAAACGAGGCGCCTCCGTCAAAGCCGGCGTCCTCGCGCCCCGGGCATGGCCGGGGTTCGTTGCCAAAATCTTTGAAGCGGCAACGGGTGGTTTACGATCTGGAGGAAGCCAAGCGGCAGTGTCCGGAGTGCCAGGAAAAGTTGACGCGAATCGGAGAAGACCTGAGCGAGCGGCTGGAATACGTGCCGGCGTCGCTGGTGGTGATCGAGGAAGCCTGTCAGAAATATGCCTGCCCGAAGGGCTGCACAGTGGTCACAGCTCAGAAGCCCATGGCGCCGATTGAGAAAGGCTTGCCGGGACCAGGGCTGCTGGCGCAGGTGGCGGTGAGCAAGTACGGGGATCACTTGCCCTTGCACCGTCAGGAAGAGATCTTCCGACGCCAGGGCGTGGAGTTGTCACGCCAGACGATGTGCGACTGGATGCGCGCCTGCGCCGGTCTGGTGAGTCCGCTCTACGAGTTGATGAAAGAGCGGGTGCTGGCGTCGAAAGCGGTTCAGACGGACGACACGCCGGTGCCGGTGCTCGACCCGGAGTTGCCGCGCACGCGCACGGGGAGAATCTGGACCTATGTGGGGGATGAGGAACATCCGTATACCGTTTATGACTACACGCCCAACCGCAGCCGTGATGGGCCGGAGGCCTTTCTGGAAGAATTTCGGGGATATCTGCAGGCGGACGCCTACTCCGGCTACGATCATTTCTATAAGGAGCCTGAGCGTGGAATTATTGAGGTTGGGTGCTGGGCGCACTCGAGACGGCGCTTTTTCGAAGCGCAATCTTCGGACTTGATGCGCTCGACGGTGATGCTGGCCTACATCCGCCTGCTTTATGATGTGGAGCGCGAAGGCCTTGAACGAAAGCTGAAGGGCGAAGCGCGCCGCGCCCTGCGCCAGGAAAAATCGAAGCCGATCCTGGAGGACATCCGTGCTTACCTGGAACGAGAGCAGCCGCAGGTGCTACCCAAGAGCCCCGCGGGCGAGGCCATCGCCTACACGTTGTCGAACTGGGAAGCCCTGACCCGCTACCTGGACGACGGCGATTTGGCCATCGACAACAACGGTGCCGAGCAAAGCCTGCGCGGCATCGCTGTCGGTCGTCGCAATTGGACGTTCTATGGCAGCGACAACGGTGGCCGGACCGCCGCTGTGCTGACCAGCCTGATCGCCACCTGCAAAAAGCTTCACATTGATCCCTTCGCTTATCTGCGCGACGTCTTTGCTCGCATCAGCACCCACCTCCAGAGCCACCTCGACGAGCTACTCCCCGATCGATGGACGGCCGGCGCTGGATTTTCTCTTTGAACTTAGCTGGCTACTCAGCCGGCGCCGCAACACTTCTTAAACTTCTTGCCGCTGCCACACGGACAAGGCTCATTGCGGCCCACCTTGGGCGCGGTGCGACGCAGGGGCGCCGGGGCATACTCGCTCGAAAGCGCTTCCAGCAGATCCTCTTCGTAGTCTCCTTCCGGCTCGTACTCGGGTGCCGTTTTATAAAAGCATTGCATCCAGCTCATGTCTCTCGCTAAATCGGTAATCAGGGGTTCGCGGTGACGCGCCTGTCGCAGGGCGCCTTGCTGGCCGAGCGCCAAGGCCTGTTCAATGTCTTGCCAGGCGATGCTGCCAGGGTTCACCAGTCCCTCTTCGTAGGCCTTTTCGAGTTCCGTGATGGCCTCCTGCGGCCACAGGTCGGCGCACACATTCGCCAGGCCATCCCACTGACCACCCGGCTTCCGCTCCAGCTTGTGAAATAACTGGAGAAAGTACGCCATCACTTCCTCACGCGTTCGCTGGCCCGTGGTCACCAGCGAAACCATGCCCCCCATGGCCACGGAGCGGATATATTCGTTGGCTTGCTCGTTCTCAATCAGATCTCTCATACCGCTCGTATCTCCGCCGGAAACCGAGGCCAGCATCCTGCCCAGGTCTTGCGTCGGCACATCGCCCGCCAACTCGAACGCAAACTCGCCGGGTCGAGAAAAAATTCGTACCAGCAGCGGGTAGGCGCGCGTTTCCCGGAACAGCGCCAGCAGATAGAAAGCCCAGATGTGGAGCATACCGGCCGTATCGGCCGCCACATTTCCGGGTCTCGATCAATATCCTCGAGAATCTTGAGCAGCCGGGGGGTTACTTCTTCTCGCCGTGCGATGGCCTCCGCAACCAGGCCTTCGGGGAACGAACCGTCGGGCTCGCCATCCAGTCGCGCAAGAAGCTCTTTAATCTCCATGTCATTTGAAAGAGTAACATATGGAAGGAATCTATAAATCCCTGGCTGGCGCCAAGGACTGAGAGGAAGGCGGCCAGCAGGCCAGTGCTAGCCGCCAGAACATGGGTTCAGCGGACGGATACGACGCTTATCCTCTAAAATATCCTTCAGATTCTCAGTAGACTGCTTGATAAAAGAAAAAATGATTCAACTGAGCCCGACCAACAGATGGTCAAAGGAATGTCCGTACTCTTGGTGTCGAGCCGACCCCGCCTGCGGAAGCCAGCGGGTAAAGGCCAAAGATAGGACGATGGCTTTCTTCGGCAAAAACTTTGAGGAGGGTGGGGTGGTCTTGTTCAAACCCTGAGCCGCTGCCGCCGCGTGTACGGTAGTAATTGATGCGGATAATTAAGAATTCTAGGAGCAAAGCGGGGATCAACTGTGCGGGGACATTCAACGCTCCACACGCATCGGTAACCAATTCAGCCATGATCGGGCCTAGACCCTCGCCAGAGAAGAAAAGATCCGAGAACGAAGCTTTCCGGTATTCATAATTGTTCGAAAGGTCGTAACGGTTCCGCGACCGCCTGACGTAACCCGAGGAAAGGATCAGGCTAAACACGTCATAAAGTGGCGGGAATCCCCCTGCCATGTCTCCCCAGTCAATTACCTCTATTCTATCCCCTGCGGGATCGAGAATGATGTTTTCAACGGTAAAATCACCGTGTTGGACCCACCCACCCTTGTCACCAGAAGTGAAATAGCGCATTCGAGCGATGTCTGTGGCCAGACCCTGTGGCCATTCTGGTTCACGGGGAATTTTGTACCAGGTGGAATCGACTTTCCTGACATTCGAGAGCGCGGCGAGCCGTTGGGACAGGTCGACGCTGGCACGAATGACACGGGCAAAATCCTTTTTCACACGCCGGAAATTGCTGAAATAGCGGGGGCGGCGAATTCGGCGAGAAAATTGGACCCCTCTGGCGGCTGTTTCAAGGAAATAATAAGTATTCCCCTGGGTTAGGGATCCGATCAGCTTAGGAACGCAAACCGAACGTTCAGGAGCAGCACTCAGCATTTTGTTTATGGTATCGAGGTTGGAGTATTCCGATGAAGAGTAGTTTGTGGGTTCGTCAACTCGAACATCTACCTTTGCAAACGCGATTTCGCAACTTTGAGCAGGCTTCCAAAGGCGAAGAACTTGATTAGAAGCGAATGGTCGGGTCTGCAAGTCAAACACTACACCCGTCTGCGGCCCGCTCTCGGATCGTCCTACGCCCGCGCCCGCATTCAACTGCTTTTGCAGCCACAACTCCAGTTTTGTTTCGTCCGCGCCCGCCTTGCGGGCGAATATGACGTAATCAGGGATCACCCAGGGAATCATTGGTAATTTGGCTGCAAATCTTTTAACAGCCATTTTTAGGTGTGTAGATTTCCGCGGCCCAGGATGGTCCAGAAGATCCCAAAGATGCCTTTGGATAAGGCGCCGCTCCGAAATTGGAATCAGCTTATACGGCTGATTGTAGCCTGGGTCAGCCCAATAAAACGACATTGATGAAAACCCCGCTTTCATCAATAGCTTTCGGTAGCCCCTTGCCGAATATGTGTAGGTGCGATACTCCCTGCCGGAATTAAGGGTTGTCCTGTGATGGGGAGTAGAATGCTTCCTTAACCAGAAGGTGGCTAAACGCCGGGGCATAAGACTCGTGTAAGGCATTCCCGAATGATCCATGGCCCCCAGGAAATTGTTGTACCCAAAGCGGTTCTCAATCCCGACCACAACCACGCCGTCTTTTCGAAGCAACTTGTTCAAACCCATCAGAAATTTCAATTGGACATCAGCAGGGTCACCCTTCCAATTCCATTCTCCGACCCACTCGAGAACTCCATTTACTACGATCAGATCGAAACTTTCTTCCAAGAATGGTAGATTCAACGCAGAGGCTTGGATCAATCGAACATTATTGAGACCCTCCTGCTGGAGCCGAACCTGCGTAAATTCAATGCGCTCGGGGACAGCCTCAACTGAATAGACCTCCCCTAGTGAACGCGCAAGTGAGTGAGTTATGGCTCCAAGCCCGCTTCCGACATCGAGGGCAACCGCATCTCGGCCCAGGCCAAGGAGTGGAAGCCAAGCCGCACGCTGAAGATCCAGAATAGAGATATTCATGTCCCCTGCTGGGAAATGGTCATGAACGGCCTTGATCCACGAACCACTTCGAGCGTCTTCCAGGAGTTCCCTCGCTTCCTGCCGGCTCATCTCACCCCAGTAGCCGTCAACGGCTGAGAATCGTGGGATGTCATTAACCACCGGCCATTTCATAGCACATTTCGAACACGCACAATGGGTTCTGCTTATAACGACTGTGCCGCCACATTCTAGACACCTAAGCCTCGTCAACTCTCCCCTCCTTGCCTCGCTCATAAGGTTCGCACGCGCTGCCCGCCAGCGAAGCATCGCCGCGCCTTTGTTACTCACCTTGTGTGCGTTCGTTGCATGTACTGTGAAAACTCACCACGGAGCGCCACTCCCATCGAATCCCTCGTCAGAAGCCACCAAGCGCAGCATGCGCCGTAAACAAATCCAGAAGCCAGCAACTCGAAGATAAGATTCCTAATTGTGAGCTCAGGAAGCAGGTGTCGTGACAGCAACAGCGTGAACACGAGCGGCACGCAGAGGGTTAGGGGAAGCAGGTAAGTCTCCACTAGGAAGCTGCCTACACGCATCTTTACCAAGCGGCATGTGTAACTTGGCAGGAATAGCAAGCTTGTGCAGGCCAGCGGAATCGCTGTCCCAATAGCAACTCCCTCAATCCCCCAACGGTTCGCCAAAGCAATGCTCAAGGCAAGGTTGGCCCCTCCTTCAAGGACAAGTACCACAGCTAACGGTCGGTGGCGATCCATGCCAAACATAATTTTGGTCGACGTCGCTTGCGAAACGTAAAGGGTTCTGGGAATTACCAACATGAGGAGGACAGGGTAGGTCACTAGATAGGCGGGTCCAACCCATGCGGCGATAATTGCCTTGCCCAGCACCACAAGTGTGGCGCACACAGGAAACGCTATTAGCGCGCAGGCACGGTTCCCTGCGACCAAGAGTTTTCGCAGGTAGCCGTCGTTGCCGGTAGCATCAAAGTGGCTAGACATCGGAGTGAACACCTGAGCAAGGCGCTGTACAACCTCCGTGGAATATTGCACTAGATTCGAGGCAATCGAGAAAAATGTTATCGCTGTCGCCGAAATGAGCATTCCGATTACCATGGAATCCGTTCCGAACCTCAAGTTCTCCGCGATTCCAATTAGGAAAGTACTGGAACCATAGCGTGCC
>JAJYLL010000014.1 GCA_021787735.1 Acidobacteriota bacterium | reverse complement strand
GGCATGTCCAGCCCCAGACTTTTCCAGAGCTTGTCTACTTTCTGCTTCGTCTCGCCGTCCATGACGATTTCATCCGGCCAGGGCCGTGCGAATCCCTCGCTCGGCCATTTCGTGGTGGCGTCGATGCCCATCTTCGAGCCGAAATTCGGCAGCCGCGAGGCGTGCTCAAGCTGGTCCACCGGCCCCAGCACAAACTGAATGTCGCGTTCCGGGTCGATGTGGTTAAAGGCTTTCCACGCCACTTCGCTCAGGTTGTGGACGTCAACGTCGTGGTCCACCACCACGATGCATTTGGAAAACATGGCACCCGGCAATCCCCAGATGGCGTTCATCACCTTGCGCGCGTGGCCGGGGTAGCTCTTGCGGATGGAAACAATGATCAGATTGTGGAACACGCCTTCCGGCGGCATGTGCATGTCAACCACTTCCGGCATCTGCTGGCGCATCAGCGGCAGGAACAGCCGCTCGACAGCAAACCCCATCCAGTAGTCCTCCATCGGTGGAGGGCCGACAATCGTGGAAACATAGATCGGGTCCTTGCGGCGGGTGATGCACGTCAAGTGGAACGCCGGAAATTTGTCCGCCAGCGAATAATAGCCGGTGTGGTCGCCAAACGGCCCTTCCACGCGAATGTCGTCGAGATCAACGTACCCTTCCAAAACAATTTCCGCGTTGGCCGGGACTTCAAGGTCCACAGTTTCGCAATGCACCAGTTCCACCGGCTTCTGGCGCAGAAACCCAGCAAACAGGAATTCGTCCAGGTCCTCCGGCAACGGCATAATGCCGGCCAGCATGGTCACCGGGTCGGCGCCGATGGCCACGGCCACGTCCATCCGGCGGCCTTTCCCCTGACGCTCCAGCCAGCGGAAGTGTTCCGCTCCGGTCTTATGGATCTGCCAGTGCATGCCGGTCGTCCGCTCGTCAAAAACCTGCATACGGTAGCACCCGACGTTGCGGCGTCCGGTCTTGGGGCTGCGCGTCACCACCATCGGCCAAGTGATGAAGCGGCCGCCATCCTGCGGCCAGCATTGCATCACAGGCAGATCGGCCAGGGATACGTCCTCGCGCTGGATCACTTCCTTGACGGGACCGCTCTTCACGGTCTTTGGAAAGAAGGAGCCGAGCTCGGCAACTTTCGGCAGCATTCGAACCTTGTCCAGCAGACCTTCGGGCGGTTTCATGGCCAGCAAATCTTCAATGCGCTTTGCCACATCATCAAGCGAAGAGACATCGAGTGCAAGTTCCAGCCGTCGCCTTGTGCCCAGCGTGTTGATCAGCAGCGGTACCGAATAGCCCTTGCCATCCTTAGCCGAACGCGGCTTTTCAAACAGCAGGGCCGGGCCGAAAGCTTTGGATACGCGGTCAGTGATCTCGGTGATTTCGAGGTCCACGTCAACCTCAACACCAATCCGCTTCAGTTCCTTTTCCCGTTCCAGCCGGCGGATAAATTCTCTTAGATCATTGTAGGCCACAGCTACCCTCTTTCGGAGAGGAACTTATTCTTCCTCGCCGCTCGTCCGAATCTTATTATCACCACAAGATCACAAGCCGCAGGCGGCAAGGGCCCGCGCTACAAATCGTTCGGCCACTTTGGCTCTTGAATGTTGCGGCCTTTGTGTCCTTAAGCTTCCAAGAATTACAGATTGCGCCCGGCAAATCAAGAAGCGGGAAACAGCGGCGCGGGTCCCGGCTTCCGTAGCAGCGGCTTCACGCAGCCAAGTGACAAGCAAAAGTTGCCGCTATAATACTTGCGCGGCCAGCAACTGTCCAATGCACAGTTGACAATGCATCCTTCAAAAACTGATACTTGTTTTGCTGCGTTGAAAGGGAGGTCGACGGAGGCAGGCAACACAGGTTCAGCACCACATTTGCTCCAGTTGAAACACCCTCCGTTCGGGGTCCGTTCATGACAAATTGCAGGAACAGTTTTGCTTCAGGGTGGCCTGCATGGGCCAGCCGCGTATTTCTGTGCAGTGCCCTCGCCGGTCTGATCTTCAGCCTTCCGGCGCAGGCCGGGCAAGCTGCTCACCGGAGCCATCCGACGGCCGGAACAGCACCACCTCAGCCCGTGGTACACAAGGCGGCGGCGCCCCCCGTCGAGATTTGCGTGGTGGTTCGCAACGTCCGCGGCGAGACGGTCGACAACCTCCGCCAAGGCGACTTCCGCCTCCACGACAACAACCGCCTGCAGAGGATCACCGATTTTGCCGGTAACATCATCCCGCAGCCCGTTTTGAACCTGAAGGTCCCCGGAACGGTCCGCTACACCGCGCTCTACTTTGACGATCTTCATTACGACTTTACCGACACCATCCGCGTCACGGACAGCGCCTATTCCTACTTCAATTCGACTCTGGGCCCGCGGAGCAAAGTAGGCGTGTTTACGGCGTCGGGCGAGATTACGCTGAACTTTACCGACGACCCGAAGAAGCTCCACGCGGCGCTGCTGGCCATCAAGCCTCATCTGCCGTGGGCAACGCAGGCAAAGGCCTGCCCGCAGCTTTCGGATTTCCAATCTTTCATGTTGCTTTATGCGGCCGATCCGCTGGCGCTACAAATCGCGCTTGACGACAAGCATGCCTGCGACTCGCATAACGGACAGGAAGACCCTCCCGTGAGCAGCCGGCCGGCGGCAACAATCAGGCGGATGACACAAACCATCGCTGCCCGCGCCAGGCAGGTGATTGCTGAAAGCGAAGCTCAGTCGCAGAAAACACTCGACGGCCTCAATAAGCTGATTACTGCCGTTTCCACGTTGCCCGATCCGCGCTCCATCATTGTCGCCTCGCCCGGATTTCTTGCGGGCTCGCAGGCCAGGCAAATTGACCTGCTGGCGCGGCGCGCAACGCGGCTCCACATCATCATAAGCGCGCTGGATACGACCGGACTGCTCCGGCAGCTTCCGGCGCCCCCGCCCACCAACGATCCCAAGCTGGACAAAGAGCGTGAATACATCGTGGCCGGCAAGAATCAGATGCAGGCCGACCGGGCGTCAATGTCGGCCGACGTGCTTCTGGATCTTTCTACGATGACCGGCGGCAACTTTATCGCCAACAAGGATGACCTGGAGTCGGGCTTCCAGGCTGTCATGCCTCTGCCGCCCGCTTATTATGTGCTGGGATATGCTCCGACCGATTGGAGAGAAAACGGCAGCTTCCATAACGTGCGTGTCCAGGTTGTCCATCACGGCCTGATGGGCGTGCAGGCGCCGTCAGGCTATTACGCACCAGGGACTCCCGAAGAGATCACGAGATCATCCCTGCGCGGCCGGCATTCAAACCGCCGCAGGAAATAATCATCTCACATGGAACAAACCGACCGTTCATGCGCCGCCCGACGCTCCCTGCTTCGCTGGTACCGGCTGCGGGCCCGCGCTCTGCCGTGGCGAGCGTCCCGGTCTCCATACACCATCTGGGTGTCGGAGATCATGCTCCAGCAGACGCAGATTGACACGGTCATCCCCTATTACCAGCGCTTCCTGCGCGAATTTCCCACCGTCGACCGGCTGGCCGGTGCGCCGCTCGAACGCGTTCTGGAGCTGTGGTCGGGCCTGGGATATTACCGCCGCGCCCGCAACCTGCATCGGGCCGCGCAGGAAATAACGAACAACCACGGCGGGCAGTTTCCAATGGACATGAGGCAGGCTCGTTCCCTTCCCGGCGTGGGAGACTACACAGCGCGCGCGGTGCTGAGTATTGCCTACAACAAGCCCTTCGCCGTTCTCGATGGAAACGTGGCGAGGGTGATGGCACGTTTCCTCGCGATGCGCGGAAATCTGCACCAACGGCAATTCCGCAAAGCCATCGAGGAAAATCTCGATATGCTTCTCTCTCGCCGGAGTCCCGGTAACTTCAATCAGGCACTGATGGAACTCGGACAGACGCTCTGTCTCCCGCACTTGCCCCGATGTGGCCGTTGCCCTCTGCGAAGCTGGTGCCGGGGATTCCGTGCAGGCAAACCTGAAAACTTCCCCGAACCAAAGCCCCGCCGGCGGGCGGAAGAATGGTATATGGCGGCCGCCGTACTTTATAGAAACCGCCGGATTCTATTGTGCCGGGGCATGGACGACGGACTCCTCGACGACCTCTGGAATTTTCCCTCAGCGATGGGACAGTCGCGCGGCCAAGCCCCGACATTGTTGAAGAAAAAGCTGCAGACAGCGCTCGGATCCTCGCTCACGATCAAAAAGTCCGCGCACCAGCTTCGCCACAACATTACCTATCGCGCCATCCAGGTTGAGGTCTTCACGGGCGAGTTTGCCGGAAGTTCGCCGGGGGATGGGTTCCGCTGGTTCCAGCCGTCGGACGTTGACCGGGCCGCTGTTTCTCAATTGGCGCGCAAGATCGCCAGGAAGCTTGGCGAAGGCATTGCCGCACCGGGGAAAGTTGTGTAGCGACTGGAAAGAGGTTATCGAGCTTTTCAGAGTCAGGCGCCTGTGTGAGGGTTAACTGAAATCTCTGAATGGCCTGCGGTAAAGCCAAATCAATAGAACAGATACTTTCGCCAGCGCTGGTCTGCGCGGCCAAGCATGCGCATGATGTGGCGGCTGGTGTGGAGGGTGAACGGCCTCGGCTGGCGGCGAAGCGTCAGTCCGGCCTCTTCCGGCAGGCGGTCGGCCTTGCGGCTGTTGCAGGTGTGGCAGCAAGCAACAAGATTGTCCCAGTCTGAGTGGCCACCTCTGGAACGCGGAATAATGTGGTCAAGGGTCAGTTCAGCCGCGGGAAAAACCTTGTAGCAGAACTGGCACGTGTAGCGGTCGCGAATCAGAATGTTCTTCCGGGAAAGCGGGCGCGACTGATGAGGGATGTGTCGGAACTCAGTGAGCCGGATGACGGACGGAATGCGATACGCAACCCGAGCGGAGTGCAGATAGCTTCCATTCTCTTCTTCGGTGATCGCGTTGCCTTTAAGGACGAGCACAAGGGCGCGCCTGGCCGCAGTTACATTGATCGGCTCGTAGGTCGCATTAAGAACGAGAACCGGCGCCTGCAACAGGCGTTCATTCGCCTCCGCCATGTCTCTATCCCTTCAAGGTGCGCTGCACCCTGTCAGCAAGAAATCATTATCTCTACTGACTGCCAAATTCGTCAACACCCGCAGAACCGGGCAGGTCATCCGTATCCGGGAATTGCGGTGTGGCGCGGGCCAGCGTCAGCGCGTAAACCTTCGCTGCTCCGCTCTTTTTGAGCGCGCCGGCACAAGCTGAGAGCGTGGCGCCTGTGGTCATCACATCGTCCACCAGAACAATCTGACGGTCCAGGATCTGCGTGGGTTTCGACACCGAAAATGCTCCGCGCACGTTTTCCATGCGCTGCTGGAGTTTCAGGCGAGTCTGGGGTCGCGTTGCGCGAGTGCGAATCAGCAAGCCCGTCTCAATCTTTGCCGCCGTGCCACACCGCTTCCTGCCAAGCTGCTTCTTCAAGCCTTCTGCCAAAAGCCGTGCCTGGTTGAATCCACGTTCCCTTTCGCGCGAACGGAACAGCGGAACAGGCACAATCAGGTAAGGCTCTCCATTTCCGGGTCCACCGAGCGTTTTCCAGGCATGCGCAAGGAAACCACCCAGCCTTCTGCCCAGGCGTTCACGGCGGCGAAACTTCAATTCAAGAATCAGGTGTCGCAACGCGCCGCGGTAAATTCCATAACCGCGAGCGCGATCGAAAGCCGGTTCGTTGACGCGGCACACACCGCAGAGGACTTCAGATGAGTCAGCCGCGCGCTCAGAAACAATGGGAAGGCCGCAACGTTCGCAGGAGATTCCCTCCCAGGGTTCAACGCCCAGCCAGCAATCGGCACATACACCGAGCCCGTTGGCGCTTGCTACTTCACGATTACATATGAGGCAGCGGGTAGGGAAAACAACCGCAAAAAGACTGTCGGCGAATTCGCGGAGGATTGGATGGCAACGTGAACTGGAAGACAAGCCCCGGTTGAAAGCGAACCTCGCTCTCCGTGTCCAATGGCCCGTTACAGCAGGCCTTTTTCCTGCTTCTCCTGACACTCAATGCAATGGCGCGCCCATGGCACAGCGTCCAGCCTCTTGGCCTGAACGTCTTGATGGCATTCCACGCAGAGCCCGTAACTGCCGTCCTCCGCGCGCTGAAGAGCGTCCTGGATAAGGGTCAGGATGCGACGGTTATCATCACTCTGATGGAAAAGAAATTCCTTGGTGTAGGAATTCGCAGCCCGGTCGGCAAGGTCCTGCGTAATTTCACGATCAGCTTCGCGGCCGTCCTCGTCCGATCGCGCAACCATGCGGCGAATTTCTTCCTGCTTCGCCAGCAATTGTTTTCGATAATGCTCCAGTTTTCGCTTGTCCATGGTCCTCTTATAGAAAATCTTCCAAGCGTGTAAACAGGTAATTCTATCTTCTGAATTTCATAAGTGTCAACTTATGATGGTGATACGCCCATTCGTCTGGAAAGACTTACGGGACCGTGATATTCTCTTATTAGGTTTGGGGCAATTCTCGAATGGAAGAGAAGGGCCTCTCTGATGTTCAGCCTCAAATGTGACGATAGGTTGTCCTCAGTTACGCTCTCGTCTGCGATATTGTTGGTGTGTTTGGCGGTCTTGCCCGCAATTGCTCAGAACACTCCCGGCGTCAACACGCAATTGCCCCCATGGATGCCAATGACTACCAAAAGAATTTACATCGAGGGGAAGGTGTGGGTGGTTGCGGGAAAAGTGATGACGCTGGAAGGGGATGTTGTTCCGGGCGCACGTGTCCAAGTAAGTCCACTTGGAGCAGGAAAATTAAGGATTTTCAACACCGATCCTTCCGGTGACTTCCAGACTTTCTATTCACCGATTGTTGAGCGGGCCACGGAATTTAAGGTGGAGCTGACCGTTTCGAAAGAGGGTTTCCAGTCGGCGCACGAATTGATTGATCTGGGAGATTTCCCAGAGCCGGTTCGCCTTCCCATAACGCTCTTGCCGGAGGAGGAGGATTCCAGACTGCTTTCGCGACAGGACTTGAATTCTCACCTTCTGTCTGAACTTCAATCGTTCGGTCCCGACAACGGCATCTCGGTCAAGAGCGAAAAGGAATACGTGAAGGGTGTCCAGGAGTTCGTTGGCAAGGGCCGACCCGACCGTTCGCTGCGGTACTTTTCCGACGTGGTCAAGAAAAATCCTGCGTGCGCAAAATGCCGGACCATGCTGTCGCTTGCCGAGCTCGAGTCAGGCAATTGGGACGGCGCCGCCCGGGACGTCGATTCGGCCATTGCGTTGACCCTGAAGGATCCGCGGACCGGAAGCCCGGAGGCGATGCTGTTTGCGGGTGTGATGCAAAGCTGGATGCACAATCCTCAGACGGCGACAAATTTCCTTGTCAGGGCGAACGACCTTGATCCGAAGGATGCACTCGTTCTTCAAGAGATCGGCCGGGCGCAGTTGCAGCTTTACAAATATGAGATAGCCGACTCCTACCTATCGCGAGCCCTCGTGGCCGGTGCCGGTCCGGAAGCGCGCCTCCTGCGGGCTAAGGCTTTACTCGGGAAAAACGACGTCGGTGAGGCCGATGCGGAAATGAATCGTTATCTCAATGGAAGAGAAGCGAAAACGATGCCGCTCTGGGCTCGGCAGATTTGGGGGGAGATCCAATCTCGCAAGAAGATCAATGCCCTTTACGCCGGACCCGGAAAGGGAATGTCGGGAACGAGCGACATCGCAACCGTTGACTACCTTCATTATTCCGCCGGGCAGTTCAAGGGCCTTGAGGCCGCGAAAGACCAGAGCCAATTGGAAGGCATCCTGAACGCAGTCGGAAAGAATGTCGCCGCGCTGTTCAAGGACTTCCAGAACACAACCTCTCTGGAGAAGGTTCGCCTGGAAAAACTTCTTCGCAATGGCAAGACGGCGGAATCAATGAATGAGAAATTTCTTTATCTTTGCCTGATGCCTTCCGACCCTGGCGTACCCGGGTTTACGGAATACCGAAAGGAAATCGATCTGGATGTTAGAAAGCCGGGTGCCTTGGAAAGCGGCTACATGCTGACTTCCGGTTTCGTGTCAGCCGCGCTGATCTTCCACCCGGCTTATCAATCTCAGTCAACGTTCCGTCATCTGGGCCGTCAGATGATGAACGGGCGCGAGACTTACGTGATAGCCTTCGCCCAGCTTCTCCAAAAGGCACAACTTTTCGGAGTGTTCAGGTCCGGCGATAAGTCAGCGCCCATTTTCGAACAGGGCCTGGCTTGGATTGATGTTCAAAATAACAGGATCGTCCGCCTGCGTACTGATCTCTTGAAACCGTTATCCGAAGTCCGGCTGACGAAAGAGACCACTCAAATTGATTATCAGGACGTCCATTTCAAGCAAAGTGCTCAGGGATTTTGGCTTCCCAAGGATGTTACCGTGACCGTGGGATGGAAGGGCAAAACGCTTCGCAATGTCCATCACTACTCAGACTTCGAGCTTTTCAACGTTGCGCACACCGAAAAAATCAAAAACCCTGAACCAGCCGAGGTGAACCCCAAGGTTCCTGCTAGCTCCCAGGGCCCCCACAAATAAGCTCGCACGTTTACTCGACGGTCGCGCGAATGAATCCTGTGGATCGAACCCCCTGCTTTGTGAAGGGTGCGCGAGCGCACAACCCGTAACCGGGCGGGGCGCATGTGCGCCGCGAGAATTCCACGCACTTTTCGTTGAGCTCCAGCGATTAAGCCGGATTGTTCCGGAAGGGGGCTGAAGCGTCTCAAGATGTCGCCGGGCAAGTTCACCGCGACAGGTCCGGTCAGGATGGTCATCAAATTTGCATACGACCTTCAATTAAATGATCAGCTCACAGCCAGACTAGCTTGGATCAATTTCGAGGGATGACGTGGCGAAGATGCTGGGCGACACCGTCGAGACGGTCGAGAAGCACTATGACCCGTTTGTGCCGGAACTCAGGGAACGGGTCCGAGGGATTCTGGAGTCTGCCAGTGAATGTAGCGACCGTGTGAAAATTACCGTCACAGATACGTCACAAAATATGCTAGGAGTTATGTAATTTATTGATATAGCGTGGGCAAGCCTGTAAGCCGAATTTTGTTCTCCGGTTGCCCGGAGTGACGATCATTCATCTAGCCCCAACATTGCTGTTGGGGTCAAGCGACCTACCCGAGAGTTACCGGCCCGTAGCGGCGGCCGATGATCGCCAGTTCGTTCTGCGATCAACAGTTCCAGCGATTATCCATCGCCGCTACAAGCCTTGCGGAGCGGGTCACTCCTCCTCTCCTATTTGGTCTTGCTCCGTGCGGGGTTTACCCTGCCCTCGATATCGCTATCGAGGCGGTGCGCTCTTACATTAATCCCGCTTCAGCGGGACGCACCTTTTCACCCTTACCCCGAATGAACGGGGCGGTATGTTTTCTGTGGCACTTTCCATGCCAGAAGCGTACGCCCCGATTGCTCAGGGATCCCCTTCCGGCCCTCGCTGTTAACGAGCGCACTACCCTATGGAGTTCGGACTTTCCTCTCCTCCGCTCCTGCTTGCCTGTCGAAGGTCCTTGCGGACCCAGGGCAGGCGCGTGTGCGGAGCAGCGATCGTCCGGCTTGCCCGCGCTACTTATATGTTAATCTGCCTGTAGGGGAGGGTCAATCAGCCTTCCACGAGGGACAGCGGCTCTCTGCGGGGTTTGCACGCGAGCAACATGATCAAGAATCAGGAAGCTCGATGAAGAACCGGGACATGGGGATCAATTCAGGACTCACTTCAACGTCAAATATCGCCAGAAAACACACTGAAAGACCCCGCGCGCACAGGCTGCGATGGGCGTCCTTTGTTATGGCGTTCATTGCCCTTGCGCTCGTATCAGGCACAACTCGAGTCCAATTTGCAAGCGACCAAACGCATCCGCAGTCAGCAGAGGCGCAGAAACCGGCCGATTCCCCGCTACTTGCCCAAGCTGACGAAGTACTGCAGGAAATGAGCAAGCTCACTGGCCTGCCTATCAAGGGGCCGGTGAATAAGAAAGTGGCCAGCCGCGAGGAAATCCGGGAGCTTCTGCTCCACAACCTGCACACTGATTACACACCAAAGGAAATCCATGTACAGGAAGCCTCGCTCAGGGCTTTTGGACTGGTCTCCAAAGACTTTGATCTTGGCAGCTTTCTCGTCAGTTTCTATACGGAGCAGGCCGCAGGCTTTTACGATCCGCCGACAAAAACGATGTACATCGCCGACTGGATCCCGGCCGACATGCAGCGCATGGTGCTGGCGCACGAACTGACCCACGCACTTCAGGACCAGAATTTCAATCTCGATCAGTACATGAAAGCGGCAAAGAAAGACTCGGATGCCGAGGCAGCTCGCCAGGCTGTTGTGGAAGGCTACGCAACCGCTGCAATGTTCCAGAGCGTGCTTGGCGAAACATCGCTCTCGAGCCTGCCCAACTTCAGCGCCGTGCTCTCCCCTCTCATCCAGAAGAGCATGTCAGAATTCCCTGTCTTCTCAAAAGCCCCATTCTTCTTTCGGCTGCAGGCGCTTTTCCCCTACATCCAGGGTGCAGGGTTCATTGAAAAAGGTCTTATCCGAGGTGGCTGGAAGAGCCTGAATGAATTATTCACTTCTCCGCCAACTTCCACCAAGGCCATTTACCAGCCGGAAATCTATTTCAACCATACGCCGCTGCCTGTAATTCACCTTCCGCGCAAGACCCCGCTGGATTCAGTCCGCGGGCTCAAACTGGTGGACGAGGACCTCATGGGCGAACTTGGCTTCAACGAATTGCTGGGGCAGTTCCTGTCTGAAGACAAAGCGACGGCCGACTGTGCCAACTGGATGGGCGACCGTTACCTTGTTTACGAAGATCCCGCAAAGCAGAGCTACGCGCTTGTGGTTCGAACCCGATGGGCCAACGCGGATGCCGCTCTCGCATTCTTCCGCGATTATCACGAGCTCCTCACCAGAAAATATCCCGAACTTTCTCCGGATGCCCGTTCGACGGGTGAACGCTTCATCGGGCGCACAGCGTCGGGAGATGTCGTCATGCTGCGCGCCGGCGATGAGGTTCGCTGGGCTGAGGGCGTCCCCGCCAACAAAGTTGACACCATGCAGAAGTGGCTCGACGACCTTCACTGATTCTGCCAGCGCATCGGCCTTTTACAAGCATTGCAGGCAGTAGCCGCGAGTTTTTCTTGCCTTTTGCCGGCACCTATCAGTAGGTTAACTTCACTGACGCCAGTAACAAGGACAATTTAGGGTTGCAATAATCGGCATCATGCCCCAAGCTAGTAGAAGTGAATTCTGTAGGAATCGCCGGGGTCTTCAAATCTTCTTTTCATTTCAGACAAAGGAGAAGGCTTTAGTGTCCACGGACGGTTTCATCAAGGAGATTGCATGATCAAAATGACCGAAAGAGCAGCGCAAGAAGTGAGATCACTGGTTGCCAGCAAGGCGCTGCCTGAAACTACTTTTTTGCGCGTTGACGCCAGGCCCGTGGAAGGCAAGAAGGAATTGCGCCTGACCCTGAAGCTGGACCCTTCAGAACCGGGGACGAATGATCTGGTAGAGACCACTGCCGGGACGCGGCTGGCCGTTCATCAGATAGTGGCAGCGACACTCGGCGATATGAACCTCGATTACAGCGAGGAATCCGGAAACTTTGTCTTTGAACGGCCGGAACCAACCGCGTAACGCAGGCCTCGGGACAGGACCTTCGCCGGCGGAATCCGCCGGAAGGTCCTCCCCATTTTGTCCGCGACGCATCTGTTTCCCACACAACCGATAAACCTTGCGCCAGCAAATGTCCGCGCGCCTGCGGGTTTGTGTACCCGGATGCCGGGGCAATATGGTTCTCACTCGCCGAGAAGCTTTCTGAGGCCGACCTCGTCGATTGTCTGGGCATCTAGGGACCGGGCTCTTTCCAGTTTGACCCTTTTCGAAAGAATTCGTATTATTTGTTCGCAGAATTGCTGGCACGAACGCTTGATCTCTCGGCCAAGGACAGCCTTTCGCGAGCTTATAAGTTTTGTTGGGTGATTGGAATGAAGTTCTGGCGCAGACAACCAAGGGGCTCAGAGAACGCCAGATTCTCAATTGTCGATGTCGAGACAACAGGACTCTTTCCCGAGAAAAATGATCGCATAATAGAGATAGCAATTGTCCGATTGGACGGTTCCGGCAGGTTATTGGACCAATATGCCACTCTCGTGAACCCATACCGGGACCTTGGCCCGACACATATTCATCACATATCGAGTGGCGAAATCGAGGGCGCCCCTCCCTTCGCCGATGTGGCTGGTGACATATTGTCGCGCCTCTCCGATACGGTTTTCGCAGGATATTATCCACACTTCGATTTTCGTTTCCTAAAATCCGAAGTGAAGCGTCTTGGCCATGACATTCCTTCTGTTGGCCTCCTGTGCGTCGACGAACTTGCTAGGGATGTTGCCCCAGATCTCCCAGGAAGGAAACTGGAAGTCTGTTGTAGCCACTTCGGAATCCCGCTCTCTGGCTCCCATTCAGCACGTGCAGATGCAGTTGCAACAGCCAACATCCTCCATGAGTGTTTTAGGAAAACAAACCTCAATCTCTCTGCCTTGCTCGGGCATCTCGATATAAGACCGTTTCCGTCCGCAAGCGATATCTGGCCCGGCCTGAAGGCAAATGGAAGGGCGTATACACGCACCGACGCCGCATCGGCAGCACAGGCAGAGCCAAATTACATTGCCAAGCTAGTCGCATCGTTGCCTTCGGTTATCAAGGCGGACGGTAATCTCGATCGTTACTATGCGCTCCTCGATCGTGTCTTGGAGGATCGGGTCGTAACCCCGGAAGAAACAGCGAGGTTATTTCGTCTTGCGCTGGACGCGGGTATTTCGCAGGAAAGGGCTAAGGAAGCCCATTATGAGTACACGCGGGACTTGGTTCGTGCGGCCCTGGCCGACGGCTTCGTTAGCGAGAAGGAAAAAGAGGACCTCCGACGCGTTTCTAGATTACTCTCGATACCTGGCCAAACATTTCAGGATATTCTTTCACAGGCAAGTAAAGAGGCCCTAAACGGCCCCGCATTTTGCACCCTTCCATCCACGACTGCAAAGCAAGTGGCTGGACTGACGGTTTGCTTCACGGGGGAATTCACTTGTCGCGTCAATGGCAATCTTCCGGCCCGGGATTTCGCGGAGGCTGCTGCCCGGAAGAAGGGGATGAAGATCAGGCAAACCGTCACCAAGGACCTTGATATCCTTGTCGCCGCAGACCCGCGCTCAATGTCGGGAAAAGCGAGGAAAGCAGGGCTCTACAATATTCGCATTGTGGCTGAGCCCGTTTTTTGGCACTGGATGGATATCGACATCGAATAGTTCTTGACTTTCGATCTCTAGAACTATGTTCCAACCCCAACCCCCTAACTACGTCGCTGGATGAGCGCGGCGAATTCAGTTTCATCCAGAATCGTAATCCCAAGACCCTTTGCCTTCTCAAGCTTCGACCCAGCTTCAGCCCCGACGACAACATAATCCGTCTTCTTGCTAACGGAGTCGGTAACTTTGCCTCCTTGGGACTCGATAAGCTCTCTCGCCTCGTCGCGACGCCATCCCTGCAGCGTCCCAGTGAGAACAAAGGTTTTGCCTAAAAGCTTGCTCCCTTTGGGGGCTTTTTGCTCTTCCTCGGTCCTTACGCCCGATCGCTCAAGTTTTTGAACAATCTCTTTGTTACCCCTTTCGGTGAAATACTCTACGATACTGCGTGCTACTCTTGGTCCGACCTCCTCGACCTGCTCCAGCTCCTCGCGACCTGCGTCACGAAGTGCCTCTAAGGATCCAAAGTGCGCAGCCAGCAGTTGTGCAGTACGCTCGCCGACAAAAGGTATCCCGAGTCCAAAAACCAGGCGGGCGAGCGGGAGCTTCTTGCTACTTGTAATCTCCCTAACAAGGTTATCAGCAGCTTTCTGAGCCATTTTTATCGGCTCGACGAACTCTTCCATCGCCTGCCTGAGTTCCCCGCCTTGGAGTTGTTGGATTTGCTCGATCCCCTTCCTTAACGCCCGTTCGGCGGAAGCGACTTCTTCGATCCTGCCCTTGTTAAACGGTTCTCTGAACCATGTATGGATATTCTTGGCTCGCTGTGCGCCCACCCCAGCTTCTAGCAAACGTCCTACAGAAGCCTCACCAATTGTTCCAAAGAACTGGAACGCATCCACCAATGTTTCGGCAGTCTTGCGATCCAAGCCACGAATCCGGAGCCGAACAAGGATGCGTACGAGCCCCCTCTCGCGGGAGCTTTCCAAAAATCTCTTTAGGTCCTGTGTCGAGTCGAGACTCCTTTCGACTGCCTCGTCAACGTCCTTGCGCTCAAAGGCATAGAACTCTGCCAGAGAGGGTATGAAGTGAGAGGTCTCCAACCCGTATAGGTCGGCCACATCCTTGACCAAAGATTTCTTAACAAGCCGCCGCGCAACGGCATCCCCAAGGCCGTTGATGTTCATGGCATGCCGCGCGGCAAAGTGGAGCAGTGACTCTTTCAACTGCGCCGGGCATGCGGCATTAACGCATCGGTAAGCAACCTCCCCTTCAACACGAATGACGTCGCCGCCGCAAACAGGGCAATGTATCGGCATCCGGAACTCCCTGCCGTCCGGCGCGTGCTTCGTCACCTTGAGAACCTGCGGAATCACCTCACCCGCGCGCTGCACAAGAACCGTGTCGCCAATCTTTACACCCAACCGCTCGACTTCGTCCATGTTGTGCAGCGTAGCGTGGCTCACCGTCACACCGCCGATGCTCACCGGTTCGAGATCGGCCACAGGCGTCAAGGTGCCCGTACGCCCCACTTGCGGGCGGATGTCCATCACGACGGTGGTTTCCTGGTGCGCAGGATACTTGTAGGCAATCGCCCAGCGGGGCGATTTGGCCGTTATGCCGAGTTCACCCCACAGCCCGATTTCGTTTACCTTGACCACCATGCCGTCAATTTCATAATCGAGGCTATCGCGTTTGGGTTCCATTTCCTCGATGTATCGAGTTAATTCATCGAACGAGTGCGCTAGCTTCTTGTGGGGGTTAACTTTGAAACCCAGTTCCTGCAGGGTCTCCAGAACCTTCCAGTGTTCTTTAAGCGGAGGGCGACCTTTCACCAGCAGGTAGTAAAGAAAAATGTCCAGATTTCGCTGGGCAACAATTTTAGGATCAAGCTGGCGGATAGTGCCCGCCGCCGCGTTGCGCGGGTTCGCAAAGACTGGCTCGCCATTCTGCTCTCGCTGCTCGTTGGCCTCCCAGAAAGCCTTGCGCGTCATGATCACTTCGCCGCGGACTTCAAATGTCTTGGGTTGGCCGATGGCGCCGAGCCTTCCGGAATCAATCTTGAGCGGAACGGAACGAATGGTTTTCACGTTCTGAGTTACCTCTTCGCCCGTGATGCCGTCGCCACGAGTCAGAGCGCGCACCAGGATCCCGTCTTCATACGTCAGGGCCATCGAAAGCCCGTCAAGTTTCAATTCCGCCACGTAGGGAACCTGGGCACGGCCGGAAAGATCACGCACGCGCCGGTCGAAGTCCCGCAGGTCATCCACCGAATAAGTGTTGTCAAGGCTCAGCATGGGCGCCGAGTGGCGAACCTTGGCAAATTCTTTTGCGGGCTGCCCGCCGACGCGCTGGGTGGGGGAGTCCGGTGTCACAAGCTCCGGGTGATCCGCTTCCATCTTTTGGAGCCGGTGAACAAGCTCGTCGAATTTAACGTCAGAGATTTCCGGCTCGTCCAAAACGTAGTAACGGTGCTCGTGGTAACGTATCTCTTCCCGCAGCTTTTCGATCTCTTTTTGGACATCAGCACTCATGGCCAAAGTTATCTCCGGGGGAATGAAAACAAAATATCAGGGAAATCGCAGAAGGCCACCGAAAAACTCATACCGAAGTCATGGCCTGCAAGGAGCATTATAACCCGTTGGTGAGGGAGGTAGAGACGGCCTGGCTTGGCACCGCCTCTACCCTTATGCGTTCGGGGCAGAACGCTGGAAGGTCGACTTGCGTTAATGAAGCCCGATCTTTCTAATGGTGTCGACTGGGGATCAATTCTGTAACTCGCTGCATGACAAAATTCAGCAGGCTCCCTGTCCGACAACATCAACATATTCCGTATGACATTCCGGGTCTATGACAGGAGTCACATGGCTGTTGTGACTTTAGTCACAGTCCTGTCGTATGAAGCATGTTTAGACTAGCCAAGAGCGGATGGACGACTGCGGGGGCAAACAATGGACTTCAACAAGACACCTTTCATCGTGATTTGGGAGGTCACACAAGCGTGTGATCTGGCCTGCCTCCATTGTAGGGCCTGCGCCCAACCGCTTCGGGCACCGATGGAACTCTCAACCGAAGAGGGCAAGGGCCTTATCGACCAGGTTGCGCGGATGTCGGCACCCTTGTTTGTGCTGACGGGCGGCGACCCTCTCAAGCGGCCGGACATTTATGACCTTGTGGCGTATGGAACGCGCCGCGGAGTCCGGACGTCAATGACCCCAAGCGCCACGCCACTGCTCACTCATGCAGCAATTGCTCGGTTGCAGCATTGCGGTCTGGCAAGGCTGGCCGTCAGTCTGGATGGATCTAGCCCGGAGATCCACGACGCATTCCGGGGGGTCTCCGGCTCTTATGAACTGACCCTGGACGCCATCCGCAGTGCTGGCAATCTCGGCCTGCCCATTCAGATCAACACCACCATTACCCGGCGCAATCTGGCTGATTTTGAAAACATGGTGAGCCTGCTAAAAACTTTCGACATGGTGCTTTGGAGCGTGTTCTTCCTGGTTCCGACGGGCCGTGGCCAGCTTCGGGACCTCGTCAGAGCCGAGGAGTTCGAAGAGGTCTTCGCCAAACTGGCCGAGATCTCGCAAAACGTTTCATTCGACATCAAGACGACCGAGGCCCAGCATTACAGGCGATATCTGGCACAAAAGCGCGCAGTGCTGCGCAGAAGCAGCGAAGTTGAAGTTCCACTGCCCGGCGGCAGGCCCCTGGGTGACGGCATCGGCCGCGCGCCGCGCGGTTTGAACGACGGGAAAGGTCTTGTCTTTATCTCTCATCAGGGCGAGGTGTTCCCCAGCGGCTTCCTGCCCTTGTCGGCCGGCAATATCCGGCGCCAGCCGCTGGCAGATATTTACCGGGATGCACCGCTCTTCAAGCAGTTGCGCGACACTTCAAATCTAAAGGGAAAATGCGGAGTCTGTGAGTTTCGAGAAATCTGCGGCGGCTCACGCTCACGGGCCTATGCGCTCACGGGCGATGCTTTTGCCGCAGACCCCTCGTGCGTCTATCAACCGCGCATGGTCCAAGCATGCGCTTAATGGGTAAGTTCCCGTTGCGGTGGAGGTGCCTCCACATCTCTATCGGCCTGCTCCTCGGAAGAAGAATCGTTTCCACCCCCAAGAGCGGGGGACAAAGTTTCGGCATGGATATCCTTGTCACATTTCCGGGCCTTCGCCATAATCATCTCTTTGGGATGATGCCCTTTCAGAACCAGCACGTGCGACCCTTCAAGCTCCAGAATGCCCTGTTCCTCAAAATCAGCCAAGAGCCGGGAAACAGTTTCGCGCGACACACCGATCATCTGGCCGATTTCTTCCTGTGTCAGCGGAAGCTTCAGTTCCGTTCCACGTTCTGTTGCTTCGCCACATTCGGCAACCCACATCTCGAGCAGGTCGGCTAGTTTTTCAACCGCAGGTTGTGACCCCGACGAATAGTGAATCATGTTCACTGCTTCGCGAAGCTGATGGCTCAAAACTTCCACTACGGAGATGCAGATCGCCGGGTGTTGTTCAAGAAGTGTGAGGAAATCCTTTCGCGGGACGTAAAGGAACTGAGTGGGGCTCAGGGTCTCAGCCGTATACTCCGCCGGTGTGGAAGACATCGTGGCGCTCAGGCCGAGCACTTCTCCCGACTGGACGAGCCGCAAAATCAGCGATTTACCACACTTGAGTGAAACAAAAAGCTTTACGCTTCCGTGCAGCAGAACAAAAATGCCTTCAGGCAGTTGTCCCTCCTCAAGGAGCTTGGCGTGCTTTGGCAGGTTCACGATGGACTTGACGGATTCAAGCGCCTGGACAAACTCAGTGAGGGATTTGTCCCACGGCTTCTCAGTTGCGAAAGCACCTGACTTCAGTTTAGGAAATGTGCCTGTTTTTACTGAGTTTTTCATAGGATGCTCTTGCGCTATTTAAGAGGAAAAGCAAAGCCCAATGATGTGACGTAAATCACTCATTTAGGTGACGGAGAACGTACGTCCAGTGACCGATTCCTCAATTTCCCCTACCTATTCAAGCGCTCCGGATGGCCAATTAGAGCAATCAGAAGTAGAATAGAGCCCGATGGACGATTCGAAATCAAAGCGGGTGGAATCGCTTCGAAATGTTCCCATTTTCGGTGATTTGACTGAACGGGAATTGGGCTTTCTGGCGGATCGTGCGCTAACCAAAGAATATCAGCCCGGCGAAATCATCTTTTCCGAAGGCGACATTTGCGAGGGCCTTTATGTTGTTCAGGCCGGAAGCGTGAAAATATTCAATACGTCAGCTGGAGGGCGGGAGCAAGTGCTGCATATTGAAAAGGCAGGGAATTCTCTGGCGGAATTGCCGGTCTTTGACGGTGGACCCTACCCTGCTTCCACGGCCGCCGTTGACAAGTGCAAGCTGCTTTTCATCAGCAAAAAGGACTTTCGGGCCCTATGCCTGGAACGGCCAGAAGTGTCTCTAAAGGTCTTGAAAGTTGTCAGCTCACGGCTGCGGCAGCTTGTGGGGATAATCGAAGAGCTCTCATTCACGACGGTCCGCACCCGATTGGCTTCATGGCTGTTTCAACAAGCTAGTACTAAAGGCCAGGAAACATCCCGCGGCATCGAATTTACTCTTGCCATCAACAACCAGGAACTAGCTTTTCAGATTGGGACGGTAAGAGAGCTGGTTTCCCGAAATCTGAGCCGCTTCCAGGCTGAAGGGATCCTCAAGATTGAAGGCCGCACGGTTATCGTTAATGACCTCGCCACACTTGAGGCAGCCATATCAACAAGTAAGTGAGCAGCCTCCAAATTGCCTGGCATCTTTCCTTGCGCCCGGGCAACGCGCTTGACATCATAATCATCCGATTGCTAGGTTCGTTGTTGGAATAACTATCACAACAGGTGTAGGCAAGTTCTATGAGAACAAAAGCCAGCAACTTTTTAGTTAGCGGTCTTTTGGGCTGTATCGTAGCATCTGGAACGGCGTGGGCGCAGAGGATCGAAGGGCCCGACGCCCCCGATGCCACCAGCAGGCTGGAAAATGCTATTTCACTGGCAGGACAATATCAGAATTACATCTACGGCGTGATAAGGAAAATCACGAAAGACGAGATCGTCCTGGACAAAACGCGCTTCGGCAACGACCAGGTTTTCAAGCTGGAACACAAGACCAAATTTATCGACAACGGCAAACGGAGTACTTTGGCCCAACTGAAACAGGGTGACATGGTCTGGATCGACGCCAAAATCAAAAAGAAGGCCAGCGAAAAGATCGCCAGAAAAGTAATTACGGGTGTCAGCCCAAAGCCGGTTTCAGAATAGACCCTTCCAGCTTTCACGGGTCTCACGTTCATTGCAGGGCCTGCCACCGGCAGTGTGCGGACGCGGCTTAAAGACCGGGCGATGACAGTAGGTCAGCCGGACTGCCAAGAACCTTCCTTTGAAAAACGCGATCATAATTTCCAACCCCATAGCGGGAATAAAAAACGATCGACGCTCCAGCCAGATTCAAGAAGCCGTAGCAGTTTTGCGTAAGGGCGGAATCAATGCGGAGTTACAGTTCACCGCCAGCCCTGGAGATGGCAAAAAGCTGGCGGCTGAGGCTGCTGCCTCTGGATGCGACCTGATCATTGCGTGCGGTGGCGACGGTACAATCAACGAAGTGATCAATGGGTTGGCTCCAGGCAGAACCCCGCTCGCCATACTGCCCGGAGGAACTGCAAACATCGCAGCAAAAGAGTTGGGATTGTCCGGAAACATTGTGAGGGCTGCCAGGCAGATCTCCACCTGCCGGCCCTTCAGAATTCCACTGGGCCGGGCCACGTGGGAAGAATCAGGAATTACACAACAGCGCTATTTTCTGGCCGTCGCGGGGATTGGCCTCGATGCGCACATTATCAGCCAGCTCGATGTCGGAATAAAACTTCGCATAGGGGTCCTTGCTTATGTGTGGGAAGCCGTGCGTCAGATTTTCCGGTATGAGTTTCCCCCCTTCAAGTTCAACGCTGATAGCAATGCCGCTTCTGCAACTTTCGCGGTGGTTCAGCGTTCCGGCCGTTACGCTGGCTGGCTCAAGCTGGCGCGGACCCACAGCATTCGTGACTTGGGTTTTTCCTGTTGTCTTTTTGAGGGTCACGGCCCGGGCCGGTATTTCCGGTACGCCCTTGGAATCCTGACCCAAACTCATGACCGGCTGCACGGCGTTCGTTTCCTGAGTGGATCAGACATTCGTTGCACATGCGATCAGCCTAGAACCGCCATCGGTTTTGAGGTTGATGGAGAACTGGCAGGCCGGATTCCGGTTACTTTCGACGTTGTCCCGGATGCGTTAACAATTCTTGCGCCGGAATCATTTTGCCGTTCTCAGCAGTAATCGCAAACTCGCAAGCAGACTCGCAAGCAGACTTGACAGAAGCAACGTTCAAGTCCTACACTCCGCTCCGGCAAAGTTGGCGTTTGAATGGACAACATAACCCACACACTTACAGGGCTGGCCATCAGCCAGGCAGGCTTCAACCGCAAGACGCGCTACGCTACGCTTGCCATCGTTATCGGAGCAAACCTTCCTGACATCGACATGGTCAGCCGCTTCGGCGGAAATGTCGACTACCTGGAATATCATCGAGGGATAACACACTCCATAATTGGAGTGACGGTTCTCGGAGCTCTGTTGGCGGGGATCGTCTATCTTCTCGGTAAAAGAGCGCGCCCCACGAAGGCTGGCCCACCGATCAATGGACTCTGGCTCCTGCTTGGTTGCTGGGTGGCAACATCAAGCCACCTGCTCCTTGATTTCACAAACGCCTACGGAGTCCGCCCGTTCCTGCCGTTCAATGGCCACTGGTACGCCTGGGACATTGAGCCTATCATCGACCCTCTCCTGTGGCTGGTTCTGATCGCAGGACTGGCCCTTCCCGCACTTTTCCGATTGATCAGCGAGGAAGTAGGCGCCCGCAAAACCGGTTATCAAGGTGGGGCTATCTTCGCTTTATGCGCCGTGGTCGCGCTGTGGGGCCTGCGTGACTTCAGCCACAGCCGGGCACTGAACATGCTCAATTCAATGACCTACCGTCAGGCGATCCCCCAGCGTGCCAGCGCGTTCCCGGGATTTACCAACCCATTTGACTGGACGGGGGTGGTTGAAACCCCGCAGGCTTTTTATGTGCTGCCAGTCGACGTCCTCAGCGAGGGACTTGACGCGCAAGACGCACGCGTCTTCCACAAACCAGCGCCTTCACCAGCGCTTGAAGCAGCGATGGCGACACGGACTGCCCGGGTCTTCATGGATTTCGCAAGGTATCCCTGGCCGCAAGTTGTTTCCAATGAAAACGGCGTCACGGTTACCATTCGCGACCTTCGTTTTCAGTCAGCGAGAATGCAGCGCGGAGGTTTCGCCATCAGGATCCAACTCGATCACGAACTGCACGTTCGTTCCCAGCAGTTCAGCTTCTCAGGCAACTTCCAAAGCAATCAATCCTGAATGCCACTAGAGGATGCCGCAGAGGTTGTTGACGTTTCATCCTTGTCTCCTGCACCCCGCCACCATTTGTGGATGAGGGCGGAGGCAACAACTAGTGCAACAAATCCCAGGGAAATCCAGAGAATATTTCTCTTGAGGAAATCTTCTCCGCCCATTCCGTAACGGACGCCAATCCAGGCTTCTGCGCCGAACCGGAGCGCACCGCCAAGCAACAATGCGCAGGTGAAGCGAAAGGGACTGATCCTTAACGCGCCCGACCCCAGCAGGATCGGCTTAAAGGGCAACGGGGGCGGCAACAGAGACGCAACCAGGACCGTCAGGAAGTCATTTTTTGCCAACCACTTCTTGGCCCGGCTCATTTCACGGTCAGACGGCTTTCGCTTCAGCAGGCGTGCACCCGTGTGGCCAATAAAGTATATGAAGAATGAGCCTGCCGCAGTCCCAAGCGTACAGCCCGCAGCATAAATCCATGCCTTGCCCGGATCGCGGCTGGAAAGGTAGATAAGAAGAAAGTCCTTCACTCCAGGCATCGAAAGCCCGGCGGAGTCGAGAGTGGCTATGCCCACAAGACCCCAGCCCCCGTACAGGAGCAGCGTGTGTTCGAGCTTAGTCGCCAGGCCTTGCAGAAATTTCACTCGATATATCCTCAGTTACCGGGCCTGTCAGCTTGTTCGCACGCCGGTGAAAGCGTACCCTCAGCCCAACCAATCCCGATTTGATCAGATTGCAGGAATCGTAACGGTCTAAGTTACACAAGAACTATCAAATTTGTCGATCTGAATTGTGCTGCAAACTGGTCGATTTGTTCTCACCCGCGTGTATCTGCGCCCCGCAAAAGGGGTGGCGACCCATCCGCGGGACACAACCAGAACCAATTACCATTATGCGGTCTATCCTGCATTCTGTCTCGGTTTTAAAGAACCCAAGCCGCGGGGTGCACTCCTGAAGTCAAGTGACCGATCCACAGCAAGCAAGCCACCACCGCAGGGTGACAATTGCCAATCCCACGAGTTCATAGCGGTGTCGTTCAGGGCAGAATTCGCCCGCTGGAATTCGAGGTTCCTCACGCGAGCCCGTGTGAAAGTTTTCAAGCAAGTAATGAATATTGATACTTGACACTTTGTAAATCTCTGTGTTATTCGTTGCTCTTGATTTCAGCTCTTGTCAAACGTTAGCTCGTTGCTTTGGGCTTAGGGGATAAAGTGTCAACACTGCCCGAACCAGAACCAACAGAGGATCTGACAAACAGGAACTGGTCATCAACCGATCAGTCTGCCACCTCGGAGGCTTGGAAACCATGAATCTCTCCCGTCGCGATCTCTTTAAGACTTCTGCGGCTTTAGGGCTGGGCGTTGTATTCCCGAACTTGTGTTCGGTTGCCTTCGCACGTGAACCCGAACTCAAATTCCCAACAAAACCCATCGACCGCTTGGCACTGACGACCTGGCCTTTCCGTGCTTATATGGAAGCACCTGGGAATTCCAGTCGCGATAGAAGCAAACCGGGAATGGACATCATCGGGTTTGCGAAAATGGCCATCGAAAGGTTCAACATACACAATATCAACCCGCTTTCGGCGCACTTTCCCTCAGCCGAGCCCCGGTACATTGAGACCCTCAGGAAAGAAATGGCCAGGGCAGGATCTCATTTTGTTGATCTGGGGCTGGGCGCAGGCAGGTTTTATGACCCGGACCCCGCGGTCCGCAAAGCCTCCGTTGAAAGCAGCAAGAAATGGATCGACATCGCTGTTGCTCTGGGGTCTCCAAGCGTGCGCCAACACCTCGGAGGCACACGAGGAGTCAAGCCCAGTGTTGACCGGGCAGCGCAGAGTCTGGGCGAACTCGCGGATTATGGGGCCGGCAAGAATGTTGTGGTCAATCTTGAGAACGACAGCCTCGTTAACGAGGACCCCTTCCTCATTGTCAAGATCATCGAGAGGGCCGGCAACCCGTACCTGCACGCATTGCCCGACATCGGCAACACGATGCTGAAGGGCGACCCTGCCTACAACTACCGCGGCCTTGAGGCCATGTTTAAACACGTTTTCAATATGGCTCACGTCAAGGACGAAGTTATTTCCGGCAACGGGACTGTTTATAGGATCGATCTTGCGAAAGCATTCGGCATTGCGAAAGCAAGCGGCTATCGGGGATACTTCTCAATGGAATGGGAGACCAAGGCGGGCGATCCATTTGAGGGCACGCAGAGGCTGGTCAAAGAGACTTTGCACTTTCTTTCCTAGATAGTCACAGAGCTGATCACGGAACGAACGCGATCCATGCCGCCAATTCGCATGATGTGTGGGTTGGTGGACTTTCCGTTTGTTTCAAATTTCTCTACCCCACTGGCTGTCGATTGCCGGTAGCCGGCGGTTTCGCCGGCATCTACTTTTGAGAGGTCCACCCATGCCCCGCAGCAAAACAATACTTACAGCGTGTCTGGTATTCGCAGGTGCAGCGCTCATCTCCTCCGTTGTGTATGCAGCAGGTGAAAGCGTTGAGTTTCAGCGTGAAGCGACGCACATCAACGTCGTGATCGGAGGGAAACCTTTCACCACTTATTATTTTGACCCGAAAGTCGCAAAACCTTATTTCATGCCCTTGCGGAGTGCGGAAGGGACGATCATCACGCGAGGTTTCCCCATTGGCAACACCGTGCCTCCTGCGCACCTCCACGATCCGGACCTGGAACCTCACCAGCGTCCCATGTACTTTGGCCACGGGAACGTGGATGGCATTGATTTCTGGGGTGAGGCAGTTTTCCCCAAGTGGAGCGATGACTCCGTCTTCGGGCGCACAGTCCTGGCCAAGATTGAGGAGATAAAGAGTGGGCCGGATTCAGGAACGCTTCGAGCCCTTTTCCATCTGGTGGGCCCGCGGGGAAGAATCATTGCCGATGAAACTCAGGGATTCGTTTTCCACGGCGATAAGCAGACCCGAATGATTGACTGCGAGTTCACCATCACGGCCAACCACGGTGCGCCCGTCACAATGGGCGACACCAAGGAAGGATCGTTTGCCATTCGGGTCGTCAAGGAGCTCTATTCCCCTCCGGGCCACATGGTGAATTCCAACGGAGGCGTAGGCGAAAAACAAATCTGGGGCAAGCGTGCAAACTGGGTGGATTACTACGGGAAAGTAGGTGCGGAAGAGGTGGGTGTCGCCATCTTTGACAGCCCCAAAAGTTTCCGCCACCCAACCTATTGGCATGCCCGCAGCTACGGGCTGTTTGCCGTCAATCCGTTCGGTATTCGGGAATTTACCAACAACCCTGATAATGACGGAAGCTGGACCATTAAGCAGGGCAAATCGCTGACGCTTCGCTACCGGGTTTTCATCCACCACGGCGACTACAAGCAGGCCCACGTTGCCGAGGCATATCAGCAATACGCGGCAGGACAATAGGGTGTAGTATCTTTGCAAACACGAATTGAAGGCTGCAAGAGCCTGAATCCAGAGGGAGGCACTTATGTCAAAGGGATCGGGGAAATCTGAAATCACACGCCGCGATTTTCTCAAGACCGGAGCCGGCACAACGGCGGCTGGACTTGTGGCCCTGAAGGGCTTTTCTGAAATTGTCCCGCCGAGGGTGCTGGGCGCCAACGACCGCGTGCGCGTGGCGGTGATAGGGCTGCATGACCGCGGCAGGGACCATATCCGTGCGCTTGCGCAACTCCAGAACGTAGAAATAGCGGCATTGTGCGATGTTTACATGCCTATTTTGAACCAGCGGATAGCTGAGGTTGAAAAAATGGGCAAGCCTAAACCGAAGGGCTATCAGGACTTGCGAAAGTTGTTCGAGGATAAATCGATCGACGCCGTATCCATCGCCACCCCCAACAGTTGGCATACGCTCATGGCAATCTGGGCCAGCCAGGCCGGAAAAGACTTCTACGTTGAAAAGCCCTGTTCGCACAATTTGTGGGAAGGTCAACAACTGCTGCGCGCCGTAAAGAGATATAACCGCATTGCTCAGCACGGCACGCAATGCCGCGCTTCCGTAGCGTACCAAAGCGCCATGGAAAAGCTGCACAACGGGTTGATTGGCGATATCTACATGGCGCGTGGCTTGTGCTTCAAATGGAGGAATACCATTGGCCACACGCCTCCAAGCCCAATACCGGAGGGCCTGGATTACAACTTGTGGCAGGGTCCGGCGCCTGAGCACGTGTTCACCAAGAACCGCTTTCTTTACAACTGGCACTGGTTCTGGTGGTACGGCAACGGCGATATCGGCAACCAGGGCATCCATCAGATTGACGCAGCACGCTGGGGCCTGGGCATGAGGTTCCCCAACAAAATCTCAGCCATCGGCGGGCATTTTATGTTTGACGATGACCAGCAGACGCCCAACACCCTGCACATTGCCTTCGAGTACTACATTCCCAATGCCAAACCCAAAATGCTGGAGTTCGAGGTTCGCCATTGGATAACCAACCATGAGGCAGAGATTGGCACTCCGTCGCTCGGAACGGCCGTCCCCAAACGGCCTGCGGCCACCTCCGGGCAGATGCCTCCGGTCGGCGCGCCCAGCTCAATTGGCGCCATTTTCTACGGCACGAAAGGGTATCTGTCGATGGGTGATGAGGACGCTCAGACCTGGCGCACGTGGATGGGTGAAGGGCAGGAACCTGGCCCTACTGAGGAGAGCAGGCATAACGATGATACCGTGAGGAATTTCCAGAATTGGATCGACTGCATTCGCTCACGCAACTCCAAGGACCTGGACGCGCCCATTGAAGAAGCCTATGTTTCTGCAGGCCTGATGCAACTGGCCAACGCTTCCTACCGTGTGGGTCGCGCACTCCAATTCGACCCCTCGACCGAAGAGGTCATCGGGGACAGAGAAGCTGCTCTGATTCTGCGTGACGGCGACCGCGGTTATCGCGCCCCGTTCGTTGTTCCGGAAAACGTGTAAGCAGGCTGCAGAATATTGCTGCTCAAAACAGGTAGTGCCGCTCTGGTGGCGCTGCCTGCGGCTCTTCAGGAAGTCAGTTCCACCTGTGCTTCGCGCAGGAATTTTGCGGACTCTTCCGGCGGGGTGGGATTAATGTGGAAGCCCGTGCCCCACTCAAACCCGGCAATCTTGGTGAGCTTGGGCATGATTTCCAGATGCCAGTGGTAATGCTCGTTGGGGCTCTCCGGGATGGGTGAAGTGTGAATGATGTAATTGTACGCCGGGTAGTCGAGCACCTTGTCCAGCCGCATCAGCATATCTTTCAACATCACAGCTAACTGTTCAAACTCCTGCTTCTGTGAGTCCTCAAACGCGGACTGGTGCACGCGGGGCATGATCCAAATTTCAAATGGAAACCGCGGTGCAAATGGAGCAACCGCAATGAACGCCGGCGTATCGGCAATCACGCGGATACCGCTTTCCGTTTCCTGCCGAATGATGTCGCAAAAGATGCAGCGCTCCTTGAAGTTGAAGTAATCCCGCGCGCCGCCTGTTTCCTCAAGCACGCGCTTCGGTACAACCGGCAAGGCAATCAGTTGCGAGTGCGTGTGCTCAAGCGATGCGCCCGCAGCTTCCCCGTGGTTTTTGAAAATCATGATGTACTTGAAGCGGCGGTCTTTCTTCAGGTCCAGGATGCGGTCGCGGTACGCCCAAAGGACGTCTTCAATCTGACGCGGCGAAAGCATGGCCAGGGTCTTATGGTGGTCCGGAGTTTCAATGATGACCTCATGAGCGCCGATGCCGCTCATCTTGTCATAGAGGCCTTCGCCCTGCCGATTCAGTGAGCCTTCGATGCCCAGGGCCGGGAACTTGTTGGACACCACCCGCAATGACCATCCGGGTGCGTTGCGAAGGCTTCCGTCACTGCGGTAGGCAATGATTTCCGGGGGGGTTTTCGACTCGTTTCCGTAACAGAAGGGGCAGAAACCCGAACCTCGAATCTGAACCTTTTCCCGAACAAAATCGGTGGGTCTCTTGGCACGCTCTGTAGCGATGATCACCCAGCGGCCGGTAATGGGGTCTTTCCTAAGCTCAGGCAAAGTTGTCGCTCCTTAGACCACACTCTTCCGGGCTGCAGATAATGGGCCCTTGTTATTCCCTGAACGCGTCCTTGATCACCCGGACGCGGTACCCCAGTTCAGGGTCCCAAAAGACGCTCGCAATATCAAACCGGTAGCCGGCCGGCTTCCGTTTCAGCCGCCGCATATATTCCCGCGCTCCTCTTACGATCCGTCTCTGCTGGTCACGGCCCAGAGCCATCTCCGGCGGGCCGGCCTCTTCGCCGGTCCGAGTCTTCACTTCAACAAAAACCAGTACGGGTCCGTCCCAGCCAACCATATCCAGTTCGCCCGACCGGGATTGAGGCCTCCGATTCCGGGCAACAATGGAGTATCCCGCATGGCGGAGGTACCAATAAGCTAGCGTCTCACCACGTGCGCCTACCTGCAAGTGCCGGGCTTTTTCGCCCGCCCTGTGGTTCTGCAAGTCGCGACTGGCAAGCCCTGCGCGTCGCCGCTCTCGCCTCAACAACACAGCGTAGACCAGATGTGCAACCCAGTCCAATGTCTCAGGGTCCTATTTTGACGCTTCTTCGATTACCCGTTCCAGCACGTCAATGGCGAAGTCTGCCTGATACTTTTCCACAATCAGAGGCGGCATCAGCCGGATGGTGCTCTCGCCGCAGCCCAGCAGCAACACACCCAACTCGAAAGCTCGCTGAATCACTTTTTGGCGCAATTGAGGATACGGCTCGCGGCTTGTCTGGTCTTTGACCAGTTCAACGCCAATCATCAGGCCCTTGCCGCGGACGTTACCAACATGGCGGTACTTGGCAGGCCAGCCCTGCAGGCGGTCCAGAATGTGCCGCCCCATCCTGTCAGAGTTTGCAACGTACTTTTCTTCCAGCAGGCGAATGGTTTCAAGCGCCGCAGCGCACGCTACGGGATTCCCTCCAAACGTTGAAGCATGAGCGCCCGGCGGCCAATTCATGATGTCGGCGCGCGCGACCGTCAGACCCAGCGGCATTCCAGACGCAATACCCTTCGCCGTCACCAGAATGTCCGGTACAAGGCCCGTATGCTCGCATGCCCACATGCGACCGGTGCGTCCCATGCCACTCTGAACCTCGTCGGCGATCAACAGAATGCCGTACTGTTCGGTCAGCTTGCGGAGTTCGGGAAGAAAGTTGTCCGGCGGCACAATGTAACCGCCTTCCCCCTGGATCGGCTCAACGACAACGGCCGCAACCTCTTCAGCAGGAACTGACGTTTTGAAAAGCCTTTTGATCGCTTCCACTCCGCTGCAATCGCAGTCGCCGGCCGGGTGGCGGTTCGGGCAGCGATAAGGGTTCGGATAAGGAACATGGCTGACACCGGAAAGCAGCGGACCAAACCCGTTCCGCTGCACCGACTTGCTGGCCGTCAACGAAAGGGATCCGAACGTACGACCATGAAAACATCCAAAGAAGGCAATAAAGCGGTGACGGCGCGTGTGATAACGTGCCAGTTTCATGGCCGCCTCGATGCCTTCCGTTCCGGAATTGGCAAAGTGAACGCGCTTGGGGAAATCGCCCGGAGTAATGGAAGTGATCTTTTCGGCAAGCTGGGTCAGCAGCGGATAGTAGAAGTCCGTTCCCGACATGTGAATCAGCGTTTCAGCCTGTTGCTGGATCGCTTTCACAACGTCGGGGTGGCAGTGGCCAGTAGATACAGAGGCAATGCCGGCGCTGAAATCCAGAAAGATATTTCCGTCCACATCCTCAACCATCATGCCGCTGCCGCGTTTGGCCACCATCGGGTAATCGCGGCCATACGACGGTGAAACCAGACGATGGTCCAAATCCAGAACTTTCTTTGCCTCAGGCCCTGGCAGAGGCGTCTTAATTTCAGGCAATCCGTTTTTCATAACGCTTCCTTGGCAGCGTCCTCATAATCGATCTTGCTCGTGCAGGACGCGGGGGAGAAATGACTTCACAAGCAATGAGTCAGGTCAGGAACGGCCGGGAACAGGCATCACATCCGCTTCCAGCGGGCACCCGCCTTTGTGTCCTCCAGCAAAATCCCACTTTTCAGGAGGTCATTGCGGATCTGGTCCGCATGCTTAAAATCCCTGCCGCGCCTAGCTTCTTCGCGTTCGGCGATTCGCTTCTCAATTTCCTCGTCGTTTAACGTTTCAACCAGCATCTTCTTCGCTTCGCCGTTCGGGACGGGGACTTCTTCCAATGAAACTTTCTGCTCGCCTTTCACTAAACCAAATTGCCTGAGCTTTGCCTGATCATTGTCTTCAAGCACGGCGAAGATCTGGTCCCATCGCCCGAGCGTATCCAGGAACGCTTCGCGGTTCCCGTCGAAGAACTTGCCCTGGTCCATGGCCGTGTTACCTTCGCGGACCATCTCAAATATGGCCGCCAAGGCTTCAGCCGTGTTCAGATTGTCGGCCAGCGCCTCTTCGAAACTCCTGCGCCCACTCGCGGCTACCTGCTCAAGGTCTTCGCTCTTGCCTGCGGGAAACGCTTCCTTTGTCAGCCGATAATGAAAATTCCTGAGTCGCTCCATAGAGTGCCGCGCCTGCTGCAAGCCTTCGAAAGTGAAGTTCAGAATGCTTCGATAAGGGACAGACGCCAGCAGGTAGCGGATCGCAGTAGGCCGAAATCCCTTGGCAATCAAGTCGCGCAAAGTGTACACATTGCCCAGCGATTTGGACATTTTTTCGCCGTTGACCACCAGGTGCTCACCGTGCAACCAGTACCGCACAAAGGGCTTGCCCGTTGCCGCTTCGCTCTGGGCAATTTCATTTTCGTGGTGAGGAAAGACGAGATCGACTCCGCCCGAGTGAATGTCAAACGTCTCACCCAGATATTTCATCGACATCACCGAGCACTCGATGTGCCAGCCAGGCCGCCCTGGACCCAGCGGAGTGTCCCAGAAGGGCTCGCCTTCCTTGGCGGCTTTCCACAGGACAAAGTCACGAACATTGGCTTTGTCGTACTCGTCGGCGTCAACGCGCACACCGGCTCGAATCCCGGAAAGATCAATCTTTGAAAGTTTGCCGTAATCTGAAAACTTTTCGACCCGGAAGTAGTAGGAACCTTCCCTCTTGTAGGCGTAGCCTTTTTGTTCGAGCGTCTGGATCAACTTCACCATATCGTCAATGTGGTCCGTAGCTCGAACCACAATTTCCGGCTTTTCCAGGCTCAAGAGCTGGCGGTCAATGTCGAAGGCCTCAATATATCGGTCGGTGTAATCGCGCAGGCTGAGACCGGCAGCCTTGGCGTTACGGATCGTCTTGTCATCCACATCAGTTAGGTTCATCACTTGCACAACTTCGTAACCCTGGTACCGCAGGAAACGTCTCAGGACATCCTGAAAGACAAAAGTGCGGTAGTTGCCAATGTGGGCATACCCGTAAACCGTGAGGCCGCAGGTGTAAATCCGAACCTTCTTATCTTCTATTGGTTGGAAATCTTCTACCCTGCCTGCCAGCGTGTTGTAGATGCGGAGAGTCATCATATTGATATCACACGGACAGAGGAACTCTCCATTTTATCGGCGGGCCGTAGGACCGTCAAGAATGCACGCCAACCACGATACCATCAAAACAGGGGGGGTCGTTGGTGGGCCAGTCCAATCAGCGCTGCGCGCATCACCCAACACAGCGGCCCTTGAGAAGCGCCATGTGGTGACGGCTGTAAAATGAAACTACCGAACTATAAAAGCGCAAAATTATCCAGAAGTGTTAGCAAACGGCGAGGAGATAACTGCTTGCAGGACTTCAGAACTCAGATTCCTTCCTGTCTGGAGAGGCAATGCCGCTACCTATGCAACCGTCACCTTGATCCCGGTTTTTTCCAACGCCCGTAGTTCGCTCTTTGCGATGCTCGAGTCCGTGATGATCTCATCGATCGACCCAGGCGGCACGATCAGGCACAGACTGCGCCGCCCGAACTTGCTGGAATCACAGACCATCACCACGCGCCTGGCGATCTCAACCATCACGCGGTTCACTTTAGCTTCCAGCAGGTTCGGTGTAGTCAGGCCGTATTCAACGTCAAACCCGTCAACACCAATAAACAGAATGTCCGCCTGCAACTGTCTGAGCGTCTCTTCAGCAAGCGGGCCCACTAGCGAAAATGATCTTTCCCGAAGAATTCCGCCAGTCAGGATTAATTCCATCTGGGTCGGGGCGAGCTCGGCAGCAATGTTAACTGCGTTAGTAATAATCGTCAGATCGCGATGCTGGCGCAACGCCCGGGCCACCGCAGTGGTCGTGGTTCCGGAATCCAGCAATATGGATTGCCCTTCCTGCACCATGGCCGCCGCAGCATCTCCTATCCTGCGCTTTTCCTCCTGATGAAGGCTTTCCTTTTCCTTCAAGCTGGGATCGATGAGCGTCCCGCCGCCAGCCGGCAACCCGCCGCCATGCGCGCGCTGGATAAGCCCTTCCGCATGTAATATTTTCAGATCGTTGCGAATCGTAACGTGTGAAGTATTGAAGCGGTCGGCCAGTTCGCGTACCAGCACCCGGCCTTCGCGCGCCATTATTTCCAGAATTGCCCGTCGCCGTTCTTCGGCCAGCATAATGCTCTTTTCCTTCCAATTCGCCAGATTGCAGTCGATTAGTTTTTAATGCCTTTCCTTTCGTTTGTCAAAGCAATTTCCTCCGCTAAGAATCGGTCCTCGGAACTTGACGTTTCGTATATCCTCCTAAAGAAATGTTACAAAAGGCTACACTTCCTCTGTGATTTGAGTTTGTCATTTCTGGGATTCTTGTGGAAAGCGGCGGCAAAAATCGGCAGGAGAGTGATGTTTCAGGATTGGAATGAAAGGGGCGATATCAATTCTGGAGGCTTAATGCTGCCCGACCCTGTTCTGGCTGATCACCAGTCGGACCTTCCTGACCAGCGAAGTCGGAGTGAACGGCTTCTGCAGGAATGCTGTGTTGGGATCAAGAACACCGTGATGGAGAATTGCGTCGTCCGTGTATCCGGAGATATAGAGAACTCCTGTTTCCGGCCGGGCCGACGTAATACGGCTGGCCAGTTCACGTCCGCTCATCCGGGGCATTACAACATCAGCAATCAGCAGATGAATCGGCTTGTGGTAGCGCTCACTGCGGCGAACTGCGTTAATGCCGTCGGAGGCTTCCAGCACCGTGTATCCGTGGACTCTGAGAGTTTCACAAATCAAAGTTCGAAGGGCTGCCTCATCCTCAGCAACCAATATCGTTTCTCTTCCTCGGAACCGGTCCGTAACCTGACGGGCTTCCGGCATCGACTCCATCTGTTCCATAACGCACGGGAAGTATATCTTGAAAACACTGCCCACTCCCTGCTCACTGTAAACCCAGATGAACCCACCGCTCTGTTTGACGATTCCATAAACAGTGGCAAGGCCTAGGCCAGTTCCCTTACCGGTTTCCTTCGTGGTAAAGAACGGCTCAAAGATATGCTTTTGTGTTTCAGGGTCTATCCCCGTTCCTGTGTCGCTGACCGCAACCATCACATAATACCCCGGCACGCTGGGCACATGCGACCGGGCATACTCGGCGTCGAACTCAACATTGGCGGTTTCAATGGTCAGCCTTCCCCCTTTGGGCATGGCATCGCGTGCGTTCACCACCAGATTCATGATGATCTGCTCAACCTGGCCAGGGTCCGCTTTCACCCTATTCAAGGGTGTGCGCGGAATGGTCGCAAACTCAATGTCTTCACCAATCAGACGCTGGATCATTTTCTGCAGGTTCTCAACAACCGAATTCAGGTTCAGCACTCGCGGAGCCAGGACCTGCTTGCGACTGAACGCCAGAAGTTGCCGTGTCAGCAAGGCTGCGCGATCACCTGCCTTCTTAAGTTCCAGAATCTTGGCCCGATGGTCCGGATCAAGCGTGGGGGATCCCAGCAAAAGTTCGGAGTAACCGGTAATGATGGTCAGCAGGTTGTTAAAATCGTGGGCGATTCCGCCTGCCAGGCGGCCCACAGCCTCCATCTTTTGGGACTGGCGGAGTTGCTCTTCCAGGCTGTTCCTTTCCGTGATGTCGAGTGACACACTACCGACAAACACATCCCCTTTTCGATCAAGAAAAGGAAACTTGATCGACAACCATTCCCTGGATCCGCCCGCGAGATTGACCGTTTTTTCGTGTAACTCCATCACACGGCCAGCGGAGAGCACCTTCTGGTTATTCTCGCTAAGTTCAGTCGCGGTTTCGGGGGCCCATACGTTATAAGGAGTTCTGCCCAGAATCTCGCTCGAGGGCAAACCAGCCGATTCTTCGTAAGCCCGGTTAACGTAGACATAACGGCCCTTGGCGTCTCGCATCGAGGCCACAACAGAACCGCTGTTCATGAATGCGTTAAACCGTTCTTCACTTTCACGAAGTTGCCCTTCCATCCGCTTCTTCTCGGTGACGTCCAGCATGAACATCGTGTAACCAGCGATGTCTCCCCTGTGGTTGCGAATAACTGTTGCCGATAGTTCCACATCCGCCCAAAATCCCCCTTTGGAGCGGCACCTGGCCCCGCCAGAATAGGACCCTTGCTGGAACAGGTCGTCCATGATCCGGCCAAATTCGCCCCGCCCCCCCTCCAGATAATGGCCAGGCGTTTTGCCTGTCAAATCAGCATCGGTATAACCAAGCAAATCCCTGTGGGCATCATTCTGCATTGTGATCTGGCCTTCAACGTCAAGGATGGTCATGCCCGCCTCTGCATATTTGAAAGCATGAAATAGCCAATAACAAGCATCCCCAGATGCAGTCCGTCCACCGTCGTCGCCAAAAACATCGCGCGCAGGGGAGTCGAGGCCGGTTGACTTCGCAGCAGGTCTATTTCCGGAAGCCCGCCCAAAGGGTGTCTGATCCTGAAGCACGTAAATCGCGCCCCGTACACCCGCGATCTGTCCCTGAAGGCCGGCGGTATCGAGCAAAGGTTCTTTTTTCTTCGAAGGTCTGCGTCGCATCTTATTCGCTTAGAACGATGTTTGGCAAAAATCCGGGTTGCGCTGATCGAGCATCCCGACGCGTTGAAGAATCGTCTGCAGTTCGCTGTTCGAAGTTCAGGCGCGGGATGCTCATGGATCTGGGCCGGATCAAATCTATGCGCAGAGCCCCGACATTTCGGTACTGCGGCCAGATGCTTGCGACCGGCGGTTCATGAGCGTTTTTCCCAACACCACTTGATGCGGCTTTCAGGATAGAGATTAGCCCCGCGGACTGTGCACTCGCCCCTGAAGCGCACTGGCAAGAACCTGGAACCCGGCCTCTCCTCTCACGAGTTTGGTGAGCCATGTCCCCCTGGCCTGGCACTCTGAACGTTCCTGCCTATGCGGGTTGTGCCGACCATCCCTTCATAGACGTCGTCCGACCGCCATGATCTGTTCCGTGCTTCACGTGGCCTTCCCAATAGACCGTGAGTGCGGCATAATGGCAGCCGCCTGCAAGCCACCAATTGTGTTATCGGCAGGATATGGGAGCTCTTTATCCTGGCTGGCAGACCCGGCCCAGGCTCACAGCATACGGCCGATTGGATAGCGCCACCACAAGGCTGAAAGGATGCATCAGGCAAATGAAATTTGTTGAGCGCAACCGGCAGTATCTGAAATATACCCTGGACCACCGGCACCCTCCGGTTTTGGAGGTCGAGCAGGACGAACCCTTTGTTCTGGAGACGGAAGACGCTCCCTCGGGAACCTACCGCAGCCCGGAAGATGCTGCTCATCTGCTCGACGCATGGTACCTGAATTATTCGCCGTCCATGGCCAATCCGGTCACAGGGCCGGTTTACATAAAAGGTGCCGAGCCAGGCGATACGCTGGTGGTCGAGATCGATAAGCTCGAACTCGACAGCCAGAGCGTCACCTACTGGAGACCTGGCCACAAGCCGCTGGGGGATTCGGCACGATGGAATGAGTTGGGCAAGCCGACGCTTGCCATCGGTCGCCATGAAAACGGCGAAGTCGTCCTTGATGAAGCGGTCACGTGGGAAGACGGCCACGTCCGTCGGCAACCGCTGGGCCTGCGATTTCCGCAGTCACCTTTTATCGGGACCATCGCCGTTGCACCTGAACGTGAAGTCGCGACTCCCGGGCTTGGCCAGGGGGACTGGGGCGGCAATATGGACGTGCGCGACATCCGTCCGGGCACGCGCATTCTGATTCCCTGCTACCACCCCGGCGCGCTACTCTACGTCGGCGACATTCACGCCTGCCAGGGCGACACCGAATTCTACGGGACCGCCATGGAAGCCCGCAGCACCGTCACGCTGAGGTGCGGCCTCATCAAAGGAAAGAGTAAGCCCTTTGTGCGGCTCGAAAAGCAGGAGAGTCTGATCTCACTGGCCTGCGCCAAGCCGCTGGAAGAAGCCGTCTGGCGCGCCAGCATCCAGTTGATGGAATGGCTGATCGAGGACTATGGCTGTTCCCAGCGCAGTGCTTACCTGCTGGTGGGCGTCAATCCTGATTTTCGCGTGAACGTCTATCAAATGGCTCCCATCGCCAGCCTGCAATTTACCGCCGGCGCAGAAATCCTGAAGAGATCGATCCCCACTTACTCTTGAGGGCAAAGACCATTAAGGCGGATGGGAAACGCCAACGAATTGCCAAAACCCGCCGCACCCGCATGCGGCTTGACACTGCATCACCGGAAACATAAGATTCACGCTTTGCAACGCGAGAGGTCATTGTCGCGCGAGTTCGTATCCGAGCGGCTAACGTAGAACAATGCACTCGTTCAGCCGAGAGCCGCAACGGGCATTTCTTCCTGGCCAGGATTCTGAGTCATTTCAAATCGGAGACTGAAAGTGGAGACCAACATTCTTTACGAGGAGAAAAAGCGGGCCGAGGGCGAATGGGCGGAGATCACTCTGAATCGCCCGCAGATAGGCAACGCCCTCACCCTGCCGATGCTGGTTGAAATCGAGGAGGATGTTCAGAGGCTGAAAACCTCACGAAACCTCCGGGCTTTAGTTCTGCGTGGCAATGGCCATTTCTTCTGCACGGGTGGAGACATTGAAGTGTGGGGTGCACTGACTCCTACTGAAATGTCCAATGACTGGATTCTCCGTGGCATCCAGGTGCTGGAAAAGATTGCCGAATTACCCCAGCCCGTGATTGCAGCCATTTCCGGCCATGCGCTTGGCGGCGGGCTCGAACTTGCCCTGATGGCGGACCTTCGTGTGGGAGTCAGGGCGGCCAAGCTTGGAACGCCGGAAGTTGGATTGGGCATGATTGCCGGTTGGGCTGGAGTTTGCCGGCTCTCTGAAATTGTAGGCGTGGCTCGCGCCCGCGAGCTCACCTTACTCGGCTCACCCAGCTCTGCTGACAAAGCCCACGAGTGGGGACTTTTGAACGCTGTTGTCGAAGACACGAACGCCATGGAAGCACAACTCGAAGTGTGGCTCGGCAAACTCTTATCGAATGCGCCCCCGGCGGTCGCGCTAACCAAGAATCTACTGGGAACCCTGCACGCAGATCTGGGCCGTCATTTTGCGGCGGCCGCGGGGCTCGCTCGGTCAACTGAAGACTGCAACGAAGGCATCGCAGCTTTTCGCGAAAAGAGAAAACCGGTGTTTCGAAATCGATAGGCGATGAACATGAAAGCAACTTCAGGGCTGGGAACGTTTGTGATCCGCAACAGGAAGGACGCGTGGGGCAATAGGGTGAAACACCCCTGCTGGCCGGAATGAGGCCCGGCGGCAAATCCTAGCTCCTTCTCTTGCCAGTGGCACACACTTCGTCCTTCTTGAAAGCAGCCCCAACAATGAAATTCCAGTGAATTCTACAGAAAGGAATATTGGGGTGAGCGACGGGGTTCGAACCCGCGACTTCCAGATCCACAATCTGGCGCTCTACCAGCTGAGCTACGCTCACCACAAGGCAATCAAGTTTTACGGCCTCATACTATCTAAACATCGAGACGGCAAAAGTGTCAACGAAAAGGGAAGCTTCAAGTCTGCTCGGGCAGGGTGCTTGCGCGATCTTCGAACCTTGAAGTTCTGCGGTCAATGCAGCGCATGGAAGCGTGGCGTCAAAAATCGAATACCGCGCTGCGAACGGATTGTCGCCGTCAGTGGGTAATCAGGATTTTCTTGTCGTTCTTGTTGACGGGAACTTCCTGAAGTTCGGTTGGCTGCTGGCAGCAGACGCATTTCCCCGGCCCAAGCCCCACAATGTTGCAGGTCTCGCAGTAGTAGCGAACCCGATAGACCTCTCCGTGGTGAATGGTAAAAACGTCGTCCACACGGAAATTTCCATCCGGCTGGAATTTGCCTACCAGCCGGACTTCATCATTGCGAAGCCGCTTGTCCTCGAGCGTCCGAAAAGTATACTCGTAGCGCCCGGCTAGCGTAACCTGTTTGGCGCCGTTTTTCAACACTGGCCCTTTCCCCTCGATAAAAAGCAGGGTTCCTTGCAGTGTCTTCTGGGAGTTTTGCACATCAGCCGCCCGGCCCGTAGCAACTGCAAGGAAGAGGCTAACACCGCCAAGCATGAGAGCGGCCAATCTGGCATAGGGGAGCCGGCAGCGAAACGCGCGATGCCGGCCCCTTAATAAAACATTTGTGGCTTGAAACTTCATGCTCACTTCACCTGGCAGTTGGCGCGTTTGGAATTAACTCTGGTACTGCCCGACCAGCACGATCGCCAGTGGCAGTTTCTGGCCGGCGCCAAGTCCGGCTTCCATCTGGAGCGCCCAGTTTTGTGAATAATCCTGGAACAATGCCGGGAACGTTTTGACCGTATCGCTCAACGAATCCATCAATATGACGCCGGGATGTCCGGTATCAGTCGAATCGCGGCTGAGCTTGACGGCGTCGTTAAAGGTAACGGCCTTCGCCGGGTCCGTGTCCTTTGCCACAGGCACCAGCAGAAGGAAGTCCCGGTATTGGCTGACGCCCATGTGGTTCCCATCCTGGGGAATCAATTCATAGCGGAGAGTGTAGTAACCCGCCTTGACTCCCTGGCCACGGTAGTCTTTTGTGGCCTCCGGGAAATGGATGACACCCACTAGTGAGCCTTGCGCAATCTTGCCGTAAAGCACAGCTGACGAAGTATCCGGATTGGCAGCCGCGTCAAGGTCCTTTCTCAGCCAGACTTCAGACAACACTTTCCCCGAACTGTCCAGCAGGCTTTCGCCCTGAGGCTGAAGCAGACCCTGGATGGCCTGGCCGACGTCACCACCGGGCAGTCCCTTGGTGGCTTCGATTTTATAGGTGTCCTGAGCAAATGCAGCAACACTGAGGGCCAGAACAGAAGCTAGTGAAAAAACTACAATACGTCGCATTTCGAACCTCCGTGGTTAACTAGCAGGAATCCAAAGAATACGGGACTGGAATCGGGCACACTCCTCGCCACGCGTTCAAAAAACATACTCGTGCAGCAGACCCGGCATGCGTCACTCGGAAAATTTGCCGACGAAAGCGCTGCGGGCGTTCCGATTATCCCAGACAGCACCTAGTCCCTTGCCGTCGAACTCATCGATCCGGCTGAACGCAGGCATGTATTGATTCGTCTTCGTGAGCGGTGGGTAATAGACCGTTTCATTGCCGCACATGATGTCACCCTGGCAGAGAGGACGCGTCTTTACCATAGCAAGATTGCCGGCCTTCAGTACATCCGTCCCGCGGTCTGCGCCGGCACCTACCTCAAGGCTGACTGGGGCGGTGTCAATCTGAACCACATGGCCCAGCAGTTTACCAGCCCGCGCCCTTGCAAAACTCATCAAGGCTTTCCGCTGCCCTGCCGTTGCCTTGTGGTCAAGAATCATCACCGACTCGCTCGGCAGCGGGTTACGATAAGGATCGCCGAGCGTTGCACTGGCCTTCACCACCGCAACCACCGCCAATCCACTCAAATCAGTTCCCTGCCACGTCCCGTGGTTGATTTTCCAAGCAAGGATTGCCCGTTTCCCTGTCAGGTCAACCTGTGAACTGGCAAAGCAAGGTCCCGTCCAGACATCGGCATTTCTCACTTCAAGATAATCGCCTGTAATAGCAGCTTTGCCCGGCACAACTGCCAACCCCGCCAGGACGATTGCCGCCAGCCCCATGCCCCAAAATTTCCGCATCTTGTCCTCCTTCGAGTGTTTATGCGTTGCCCCAATTGATGAAAATATTCTAGCCCACAACGAAAAAGGTTGTCATTTCTTCGATGCCAAAAGGGTGAGTTGGGTTACAGGGAAATCTGAGAGCACAGGTAGGCGAGAGCGTGTGCACATTCGCGCACACGCTCGTGTCCTAACAATGCAGTCGTCGCCTGAAGCGGCAGCAGCTTAAAGGGGATCGTAACAGCCGCGGCCTGGCTTGCAGGCTTCGGGTTCCGCAATCTGGCCGTCCGGCCCCAGGCAGGTATGGGTGTGGACGCACCAGTGGATGCCGCTACTCATGCTGGGAATCCTGGGATCAGGTTCAGCGTGGATAAACGTTTCCTTCGAATGAAGGCAACGGCAGGCAGCATGACCGATGATGTTCAGATTCAAAGGTTCAGGCATAATCACGCTTCTCCTTTCACAGCGCGCATCAGAGCGCGTTTGACGGCTACGCGGGCAAGTTGCACCTTGTAACCATTCTGGCTTAAGGGTGTTGCTTTGCTTACCGCGGCCTTGCCGGCGGCATCCGCTGTTTCCTCAGTCAGGTTCTTCCCGTTGAGGGCTTCTTCCGCCTCAGGAGATGGCCACGGCACCGGGGCCACGTGGCCCAGCACCACCCGGGACCTCTTCACGGTGTTGCCGTCCATTTCAAGCGCCACAGCCGCCGCTGCCAGGGGCCAGTCCAGTCCTTCCTTTTCACGGATTTCATAGGTGGCGGTTTTCATTCCCCTGGCGGCCGGCACGGTGATCTCCGTCAGGATTTCATCCGGATTGATCACGTACTCGCGCTCGCCTTCCGACTGCGGCGTCCTGTAGAACTTGCTGAGTTCCACTTCGCGCCGCCCATTCGGCCCGTGCAAGGTCACTTTAGCATCCAGCGCAATCAGGATGGGCGCCAAGCTGGACGGACTCACAAAATAGGCTGGCCCCGAATTCCCCAGGATCGCGGAGTAGTAGTTCTGGCCGTCGGGAATCAGTGATTTGCCGTCGTACTCCGCCAGCAAACCAAACCCGTTGCGGAAGTACCAGTCGCGCGGACGCTGCAGCAGTTCGCCGCTGACAGTGCCCATGTGGCGCATCTGCTCGCCACGAATTCCGTCTGCCGCCTGGACCAGTCCGGGATATTCCTGCTTTGCCTGTGGAAGGTCCAGAAGTTCGCGGATCGTCAACAACGCGCCCAGCCGCAGACCCTCGCGAGCCCCGCCTCGAGCGAATTGCAACTCCTTAACGTTCTTCAGGCTCACCACGCGCTTGGGAGTAACGACCCCGTCCTTCATCGCGCTGACGAGGTCGGTGCCACCAGCCATAACCTCAGTGCCACCCCAGGTGCTTCCAAGCAACCGGACGGCATCCTGAATACTCTTTGGACTTGCGTATTCGAAAGCTTCCATCAGGCTTTCTCTCCTTTCTCCAGTGCCGCAAGGACCTTGTCAGGGGTCAGTGGAAGTGTGGGTACGCGGACGCCAATGGCGTTGGTGACGGCGTTGGCGATAGCGGCGCCGGGAGAAATCACCGGAGGCTCGCCCAGTCCGATCACGCCACGCTCGTCGTATCCGGGGCCGGTCATCATGTGGACCACGAATTCTCCGATGTCACCGATGGTGGCCAGCTTGTAGAATTCCATGTTGGGGTTGAGCATCACGCCGAGCGTCTCATCCATCACTTTCTGCTCAAACAGCGAGTAGCAGACGCCCATGATCAGCGCACCGTAAACCTGGCTTTCGGCCGTCTTCATGTCAATGATCAGGCCGCAATCCTGCGCGGCGATGATGCGATTGATCTTCACCTGGCCGGTTTCGGTGTCCACAGAAACGTCGGCAATCTGGACGCCTCCTACGCCGCTGTCACCCAGGTGGCAAGGGCCGGGATTTTTCCCGAGGGTCTGGATGGTCTTTACGCCCAGCTTGGCACAGGCCTGTTTCCAGGTAAGGCTCTTCGAGGCATCGCCCTTCACCTGGATTTTTCCATTCCAAGCCTCCAGGTCCGCCGGCTGAACTCCGAGCGATGGAGCTACGGCGGCGAACAGCTCGTCGAGTGCGTCAACTGCGCCACGCCGCGTGGAGTTGGAAACTCCGCCGACGGTTGTGCTACCGCCGCTGGCACCGTCATACGGAAACTTGCTGTCGCCAATTTCCACCTTGATGGCGTCAACAGGGAGCCCAAGCGTCTCCGCAACAGTAATGGCAATGACGGTTCGCGTTCCCGTTCCCAGGTCCTGACTCCCCAATTGCACCGTGGCGGACCCGTCCGGCCGGATGATGATGTTGCAGTTGCTGTTGTGGCCACGACCGCCCCAGGTGTGGAGGCTGACGCCCACGCCACGTTTGATGTGGCCGGGCGTTTTGTCGCCGCGCGGATGCCAATTCTTTTTCCAGTCCGCCATTTCCGCGGCCTTCACCAGTTCTTCAGAGTAAGCGCGCCGTAGAATTGGCGGCGCGAGATTGACGTTCTTCTTCAGAAACTCGATCGGGTCCATCTGGAGCTTGTCCGCCAGGTCATCAAGAGCGCCCATGGTGATCAGGCAGGCTTGAGGATGATTCGGCGCGCGCCAGGCGCGTGCTTCGCCAATGTTCGTCAGGACCGCCGTATGTTTCCAGTGACGGTTCGGCGGCTCGATCACATAAGGCAGCGGTGGGTGTCCCGCGGGGCCAGGGCCTCCTGTACCCCAGGAGTCCGAATCCCACGCCGTCAGCGTCCCGTCTTTCTTGGCGGCGACACGAACCTTCGCATAGGCGGAAGGTCGCGCGCCAGCCATTTCCATTTCGATGTTGCGGTCAAGCATCAGCCGGACAGGAGCGCCGCCCGCCATCTTGGAAAGCATCGCGGCCTCAATTCCCCACCGGTCAGGAGAGAATTTGCTGCCGAACCCGCCTCCAATGTACTGGCAGATGGTTTCGATGTTGTTGTCCTCAACGTCCACCTTTTTGAAGCGCAGCCCCTGGCCAAACTGGCCGGGACCGCCGGAAACGTTCTGGGTGGAAACCCACGTCTTCAGGGTCTTTGGGTCAGTCCACATGGTGACGCTTCCATGAGACTCCAGGCAGCAATGGGTAATCACCGGCAGCCCGTAAAAGCCCTCAGAAAGCACGGAATCCGGGTCCGCGAAAGCCTTGGCGGGGTCGCCCGTGGTCGATTCGCCGCCTTCCTTGGTCCGACCGGCGGCTTCCGCCTTCTTCAGGTCTTCCTCTCGAACCAGGTGTGGCAACTGTTCATACTCTACTTTGATCAGGCGAACCGCGTCCTCTGCGATTTCCTCGGTGGTAGCGGCGACCACCACGACTTCGTCTCCAGCCCACTGGATTTCATCACCAACGGGGTGGACTACCAACACCGCCTTTACCCCGGGCAGTTTCTGCGCCGCGGAAGTATCCAGCGACGTGATTTTGGCATGCGCATAGGGGCAGGAGCAGGTCTTGGCAATCAGTCTTCCAGGCGGGTTGGTGTCATACGTGTACTTGGCGCGGCCGCTTGATTTTTCAGGGCCGTCAATCCGCTCGATGGATTTCCCGATCAGCTCGCGGTGACCCGCTGCCGGCCAATCATATTTACATGTTGCCATTGGCGCCTCCCTTCATCCCGGCAGCTTCGAGAACCGCATGCCGGACTCCACGGTAAGTTCCACAACGGCAAATATTGCCACCCAGGTTCTTGCTGATTTCTTCCTCCGTCGGGTTATGGTCGCGCTCAAGATATGCCGTGCAGGCCATCACAAAGCCCGGCGTGCAGAACCCGCACTGCTGCGCATCATGTTTGACAAAAGCTTCCATAACCGGCGTGAGCTTGCCATCAGCGGCAAGCCCCTCGATCGTGGTGATGTTGTGCCCTTCGGCCTCAATCGCCAGCACCGTACAGGCATAGACAGGTTTGCGATCCATCATCACCGTGCAGGCCCCGCAGGTAGCCCGGTCGCACACCTTCTTGGAGCCGGTGATGTTCAGGCGATCGCGCAGGGCGTCCAGCAGCGTGACGCGCGGCTCAAGATTCAGCTTGTGAACCTTGCCATTTACGCGAAGGGTAACGGGAACGGGCCCGGGCCCCACAAATCCAGCTTCCGGTCCCGGCGAAGCGGCGCTCGCGATAGTACTGCCAACCAGCATGCTCCCTGAAACCGTAACGCCGGCTCCCTTCAGGAAATCCCGGCGCGTTAACGAAGACTTCTCTGATGAGCCAGCTTTTTGCGGCCGGTCCTTTTTCCTACTCATAGTGGACTCCTTCCTGGAGTTTTAACTTCGGCAAGTTTTTGAATTGAACCCTGGAACACATTAAGCAGATAAAACAGCACCGCAATGGTTGCTTGATAAAAACCGTATTATAACACTTGATAAATCGGCTACAAATGGTTTCTGAAACGTCTCTGCAAGCGCCTTTACCGACCCCCGCCAAGGTCGTTACCCCGAGTCGCCCAGAACCTATTCCGTAACGGCCACTGGCGGTACCACCGCCGATTCCTCGTTTCGCCTGTGAAAAAACCTGCCCAGCCAGTGTTGTAACTGGTCCAAGTACATGTAATAAACCGGAGTGATATAGAGTGTGATGACTTGTGAAAAAATAAGGCCGCCTACGACTGCCAAACCAAGGGGTCGGCGGGATTCGGAGCCGGCTCCCAAGCCAAGCGCAATGGGCATAATGCCCATAAAGGCGGCGCCGGTGGTCATCATGATAGGCCGGAACCGGATGGTAGCCCCGCGATAAATCGCTTCTGCCGTCGACATCCCTGAATTTCGCTGGGCATCCAGTGCAAAGTCGATCATCATGATCGCGTTCTTTTTCACAATGCCGATCAGCATAATGACTCCCACAAAGCCGTAGAGGTCAAGATCCATATGGAAAGCCATCAGTGTAACCAGCGCGCCCAGCGCCGCTGAAGGCAGACCCGAAAGGATGGTGATGGGATGGATAAAACTTTCGTAGAGAATGCCCAGGACCAAGTATATCACCAGAATCGTTGCAAGCAGCAGGATGCCAAGACCAACCAGCGAGGACTGGAACTGCTGAGCGGTCCCTTCAAAGCTCGCGCTGATGTTGGCTGGCAACGTTTCACGCGCGACCCTGTCGACCGCTGAAACGGCGTTTCCCAGAGCGACGCCCGGCGCCAGATTGAATGAAAGTGTCACTGAAGGGAGCTGTCCAAAGTGGTTGACGGAAAGTGGACCAAGGCCTTCCGAGATGGACGCAACGGTGCTTAGCGGGACCAGTTGGCCGTTGGAGGAGCGGATGTAAAGCAAAGACAAATCATTGGGGTTCGCCTGATATTGGGGTTCCAGTTCAGAAATCACCCAATACTCGTTGTTTGGCGCGTAGATGGTTGAGATCCGTCCCTGGCCATAAGCGGTGGTCAGCGCGCTTTCAATCTGATAAGCCGTCACGCCCATGGCCTTGGCTCTGTCACGGTCAATATGAACATTGACCTGCGGATTGTTGATTTCCAGATCTGAGGTCACGTCCTGGAAACCCGAGAGTCCGCGCATCTTTGCCTCAAGGGCACGAGCATCCTTGTAAAGCTCCTTGGTGTCCGGCCCCTCCAGCGTGTATTGATACTGACTCTTGGTCAGGTGCGCGCTGAGCTGGATGGGAGGAGGGTTCTGCATGAAGACAAACAAGCCCGGTATAGCAGCAAGTTTGGGCCGCAGTTGCTGAATAACCTCGTCAGTGCTGACAAGCCGGTATTCAGGCCCAAAGGGTTTGTGGGGGATGTGAAAGAAATTCGTCAGGCCCGCGATGAATTCCTGTTTTGCGGACGGATGGTCCTTGAGACGGCAGAAAAAGATTCCGGAATTCCCACCGCCAGAAGGTCCACCGGCCCCCGCCAAGGCGAAAACCGAGCTCACGTTGGGGTTCTGGCGAACGATAGCGGAAACCTGCTGCTGGAGCTTCTTCATCTGGTCAAATGAAGTTCCCTGGGCCGCCTGGCTAAAAGCAAAAATCGCTCCGCTGTCTTCGCTGGGCAGAAATCCTTTGGGGATGCGTATAAACAGATATCCGGTAAGGGTCAGGATCAGAATCGACAGGACCAGGACTGTAAAGCGATGCCGAAGGACTAGACGCAGGCTCCATTCATAACCCTGGTGCAAATAGTTGAAATAGCGCTCGGAACGCTCAAACAGCTTGCTGTGTTTCTGGTTCTGCGGATGCCGCAGGAAGCGGCTGCAGAGCATAGGCGTCAAAGTCAGAGACACCAGCCCGGAAACCAGCACCGCAGAAATAATGGTGACGGAGAACTCATGCAGTAATCGCCCCATGATCCCGCTCATGAAAAGCACGGGGATGAACACTGCGGCCAGCGACAGTGTCATTGAAAGGATGGTAAAGCTGATCTCCCTCGAGCCGTTCAGCGCGGCTTCCATGACGCCTTCGCCCAGTTCCATGTGCCGGACAATGTTTTCCAGCATGACGATGGCATCATCCACCACAAAGCCCACGGCCAGCACAAGGGCCATCAGGGATAAGTTGTCCACCGTATAGCCCGCCAGATACATGACGGCAAATGTGCCGATGATTGACATGGGCAGCGCCATGCTGGGGATGATGGTGGCAGAGACATTGCGGAGGAACAGAAAGATCACCAGGATGACCAGGCACAGTGTCAGGTAGAGCGTGAACTTAACGTCATTGATCGAATCTCTGATAGTCTGCGAACGGTCATACTGAATCTGGAAATTAATGGAGGCCGGAAATTCCGCACGGAAGGCCGGCAGCAGCTTCCGGATGTTGTCCACCACTTCGACGGTGTTGGTTCCCGGTTGGCGCTGGATGGCCAGGACCATCGCCCGGTGAGTGCCGAACCACATCGCGATCTTGTCGCTTTGACTGCCGTCGACAACGTTGGCAACCTCGTCAAGCCGCACGGGAGCGCCGTTCCGGTAGGCGATGATAATGGGCCGATAAGCGGCTGCATCATTCAACTGGCCTTCCGTCTGCACCACAAAAGACTTATGAACGCCATAGAGGGTACCTGTCGGCAGATTGACGTTGGCATCCTGGATGGCCTGAGTGGCCTCATCAATCCCGATCTGACGGGCCGCAAGGGCCTTCGGGTCAAACTGCACGCGCACCGCGTACTTCTGCTCGCCAAACACCTGGACTTGCGCCACTCCACTGATCATGGAGATGCGCTGGGCCATCATCGTATCCGCGTACTCGCTCGTGGTGTACAAAGGAAGAGTGTCAGACCAGACCGCCATGTAAATGATCGGCTGATCAGCCGGATTCACTTTGCGGAACGTCGGCGGAGACGGCATGTTGGGAGGAAGCTGGCCCTCTGCCTGCGTAATCATGGACTGAACGTCCTGGGCCGCAGCGTCAATGTTCCGGCTCAGGCTAAATTGCAGGCTGATCTGTGTACTGCCCTGCGTGTTGGTGGACGACATCGAATCGAGTCCGGCAATGGTGGAGAATTGCCGCTCGAGCGGGGTGGCCACCGACGAAGCCATCGTCTCCGGACTGGCGCCCGGAAGGCCGGCACTTACCGTGATCGTGGGATAATCCACGCTGGGCAGGTCGCTGACCGGCAGGTAGCGATACGCCATCACACCGAACAAAAGGATGCCCAGCATCACCAGCGTCGTCATGACCGGGCGGCGGATAAAAAGTTCAGAGATGTTCATGAGGAGCTTTCCTGCCCGGAAGCGGCTTCATTCTTGAACGAAACCTTGGCGCCCGGGAAAAGCCGAAGCTGGCCGTTGGTCACAACCGTCTCACCGGGATTGACTCCCTTGTCCACAACCGTCAAACCCTGAAGCGCCATCCCTACGGTCACCGGACGGTAATCCACAGTGTCGTCAGACTTGACGACATAAACGTATTGGCCTCGCTCGCCGGTCTGCACCGCCTGCGAAGGAACCACCGTCGCGTTGCGCTGCACCGTGAGATCAAGGGTAACGTTCACAAACTGCCCGGGCCAAAGCCGCCGATCGCCGTTTGCAAAGGTCCCCTTCAGCGCAATTGTTCCGGTATTGCTGTCCACGGCATTGTTGATAAAACTCAGGTAACCGCTTGAGGCATTGGAGGAGTCACCGGAAGGATAGGCCATGACGTGGAGCCTTCCCTTGGCATCATGGGCCTTCACCTGCGCCAGAAATTTCTCCGGTATCGAGAAATCCACATAAATCGGTGTTACCTGATTGATGACCACCAGGCTGGTATCATTGTTCTTGACCAGGTTACCGGGGTAGATCAGCAGGCTCCCCGTGCGGCCGCTTATGGGCGCGTAGATCGAACAGTAGCTCAACTGGATCTTTGCATTCTCCACGGCGGCCTGATCGGCACGTACGGCGGCATCCAGCGCCTGCGCGTTGCTGGTGAACTGGTCGTACTGGATCTGGGAAACGATGCCGGACTTCAGCAGTTGCGTGTACCGCTCGGCTTCCGTCCTGGCATATTGCGCGTTGGCCTGGTCCCGGGCCAAGTTTGCTTCAGCCTGCCTCAGCGTCGCCTGATATGTCCGGGGATCAATGCTGAAAAGCATTCCACCTTTCCGGACGTCCTGGCCTTCTGTGAAGTAGGTTTTCTGGATCTCGCCATCCACCAAAGACTTGACGGTAACCGTCGAGTACGCTTCGACGTTTCCGATGGCCGTCACCTGGACGGGCATGTCCTGCTGCGTAGCTTTGCCAACCACAACAGGCACGACCATGGCCGCCATCGATGCCGAAGGAGTGCCGGCCGTTTTCTTATCCGAGCAGCCGGCAAAAAACAGGGCGACCATCAACAGGACCATGACGCAACCGGTGAGTTTTAATCTGGATTTGGACACTTTTCTGTACCCTGACTTTAAATTAATTTCGACGTTTCACAAGGGGCTAGCGTTACAGAATCTTTTCCCCACCACCCGCTGCAAAGCGGGCTTGCAGAAAACCCGAGCCGCACTCCGCTAGTCTTGGCAAGACTTGCGATAACGGGTAATGCCTTTCACCCAACTTCGGTAGTGTCGCAGGGAAATTGGAAAACCACAGGAAAGCTTTAGAGCGTAATCCTGACAAACCTCCCTCAGCACAAGGTCACCTGTATGATCTCCATCCCATTATAATTGAAATCCGGGCAGAAAACACCGCCCGACCAGGCAATTCAAAACCGAGGTGAACGTGACTATCAGGAAAGAAATTCTGGAAATCCCTGCCGCTCTGCGGCAGATGTGCGAGGAGGGCCTGCCGCTTTACGATGCGCTGGTACGGCGCGCCAGTTGGGGCGAACGACCGGTTTTCGTTGTGGCCGGCGGTACCGCCTACCCAGCAGCTTTGACCGCTGCCTGGGCCTTCGAGTGTCTCCTGGGCATGCCGGCTGTCGTCCAGCGGCCGGATCATTTCAGCGCCTACACCAGCCGTGCAGTCGCCACCCACTCTCTGGTGATCATCATGGAAGCTGCTGGCGGAGAGGAAGAAACCCTGGCTTCGGCAAGGAAAGCGAAAGGCCGCGGAGCAACGATCTGGGCCGTAACGCCCGACCCTGCCGGAGAACTTGCCAGCTTGGTTGACGGTACCGTCAATGATTACGCCGAGAAGTCCGCCGCCGATAGCGCCCGTTCGATTTTCTGCCGTCACGCAGCCATGGTGTTCCTGGCTGTGGCGGCGGCAAAAGCCCTGAAAGCACCCTCTGCAGCACTCAGCGCCCAGCAAGAAGAGCTTGAAAAACTGGCTCAGGAGGCCGAGTGGGTCCTGACATGTATTCCGGATGCCGCCCTCGCCCTGGCCAGGGAGGCAGCCGCTTTCCATGGGTTCTATGTCACCGGCGGTGGAGCGTTTTATCCCGTCGCTCTGCAGTCGGCAGAGCGACTTGCGTGGGCTACCGGAACTGCTATGCTCGGCATGGAACTGCTTGGCTTTCAACAAGTTCTACCCGGAATTTCTGACGCTGGGTCCGGTGTCCTCTATCTTTCATCCTCGCGCTGCGGGCTGAAGACGCAAGTCCACACCTCGGCCAGCAATGCGCGGCAGAATGGCCGGCTGAAAATCCTGGCCGTTACCGACAGGAATGACCACCAGTTGTCAGAACAGGCAGACCTGACGGTGCTGCTTCCCATCCTGACAGAGGCGGGCGCCGCGCTGCTGACCCTGCTGTTGCTGGAGGTTGCCGCCGGCGGCGCAGTGCGGGCATCCAAGCCGGCGGTCCAACCTGCACGCGACAGAAAGCACTGAAACAGCACTTTGCCAACCTAGTAACTTTATGCTACACAGTGTTATATGATGTTAAACATAAAATACTTGGACAATCATTGACAATAAACGGCATTTCTGATTTTATGAATATATGGAGATCGGGAAACGTATTCGAACGTTGCGGGAAGCCAAAGGGCTCTCGCAGGGAGATATTGAAAAGCGGTCCGGGTTGTTGCGGTCGTATATTTCACGTGTTGAGGGCGGGTACACAGCACCGTCCATTTCAACCTTGGAAAAATTTGCGAAAGCTTTGGAAGTTGAACCCTATCAGCTTCTATTTCGCGGGACCGGGCATCCCACGTCACCGCGAGTCCCGCAGCAGGCAAGTCAGTCAAAGTCCGTGCGAAAGCTGATCAAGTCGTTCGAGAGCATGACCACTCAGAATCGCAAACTGATACTTACCCTTGCCAGCAAGCTGGGCAGAGAGTAGCCGCCGTTCGCCGCACAGTCGCAAAGGTATCCCGCGGTGCCATGACGGAGTGCGAGTCGGCATGTCTATAGGGACATCCCGGTCTCGTCCGCTTCGCCACCCGCCGAAGGCGTCCGGGCCAGAAGCTTGTCCAGGCGTTCATTAATACCCGCTGCCTGCTTGCGAATCCTCGCCAGAAGAAACAACCCCCAGAACAGGCACAGGATAAGGATCAGAATGAGGGCCAGTGAGCCCAGGAGCACTACCATTTCTACGGTTTGTGGATCCAACATTGTGCTCTCTCCATTTTGCAGACGTTCCTAAAATTTACGCGGGCAGGTTCCGGCACTAGGCTGCAGGGTCTCACATCCCTACTCCCAGACAGGCCCGGATGAAGGGGGAAACAGATTTCGCGCCTCATGCCCTGAAGCGCTGCGCCCAGCTACAATCAATTCCTCCCTTGAAACCACGTTATAACGGCCTATTCCTGAAATCAAGTCATGTGCGATCCCAAGCCGTGCCGGCCGGAAAGCGCGCGTGCCCCACCCTTCCTCAACAACTTCCCTTTCACTCCTGGCCACAATGTGATAAGAATTGCAGCGCAACATAGCGGCCGATTGATACCGCCGCGTGGCGAAACAGACCTGCCTCTGCACCCTCACGCGGCGAGAAACATTGGCCGATACGGATTTGCATGGAGGGGAGTTTGCCGCACGGGATTTCCCAGTGGCAGGCAAGCTTGCCGTCACGCATCGCCGGGAAATGGAGGAATGGATTCACCATGGCCGAAGAACTTGATCGACGTGAATTTATGAAAAGAGCCGCCGTTGGGACGGCCGGCGCGGGGTTGGTGTTGCCAGCTCTCGGGCGTGCGGCGCAGTCTGCCCCCAGCGATAAGGTAATTGTTGGAGTCATCGGCACGGGCAGCCAGGGACGCGGCGACCTCATAGCTTTTCGTGAGCAGCCGGACGTTGAAATCGCCGCCGTGTGCGATGTTTACCAGCCTAACCTCGACCACGGATTGCAGGCCGCGGGAGGCAAGGCGCAGACCTACACCGACTTCCGTCAGGTGCTCGACCGCAAAGATATTGACGCTGTCATCGTCGGCACGCCCGACCACTGGCACCCGCTGGTGATGGTGGAAGCCTGCAAGGCCGGCAAGGACGTTTACGTGGAAAAGCCCATCTGTCATACCATCGACGAAGGCGTCCTGATGGTGGAAGCGGCGCGAAAGTACAACCGCGTGGTGCAGGTGGGAACGCAGCAGCGCTCCGGCATCCATTTCCAGAAGGCCGTCAAGCTGGTGCAGGACGGTTTCATCGGCAAGGTCAGCTTTGTCCGCACCTGGAACTACGCGAATGAATATCCGCAAGGCATCGGAAATCTGCCGGATTCCGATCCGCCGGCCGACCTGGACTGGAACACCTGGCTTGGCCCCGCGCCCAAGGTCCCCTTCAACTGGAACCGCTTCGGCCCCGATCCTAAACTCCCTTCGCGCTGGTCAACTTTCCGCTACTTCTGGGATTACGCTGGCGGGTACATGACCGACTGGGGCGTGCATCTCATCGACATCGTACAATGGGCCATGCAGGTCGATGGCCCTTCGGTCATCGCCGGCATGGGCGGCAAATACTACATCAAAGACAACGCCGAAACGCCCGACACGCTTCAGGTGACTTACGAGTACCGCAGTCCTGACTTCGTCTGCGTTTACGAAAACCGATGGGACAATGGCAATTCGATGTACGACAAGGGCTACGGCATCGAGTTTCACGGTACCGACGGAACACTGTTCGTCGACCGCAGCGGCTTTGAGGTGATACCCGAAAAACGCGCGGAGCCTTCTCCATTTGAACCCGGGAGAAAGCACGAGGTGGCCAGAACTGCATCCGTGCAGATGAAGTCTGTGAACAATTCCCATGCCGACCACGTGCGCAATTTCCTCGATTGCATGAAGACGCGCAAACGGCCGATTTCCGACATTGAAATCGGGCACCGCTCCACCAGCGCCTGCCTGCTGGGCAATGTTGCTTTCCGCAGCAAGGAACGCATTGAGTGGGATGTGAAAAACCAGAAGCTCGTTTCCGGCGGCAGCAAGGCCGAACAATACGTCACCCGCAATTACCGCGCACCATGGAAGCTGGCGGTGTAACAGGCGGATGCTGAACAAGGCCCCTGCGGAGATTATTTCAGGTAGCAGGCTCCGTAATATCGGCCGTCTTCAGCCAGTCTCGTCCATACCACTCTGGCCGGTGTCTCCACCGGGGTCTGGTTATCGGCAAAGGGCAGCGTAATGTAGATTTCGTCGCCCACGTTGAAGATCTTATTGGTCAGAAAGCATAGCCCGCCTTTGGAGACATTGCGGGTCTCAGCAATATCCACCACTCCCCAGTTGTTGCGGACGCGCAGGCGCATCACAAGGTTCAACCGCCGGGATTTGCGCCGCTCGGTGGCAGGCGGCGCAGCCTGGCGGCTTTGCCGGATCATCTCGGATGTCACCGGCTGCTCGCTGGGTTTCCAGCGCGTAGTTTCCTTGCAGCGGTCGCAGTGGCGCGAGATCAGGCCGGTTGCCAGCAGCACGTCATATTCGATGCTGGAAAGCGGGCTTTGCATGGCGCTCTTGCAGGCGCCGCACTCGATCAGCACCTTGGGCTGCACACCTTCCGTCGGCGGCGTATAGCGGATTCCCCAGATGCCGCTCTCGGGATTCAGCGCCTCCACGCCCCATTCGCGCCTGTCGCCAATCACCTGCTGGAACGCGCCGACAACCCGGAACTCTTCCTCGATGTTATTCGCCAGGTTCTTGATGAGGATAACGTCATCAGGCAGGAGAGGATGAGTCAGGCTGATGCGGGCTCCGCCCGCGCTGAAGCTGACGGTCACGGTCTCTTCACTGAACGATACACCCGATACGTCGTTCCCGATAACCCGTATGCGAACGGGCGCCAGCACGCGCTCTGTCCGTCGTTTCAGATCTTCCAGCATGGGCCGATTCCGGCAACATCCGCTCCCGTTTGCGTGCCACCCGCAAACTTCCGGGCCACGCTTTCCATGCTTATGGAAATCGGCTGATTGGGGGAAAAAGATGAGCCCCGGAGGGCGAGCGCAAAGATTGGCAGGCCTCGGCCCGCATCAACAGGAAACCGTTGTGCGAATGGTCTAAGCAGCGGCGGTCAGGATGCGGACGATGCGGATATGACGTCTAGCCGGGCGATCCCGCGGGCCTCGTCGTCAGCAATCTCAAAATATTCGGAAAGATTGACCTCGTCCAGCACGCGCCGAACCCGTTCACAAAGCGATGCAAGCACCAGTAGCGTGCCAGCCTGCTGCGCCGCGGCACGGCAACCGGCCAGGAATCCCAAGCCCGTCGAATCAATGTAGGGCACGCCGGAAAAATCGAGGAGCAGCTTGCGCTTCCCGGAATCGATCAAGTCCTTGACCGCCTGGCGGCACAAGGGTCCGTCCTTACCTGCCAGGAACCTGCCCTGCAGCCGCAAAATCATCACGTCATTGTGCGAATCAATGGTTATGTCCATGATGTGGGATCTCAAAAACTCTTATAAAAACATGCTAAGGAACTCGAAGTCGTGTGTCAAGCCAGTGCGCGGCCGGGCGTGCATTCTTTCCAAAAACATAACCCCCGAGATCACAGAGGCTCACTGCCCGCCGCGTTGGGCTGACCCGGGCCACAAACGACCCGGAGAAATCCCTACACAAGGGAATACGCTCACCACGCCGCAAATGTTCTCTTTTCTGACCCGAAGACAAGCACGAAGAGCCACAGCAATCGGCGCCATAAAACAAGAGCTGCCGGCGAGAAGCATTCATCTTTTCGCCGGCAGCCGTGAGTAACCCGGTCTAAGGAAGCCTAGCTTATCTCGTGAGAGTGCTCAACGCTCCCTTGTTGCTGGCCGCCTTCCTTCTCGGCCTTCTGCCGCTGCTCGCGCAGCACAGCCTTGCGGGAAAGACGGATCTTGTTGCCCTCAATCGAAATCACCTTCACCAGCAACTGGTCGCCTTCCTTCAGCTCATCGCGAATGTCGCGAATGCGATGCTCCGCAACCTCGCTGATGTGCAGCAGGCCGTCGGTGCCGGGGAAGATTTCGACGAAGGCGCCGAAATCCGCCAGGCGGACCACTTTGCCAAGATAAGTCTTGTTGAGTTCGGGTTCCGCCATCATGTCCTTGATGATCTTCAGCGCCTTGCTGGCGGAAGATTCATCTACGGCCGCCACATTTACCCGCCCGTCGTTTTCGACGTCGATCTTGGCACCGGTTTGCTCAACGATCCCGCGGATCACTTTGCCGCCGGGGCCGATCAGTTCACCGATCTTGGCCGGATTGATGTGGATGGTGTGGATGTGCGGCGCATAAGCCGAAATCTTGGCGCGAGATTCGGGCAAAGCACCAAGCATCTTCTCCAGGATGTAAAGCCGTGCGGCTTTCGCCTGTGAGAGCGCCTCCGCCATGATCTGCGGCGTGATGCCGCTGACCTTAATGTCCATCTGGAGAGCGGTGATGCCGTCCTTTGTGCCGGCCACCTTGAAATCCATATCGCCATAATGGTCTTCAGCGCCGGCAATATCAGTAAGGATGGCGTACTTATCACCCTCCTTCACCAGTCCCATGGCGATTCCAGCCACGGGCGCCTTGATTGGCACACCGGCGTCCATCAGGGCCAGGCAGCCGCCGCAGACGCTCGCCATAGATGAAGAACCGTTGGACTCCAGAATGTCAGAAACCACGCGCACGGTGTAAGGGAAAATTCCCTCATCAGGAACCACCGCAGAGAGAGACCGTTCGGCCAGGGCGCCGTGCCCGATTTCACGCCGGCCCGGGCCACGCAGGAACCCTACCTCGCCCACGCTGAAGGGCGGGAAGTTGTAGTGCAGCATGAAGCGCTTGAACGACTCGCCTTCCAGCACGTCGAGGCGCTGCTGGTCTTCGGCGGTGCCGAGCGTTGCCGTCACCAGCGCTTGCGTCTCACCGCGTGTGAACAGCGCCGAACCGTGAGTGCGCGGCAGCAGGCCGACCTCGCAACTGATCGGGCGGACCTGGTCAAATGCGCGCCGGTCAGGCCGCTGGCGCTTCAGCAGCGTGTCCTCGCGGAAGACACGCTCTTCCAGACGCTCAAAAGCTTCGCCCACCTTCTTGAGCTTATCTTCATCGGCTTCGGGATAGCTTGACAGTAGCGATTCCTTGAGTTCGGAAATCTTGTTCTGGCTTTCCAGCTTGGCGTATTTCGAGGTGTTCATGGCCTCGCGAAGGTTGGATTCCACTTTCTCGCGGACTTCCTTCTCGATGGCCTTATCGAACTCAGGCGTAACAAACTCCCGCTTCTTGAGCCCCAGCTTCTGGAACAGCTCTTTTTCCATCGCGACGATCTTCTTGATTTCTCCGTGCGCATACTGGATGGCGTCGTTGATGGTTTCCTCGGAAACCTCCGTGGCGCCGGCTTCCACCATCACGATGGAGTCTTCGCTGCCCGCCACTACCATGTTCAGCAGGCTGTTCTTGATTTCGCTGTAAGTTGGATTGGTGACCAGGTGGCCATCCACCAGGCCCACGCGGACCGCCGCCACCGGCGTCGGGAACGGAATGTCGGAAAGATAGAGCGCAGCCGCGCCTGCTACCAGTCCGATGATGTCCGGGTTGTTGTCGGTGTCCGCCGAAAGCACCATGGCAATCACCTGGGTTTCGTCCTTGTACCCATCGGGAAACATGGGCCGCACCGGACGGTCGATCAGCCGGCTGCTGATAATCTCTTTTTCCGTCGGGCGCCCTTCACGCTTGAAAAATCCGCCGGGAATCTTCCCGGCCGCATACGTATACTCGCGGTAATCCACTGTCAGCGGAAAGAAATCAATCCCTTCGCGCGGCTTTGCTGAACACGCCGTTGCCAGCACGACCGTATCGCCGTAACGCACAAAAGCCGAGCCATTCGACTGCTTGGCGACCTTGCCGACCTCAATTGAAAGTGTGCTTCCTCCCAGTGGGATGTTGACCTGCTCCATTTATTTTATCCTCCGAATCTCGCTGGCTTGATTGTGCCCCTCCACTTTGCTCTCGACAAGCACTCCGGAATCATCTCCGGTTGCCAGCCCTGCGCGGCAGGGACTTCAGATAGCCTTTGTTCACTAACGTATGGGAGTGTGGACCGAGGCGGGGTAGTTCAAAACAACCGGGGACACTGCCACTCGGCAGGCCCCCCAATTAAGCAAAAAACGACCCGTGGCACTCCAGCCGGGGGTCGCTCAGACCTGTAGGGGCAGTTTGACCCAGTTTCTCTTTGCTTTCTGCCACAACCGCTTTATTTGCGGATCCCTAACCGATCAATCACCTGCTTGTAACGATCGGCATTGTGCCGCCGCAGGTACTCAAGCAGACGCTTCCGTTTGCTGACCATCGTCAGCAGGCCCCGTCGTGAAGCATGATCTTTCCGATGAACGCGAAAATGCTCGGTCAGGTAAGAGATGCGCTCTGTCAGGATTGCAACCTGCACCTCTGGCGAACCCGTATCCGAAGCATGAACCTTAAAGTTCGCGATAATCTGTGACTTTGAATCCGGGGTTAACGCCATCCGTCAATTCTCCTCGTTTCCGACAATTTCTCCCACATTTTCATCGATCAGCATAGCATTGTTTTTGTCAATTTGGCAAAGGTTTGGCAAAGAAAAGTGCCCGAAATACGGAACTGCCTCGGCCGAAGGCCCGCAGGACGGCATTATCCCGTGCCCTGGGGTTCCTTCTGCAAGTGATCGTCAGCGGGGTCGTCACCCTCCTCAAAGTCGTCGTAGCCGCCTTTGCGGCGTAATAACGTAAAGAGGCCAATGCACAAGATTGAACTGCCGATGATCAGAGGCGGATTGTAGCCAAAGAAATCGAAGCTGGTAAGGCCCCAGAGGACAATTATCGCACCCAGAAGGGCCAGCAGAAGGCTACTGCTTCGAATACGCTTCAAACCGGATTTCTTTTTCCTGCCCAACTGACTGCCATCCTAGTATTTGGCCTTCTATAGAGCCGTTAATCAGACCGACCCTGCCGAAGGCAGCAGCAGCACTTCGTGGACGGCCGTGCGCGCGGGCTGTTCCAGGGCCGAAAGCACGGCGTTCGCAACGTCTTCCGGCTGCATCACCTTGTCCCGGGGAATGTCAAATCCGAACTCCTTCAGCATTTCCGTATCAGTCAACCCCGGCAGGATGGCCGTTACCCGGATGCCCTTTGGCTGCAGTTCTTTCCGTAGCACGCGCGTAAGGCCCAGCGCCCCGAACTTGGCCGCCGTGTAGGCCGAGCAGTTCTCAAAAGCGTTCCGGCTTGAGGTAGAAAGAATATTTACCAGGTGCGCGTGCTTGCTTGCGCCCAGCAGCGGAAGCGCCGCCTTCGTGGTCAGGAAAACTGAGCCGAGGTTGGTTTCGATGTTGCGTTGCCAGTCTTCAAGCGTGGTTTCCACAAAAGGCTTATAGGTAAAAGCGCCCGCGCAGTTCACCAGGATGTCAAGCCGGCCGTGGCGTCTTTTAACCTGGGCGAAAACGCGATCGACGTCCGACGGCCGCGAAACATCCGCTGCAACGGTGCTCGCCTTGCCGCCCAGCTTTTTCCGCGCGGACTCGAGCGCCTTGCAGTTGCGCGCCACCAGCACTACATCCGCGCCCGCGCGCGCCAGCGCCTCCGCAATCGCCAAACCGATACCACGGCTTGCCCCCGTCACAACTGCAACTCTGTTTTTCAGTCTTGGCATGTTCTCGCGAAGGGCAGATGAGCGAAACTTTCCTCTCGCCGGAAGCTACTGCTGTTTAATGTTTTCCCTCTCCGCTGGGGAGAGGGTGCCCCGCAGCGCCGGGGCGGGTGAGGGGTCTGTTCCCTGTTACCTAACTCCTATTCCCTATTTCCTACTTCCAATTTCCTATGCCCGTTCTCGCACCAGCCTCAGGAATTCGGCGCGGGTCTGCTCATCATCCCGGAAGGCCCCCAGCATGGCGGAGGTCACGGCAACGGAATTCTGTTTTTCCACGCCGCGCATAATCATGCAAAGGTGTTTCGCTTCAATAATAACGCCCACGCCCTGCGGCTTGATGGCTTCCATAATGGTCTCGGCAATCTGGTTGGTCAGCCGCTCCTGGATCTGCAGCCGCCGCGCGAATACATCCACCAGGCGCGGAATTTTGCTCAGGCCGATCACCTTTTTTGTAGGAATATAGGCCACGTGGCAGCGCCCGAAGAAGGGCAACAGGTGGTGCTCGCACATGCTGAAAATCTCGATGTCCTTCACGATCACCATCTCGTCGTAGGCAACGGAATAGACGGCGTCGTTCAGCACCTTTTTCACATCCTTGTGGTATCCGCTGGTCAGGAACCTCAATGACTCTGCCACGCGCTCGGGAGTTTTCAGCAGTCCTTCGCGGTCCGGATCTTCGCCCAGTTCGCGCAGCGTAGCGCGCACGGTTTCTTGCAACCGGTCGGGGGTCTTCAGCCGCTCCGCCTCCGCCACCGCTGATCTATGGTTTGTCTTCATCTCTTTTCTCTCATAGTCGAACCAGGATTCTCTTCCGCCGTTCCCGCGTACTCAAACGAATTCGAGCTCGTCTCTTCCAGCCGCACTTTTTCAAGCCGCGCGCTTCCATTTGCGCCGCCAAGCCTTGAGCGGAGCAGGTTGTAAATCTCGACGCAGAGGTTTTCCGTGGTCGGCACTTTTCCCTCAAAATTCGGGACGTCCAGGTTCAGGTAGGTATGGTCAAACCGGTCGATCACTTCCTGCTCGACGGCCTGATCGAGCATCCCCAGGTCCATCACCATGCCGGTTGATGGATCGACAGGCCCGCGCACCGTCACCTCCACAACGTAATTGTGCCCGTGGCCGTAAGGGCTGTTGCACTTGCCGAAGACGCGGGTGTTTTCTGCCGCGCTCAGTGCTTCGTTATGCAGGCGGTGTGATGCTGAAAACCGGTATCGCTTGGTCAGTGAAACCATCAGTCCCCGTAGTAATCCACGAACAGGTCATCCGTTTCGTATAACCGGATTCGATGCAGGCGGCCGCTTGGAAGTTTCGCCGCCAGCAGGTTCCAGATTTCCACGGCGATGTTTTCTGTGGTGGGAATTTTTGTGGCGAACGCGGGAACTTCCCTGTTCAGAAACTTGTGGTCCATCAGTTGCAGCACTTCAGACTCCAGCACGGCCTTCAAGTCTTTCAGGTCAAGCACCATTCCGGTGGTGTCGTCCACGTCGCCCGCCACCGTCACCTCAACGGTGTAGTTGTGCCCATGCCCGTGCGGGTTGTTGCACTTGCCGAAGATGCGCCGGTTCTCTTCCGCGCTGAAGGCCGGATTGTGGTAGTAATGCGATGCTGAAAATTCCGCGCGCCGCGTCAGGTAGATCATTCTGTTTTCCATCCCTTGCCCAGAGTCTGGTAACTGCGGCCCTTCCAGCGGACGCCGCCCGCCACCGTGTGCGCCCACATGGAATTCACCAGCAGCAGCGAAAACAGCGCCGCGCCAGCAAAGTGATACGTCCCAAGCCGGCGTTCAAAGCCCAACTGCTCCAGGCGCTGCCTGTAGTTCCATTGTCGCAGAGTCGCGCCCAGATAGCACACCACCACGCCCAGGAGCGGCCGCCGAGTCATTTCCCCGGTGATAATCACAATTCCCATAGCCACCAGGCCCAGCGGGAAAAGCACGTCCAGCAACAACACCGGGCAGAGCGCTTTGAGCACGGCCCAAGGCTTGCGCCCGTAGAGCAGATAAAGGT
>JAJYLL010000116.1 GCA_021787735.1 Acidobacteriota bacterium | reverse complement strand
TCCCACAACGCCAAGGCTCGTCGGCGACGGTCCTCGAGCAGATCGGCACTTCCCTTCAGTCGGGGCATACAGGTTCCCTCCTGAAGGACATGCTATTGCATTATTTATGCAGATGTCAATAGTGACTCAAGCCGCGAGTGGACCCGCAAACAAATTAAGAAGTGCCCCCACTGCTGGCCCGGAACCTACTCGGCAATCATTCAGAATACCTCGTTGTGCCTTTGGGAAAGCCCGCCATTCGATTTCTTCGGCATCGGTAGGGGGTTGCCCGGTGTGGTACGCAGGCATCCTGACACGCACCCCTGTAGACAATTTGACCGTAGCAGAAAACGTAGCAACTGCCTTTTACTTTGGCCTGCTTTGCCTGTTATGCACAAGCCGGGAATTGCTAGGGAACATAACGGGATAGCAAAGGGCATTAACTATATTGCGAAGATTAGAAATCCGATGCTCTATCCGACTGAGCTACACGCCCATTGAGGCTCCGAAATATTATCACACACCTGATTGCCTAAAGTGCGGCAACGAGGACGCCAGAGCTGCAATCATTAATGCGAACCAGAGACATTCATCTTGGGGTGGCGTCGGGGAGGCCGCCGTCGACGGGAAGGGTGGCGCCGGTGGTGGGGGTCTGGCGGGTGGCAAAGAATATCACCGCCCGCGCCACATCCTCACCCGTTACCCTTGCCTTCAGCAGGTTCCGCTGCCGGTAGTATTCTTCGAGTCCCTGTTCATCCAGTCCCCGGGCCCGCATGCGGTCCGGCCCCACCGTCGCCCACAGCCCTGACCGCCGCCCGCCGTGCGAGAACACCGCGTCCGGAGCCACCATGTTCACCCGGACACCCAGCGGCGCCATCTCCAGGCTTGCGATCCGCGCCAACTGGTGCGCCGCCGCCTTCGTCGCGCTGTACGCCCCAAAGCCCGCTCCCGGCGCAAACACGTTCTTCGTCGACACCATCACCACGTCCCCGCCCGTCTGCTGCACCTTGAAACGCCTCGCCGCCTCCGCCAGCACGTTCAGCGTCCCTTCCACGTTCACCCGTTCCAGTCTCCGGAACGCTTCCACCTCCAGTTCCTCCAGCTTCGCCACGTGCGCCAGCCCGGCATTCACCACCACCAGGTCCACACCGCCCCAAACCCGGATGACAGCTCCAAACGCCCCCCGCACCGATTCCGCCTCCGTCACGTCCATCGGCACGCCCATCACCTGGTCTTCATATTTTCTTTTCAGCTCTTCCGTAAGCTTGTCCAGATTCTCTCCCGCCAGGTCTGTCAGCCCCACTTGGCAGCCTGCATCGAGCAGCGCCTCCGCGATCGCCGACCCGATCGCTCCCGCCGCCCCCGTAATCAGCGCCACCTGCCGCTCCAGCGCCCGCTCCCCACTGTTACCGTTCAGCTTGGCCTCCTGCAGCATGTGGTATTCCATCTGGAACAGGTGCTCTTCCGTGAGGCTTTCGTACTCGCCCATCGCCGCAATCTTCTGCTTTACTCCCAGCGTGTGCGCCGTGATGTCCCGCGCAATGCGGCTGGCCAGCGCGTTCCGGCCCGCGCACAAGGCACCCAGGCCAGGCATCAGCACTACCCGCGGATACGGATCGTGCTTCCCGACTCCGGCCACCAGCCCCGCCGCTTGCCGCTCGAAATACGCATCGTAGGCCTTCACGTACTCCTTGACGGCTTCCGAAACCTGACCGCGCAGCTTCTCGTGGTTGTTATAGTCGGGCCCATCCACCCACAGCGGCAGACTCTTGGTCCGGATCAGATGGTCGGTCGTCAGCGGCGGCGTCAGCGCCAGCCGCTTCCCTTCCGCTGAATCCACAAAATTGAGCACTTCGCGGTCTGTCAGAGCGTTCAGGATCACCCGCCGCCATGGCCGGTTCTCATCCCCGGTCGCCTCCGCCAAAAGGCCTCGCACGATCGGCGCCACCTGCTCCAGCCTGTCCTGGGCCGTTTCAGTCGGTGTCGATACTTCGACCGTCAGCCGCCGCTTCGCCTTCCCCTCCAGATACCGCTCCGCCGCATCCACCAGTTCCATCGTCCGCTCGTAGGCTTCCCGCGCCGTCTCCCCCCACGTCACCAGCCCATGCTGCATCCACACCATGCCCGTGGCTTTCGGAGAATCTTCCAGAGCCTTGATCGCCCCCCTCGCCAGATCGAATCCCGGCCGCTCATAAGGCAGCACCACGATCCCTTCGCCCAGCGCCTCCCGCACCCGCTCCAATCCATTGACCTGGTTCGTCAAGGCCAGGATCGCGTCCGCATGCGTGTGGTCCACGTATTTCGCCGGCAGAAAGGCGTGCGCCAGCGTCTCAATCGAAGGGCACGGCGCATGGCAGTCCAGCACGTGCGTCCTGAACTCGTTCGCCATCCGGTCGTCGGATAGATTGGTCAGCGTCCGCAGACGCCGCAGGTATTCCAGATCCAGCGGCGCGTAACCTGCCGGCGTAATCCCCGCCAGATCGCATCCCGAGGCCTTCACGTAGATCGCCGGCACCAGTTCTCCCCAGGCGTTCCGCCACACCCCCTTCACCGACGTGTTCCCGCCCCCGTGCAGAACGATCTCCGGTTCCTGCCCGATCAGCCGGCTCGTGTAGGTCCGCAGCGCCAGATCTTCACCCCACCCGGCCCCGTACTCCGCCACGTACCTTGCCGCTTCTGCGTCACTCCATCGGCTCTTCAAAATGCTTTACCCCTTCGCAGACGCCACTGCCTGCAGCATCTGCCGCGCGTTCTCCCGCGCCGCCTTGCCGTCAAACATCGCGCTGCCCGCTACCACCATGTCCACGCCCGTTTGGGCAATCTCCGCAACGTTATTCTTCGTAATCCCGCCATCCACACAGAGCAGAATCTCTCTTCCGGATTCTTTGATCAACTTCTTCACCTGCTCAATCCGCCCGAAGGTCGACCGCGCGAACTTCTGACCGCTCCACCCCGGGTTCACCGCCAGCAGCAGCACCATCTCGAGCTCATCCAGAAGCGGCTCTAATATGGTGAGCGGCATTCCAGGATTCATCGCTACGCCGCGGATAATCCCTCTAGCCGCGTCGTTCGCGTTCTCCATCCCGCCCAGTTCCTGCAACACCCGGTGCGGATGCGCCGTCGAGTCGGGATGAATCGTAATGATGTCCGCGCCCGCTTCCACGTATTCCCGCACCTTCCCCAAGGGCTCGGCGATCATCAGGTGCACGTCCTTCAACAGCGGCGTCTTGATCGCTTTGATCAGCGGCGGCCCCACCGTCATACATGGACAGTACACCCCGTCCATCACGTCCACGTGCACCAGCTTCGCGCCCGCTTCCTCCAGCAGTTGCAGTTCTGACCCCAGGCGCAGCAGGTCCGCCGTCAGGATCCCCACGCTCAGCGAAGGAGATTCATTGAGTAAACGTTTCAGGCTTTTCTGATCAGGCATCCTCTACCGCCCCGCCCCCGCTTCCACACCCTTCTTTTCGTGCCGCAGCGTCTGGTAAAACTCATAAGCCTGCTCTGGCTTCATCGATTCGTGCACCACCTTCCCTACCGCCTGGATCATGGCCGCCGGCGCGTCCGACTGGAAAATGTTCCGTCCCATGTCCACCCCCGCCGCTCCCTGCGAGATGGCGTTATAAGCCATCTTCAGCGCATCCAGTTCCGCAATCTTCTTCCCGCCCGCCATCACCACCGGCACCGGGCACGACGCCGTCACCGTCTCAAATCCTTCCTCAACGTAGTACGTCTTCACCACCTGCGCTCCCAGCTCCGCCGAGATCCGGCAGGCCAGCCTCAGATACCGCGCGTCCCGCGTCATCGCCTTCCCTACCGCCGTCACTCCCAGCGTCACAATCCCGTACCGGTTGCCCGCGTCCACCAGCCGCGTCAGGTTGTGGATCGTCTGCGATTCAAACTCGCCCCCCACAAACACCTGCACCGCCATCGCCGCCACATTCAGCCGCACGCAGTCTTCGATGTCCACCGCGAGCTGCTCGTTCGACAGTTCCTTCAGGATGCTCGGCCCGCCGCTTGCCCGCAGCACCACCCCGCCTCCAAATGCCGAAGGGATCGTTGAGCGCAGCATCCCACGCGTCAGCATCAGTGCGTTCGCGTACGGCAGCAGCGGAACAATGTTCAGGTCCACACGCTCAAGGCCCGTGGTCGGCCCCTGAAAGTACCCGTGGTCGATCGCCAGCATAACCGTGCGCCCCGAGGCGGGATTAAAGATCCGCGCCAGCCGGTTCTGCATCCCCCAGTCCAGCGCCCCCGACCCCTTCAGAAAAAACGCCTCCTGGCGAGCCTCCACCTCCGGATAAAACTGCTTCGCCTCACCCTTCCCTTCCAAATCAGCCATCGCTCCTTCTCCTTCCTCTTTTTCAATCCCGCCACCAGAGCCAGCACCCGCTCCATCCCCCCAGCCCAAATTACCCATGGTAGCAGAGTCGCCGACTTGATTCACGCCACATGTGATCAGCTACATTCGAAGATTTAACCCGACCTGCAATATCACGTCCCCGGACCGAACGATGCAAGGAACCGCTGAATAACATATCATCAGGCTTGCAACGCACACCTGCCTGACTTATGCTTGCATCGATTTACGGATGGAGGCAATGATGTCCACGGTATCTAAATTGTTCAGCGCTGCAATCGCATTCTTTCTCTTTTTTTCTTGTGGAACCGGCCTTCGGGCCTCAGGTCCTGCAGCAAAACAAAACGAGGCCCCATACCTCAATCCATCGCTGCCCATTGCCCAGCGCGTGGAGGATCTTGTCTCACGCATGACGCTCCACGAGAAAGTTCTCCAGATGCAACACACCGCCCCGGCCATCCCCAGACTCGATATACCGTCATACGACTGGTGGAACGAGGCGTTGCATGGGGTGGCTCGGTCCGGTTACGCCACGGTGTTTCCGCAGGCGATTGGAATGGCCGCCACATGGGATTCCGATCTCGTATATCAGGAAGGCCGAGTGATCTCCACCGAGGCCCGCGCCAAGTACAACGAGGCGCAGCACGAAGGCAACCACAGCATCTATTATGGGCTCACCTTCTGGTCGCCTAACATCAATATCTTTCGCGATCCACGCTGGGGGCGAGGCCAAGAGACTTATGGCGAAGACCCATTCCTCACATCGCAGATGGGCATAGCTTTTGTGCGGGGAATGCAGGGCAACAATCCAAAGTACCTGGAAGTGGTGGCCACACCCAAGCATTTTGCCGTCCACAGCGGCCCAGAGCCACTGCGGCACGGATTCGACGCCAAGGCTTCCCCGTTTGACATTCAAGACACCTACTTCCCCGCTTTCCGCGCAACGCTGGTTAATGCTCATGCGGACTCCACCATGTGCTCCTACAACGCCATCAATGGTCCGCCTGCCTGCGCAGACACATTTCTTCTGCAGAAGACCCTTCGAGACGCCTGGGGATTCCATGGCTACGTCACCTCCGACTGCGGTGCTATCGATGACATCTTCACTGGACATCACTATGCGCCGGACCTCGAACACGCCGCCGCACTGGCCGTGAAAGCTGGAACGGACACCACATGCGGCAACGAATACGTCACGCTGGTGAAGGCCGTGCACGACGGCCTGATCAAAGAAAGCACAATCGATACGGCGGTGAAACGGTTGTTTACTGCGCGCATGAGGTTGGGGATGTTCGATCCGCCGGCCGATGTTCCCTTCAACAAGATCCCCATGTCGGAAGTTAACTCGCCGGAGCATCGCCAGCTTGCACTTCGCGCAGCTCGCGAATCGATGGTGTTACTGAAGAACGATGGTATTCTGCCTTTCAAAGCCAGCATAAAAACCATTGCTGTGGTCGGCCCAAACGCGGAGTTTCTTCCGGCCATCCAGGGCAATTATCATGGAGTCCCCGTCCACCCCGTGTTGCCTATCAATGGGATGATGAAGCAGTTCGCTGGCAAGGCGAAAGTCCTGTACGCTCAAGGCTCTCCCCACGTAGTAGAACTGCCTGTGCCGGTGCCCCAAACCGTGTTCCATCCCGACGAGGGTACTTCAGCTTCAGGGCTGAAAGCAGAATACTTTGCGAATGCTGATTTCGCAGGTAAGCCAGCTCTGGTCCGCACGGATGCGCAGATCCAGTTCGACTGGAACGCAGCGGCACCTGCTCCGGACATTCCCATGAAAGCATTCTCTGTCCGCTGGAGCGGGACACTGACTCCGCCGGGACCGGGGGACTACACTTTTGGCATCGACCAGCCCCACTGCTACCCCTGCGAAAACCACGAGATCTTCCAAGTCTATCTTGACGGCAAGCTGGTTCTCAACAGCAGCAGCTATGATCGGAAGCCGCAGCCCGGCACTTTCCAGATGTACTTTTCCAACACCAGTCCTCACACCTTCCGGCTGGATTACTCCCATCAGTCACCATTGTTCGGCGCCGGGGTCACACTTGATTGGAAAGCGCCTGTTGAAGTGTTGCGCCAGCAGGCCGTACGGATTGCGCGCCAGGCTGACGTTGTAGTTGCATTTGTCGGTTTATCACCACATTTGGAAGGCGAGGAAATGCCTTTGCGAATTCCAGGTTTTGACGGTGGTGACCGGACAAACCTGCAACTGCCTGACATTCAAAAGGAACTCCTTCAGGCCCTGGCTGCAACCGGCAAACCCCTGGTCGTTGTGCTCCTGAATGGCAGCGCGCTCGCCGTAAACTGGGCACAAGAGCATGCGGCCGCAATCCTTGACGCCTGGTATCCGGGTGAAGCGGGCGGGACGGCCATCGCTAAAACCCTGGCAGGCTCAAACAATCCTGCCGGGCGGCTGCCGGTGACTTTCTACAAGTCCGTCAGCCAGTTGCCGCCGTTCACGGATTACTCCATGCAGAACCGGACCTACCGGTATTTCCACGGCGAGCCGCTTTACGGGTTCGGGTACGGCCTGAGCTATTCGAAGTTTGCGTTCAGCAATCTTCACCTCTCAACAAGCACCGTCGACGCAGGCCAGGCTCTCACGGTCGCAGCGGATATCAAGAACACATCCTCCATTGCAGGTGATGAAGTCGCTGAATTGTACATTGAATATGCAGGAAAGCCGAACGCCCCTCTGCGCGCTCTCAAAGGATTCAAGCGGATTCATCTGGCTGCGGGAGCGACCCGTCGCGTGAGTTTCACGCTCGACCCGCGCCAGTTGAGCATGGTAACTGAAAGCGGTGAGCGCATGGTCTTGCCGGGCAGCTACACCGTCTTTGTCGGCGGCAGCCAGCCAGTTCATGGGGCGAAGGGAGTCAGCGCACGGTTCCAGATCAGCGGTCGGAAGAAGCTGCCACAGTAGCCGGCGTTACAGCCAGAGGTGTTGTCGCCGATTAAACCGACATTGTCCCTCGACGTGGCCCGCGACAACAGAGGACTTTAGCAGTTTGAAATTAGTGTGTGCCGCACCGGACCGCGGCGTCCGTTTGCATCGCTACAATGCGCAGTGGGGCCACTCAAACGTGGATTGCGAGCACAGGACACGGCCCCAGTTGCAACACTCGATGGGTGGTCGAGCCAAATAAGGCCAGGTCGAGAACGTTCCGTCCGCGAACTCCTACAACGATCATGTCGGTCTGCTCCTCTTCAGCCAGCTTAACGATTTCCTCATACGCCTTGCCCGCCCGGACAATCGGCCTGATCTTGCAGCGACTCCGAACTTCCTCCGGAACCTTGCCTTCCAGGAGATGGATAACGCGTGCATCCTCTGTTTCGCGTTGCTCAGGAGCGGGCACGTGCTCCATTACATGAACCAATAAGAGCTCGCTCTGGTATTCCGTAGCAAGCGAAAGCCCGTACTTCAGCGCCTTATCTGAGCATTCCGAAAAATCCGAGCAGAGCAAGATTTTGCTCAGACGCACGGGTTCTCCGTTGCTTCCGGGTGCGACAAAATCATGCGCAGGTCTGCGAACCGCCAGCACCGGGCAACCGGCCCTCCGCAGTACCCTTTCCGTGACCGAGCCCAGAGTCAAGCGCTGGAACCCCCGCCTGCCGTGAGTTCCGATCACAATCATATCGATGGAGTTCTCGCGGGCAAAATCCAGGATCGATTCCGTAATGACTCCTTCCTCGACGGCAACGATTGCCTGCACATCGCCCTCGGCGTGGACCTTGGCAAATTCCCGCAACTGATCTTCGGCATGCTCGCGCAACTCCCCATAAAACTCATTCACGGAATCGGGAATGGCGTATTCGGGATAACCGATGATCACGGGTCGGACAACGTGCAACAGGTAGAGTTCAGCCTTGTAATGTCGCGCGAGCGACAGGCCGTAGTCGTAAGCCCGTTCTGAGAAATCAGAGAAATCCGTAGGGCACAGAATGCGTTCGATCTTTAACATGGCTCACCTCCGCACGAGACGTGTGACCGATCCGCTTGCAGTGAAAAAGGCTCTGACACACCTCCGCTTCTTTCTAATCCCTATGGTCAAAACTGGCATCAGCAATCTTTCCGCTGACTCAAGACCCGACGCGAACCGTCAGCACCGGACAATCGGCGCCTGCAACAACGGGATAGGCAACGTTGCTGAGATGCTGCCGTGCCAGTGCTTCCGGACTTCTAACACCCAACACAATAAGGTCAGCTCTCCGCTCCTTTGCAATTCGCAAGATCGTTTCCGCCGGCTCGCCGCTCTCAACAACACACTCGGGCTCGCACCAGGGCACCGTTTCAACAGGGAATATCTCGTGCAATTCGTCGCGGAACGCCCGCGCCAGCAACCGCGCGCTGGTGCGAATGGTAGCCGGAACCACGTGCAGAACAGTCAGTCGTGATTCGTATTCCAGCGCAAACGAGAGTGCGAATGGCGCAGCGGCAAATGATTCCGCTGACAGGTCCGTAGGATAAAGAATCTGCCGAAGCACGATATCTTCCTCATGGCGGGCCAAGGTATGGGGCCCCACGGTAAGGACGGGACATTCGGCAGTCCGCCAGACTTCCTCGGCCACCGACCCCAGCAGAAGACGCCTGAGACCTCGGCGGCCGTGCGTCGCAAGCACGAGCAAATCAATCTGGTGCTCCCTAACCATAGCATTCAGGTCCTCGGCCACTTCTCCTCGCGCCAGCAATACTTCATGAGGTATTCCCTGCAGCCGATCGGACTCAGCCAGGGCGTTCAGGCGGTTGGAGCTTCCCCGGCGGAGATCTTCCAAGTATGGCACCGCCTCCGGAGACACCATCGGGTAGGGCTGTGGCACAATCACGTGCGCCAGATAAATCTTGGATTCATACCTTCGAGCAAGCGCGATCGCGTGCGGAAGGCTGGCCTCGGAAGCAGGTGAAAAGTCTGTTGTCCAGAGGATATTCTTCAGCTTGATGGGCTTCGCGGCAATGAGCTCGTGGGTAAGGACCTCTTTCGTCTTCTCCATTGGTCCTCCTTTTGACTCATTTCTGATTAAAAGCTACCAACGGTCCATCGAATGTGCTGTGACCACAATCACAGAACACAGTCCGCGGACCGAGAGGGTCCAACCCCGTGCGGATCAGGGGTCCCGGCACGGTGCAGGGGGAGTTCGTCGCAGCAATTCGCCGGTCACATTGATCCCCGTGAGCACACGAGCACTCTTATCTGGATCAATGATAGATGATCGTCTCCCGCTGGTTGTTCAGGACGCCTCCGTACTGGTGTCGGCGGGGCTCTGCTGCGGGGCTGGAATCAGAAATGGGCGGATGAGGCCGTCATAAACAAGACCACCCGCAATTCCTCCGACAAGAGGCGCCAGGATGTAAATCCACCATTCATTTCCTCGAGGCCCCGGAAAAGCAATGGAGCCGTAACCAATCAGATAGGCAAACAGCCTGGGTCCAAAATCTCTGGCGGGGTTCACGGCATCCATGGTCAGCGGGGCGCCGATCCCCACGATGGCCGCCACCGTCAGGCCGATAAACATTGCCGCCGTGTTGCTTCCGGGGGCCTGTACGCTACGCGAATCGATGAGGGCGAGAATTGAAAGCAGCAGGAACATGGTCAAAACAGCCTCCACCAGGAATGCCGTGCCTGCCGTCACTTTTGCGAAATCCTGGGGTGTAACACCAACGATGCCCGGATTGGGATAAAAACAACTGAACACCATCATCAATTTCTGGCTGCCCGGCTGGCCGACGCTAACGCCCAGCTTGCTCGCCGTTGGCGCCCAGAAACCATGCCAGCAAAAGAACAGCGTAAGCGCTGCGGTGAAAGCCCCCAGAACCTGCGACAGCACAAAGGGTACAACTTTCCATCCCGGGAATTTGCGAAAGACTGCAAAGCAAGCGGTGACGGCGGGATTAAGGTGCGCTCCCGAAACACCGCCAGAGATGTAGACGGCCAACAGGACACCGAAACCCCACATCAAAGCGACGCCGGTCAGATCGTATGCATTTGTAAACACTGCGACGGCGACTGCGCCGTCTCCGACCAGAATCAAGATAAAGGTGCCGACAAATTCCGCCAGGCACTCACCCATCAGAGAACCTTTCAATGTCTTCATAAACGCTCCGCAGTTCAGGCTCTTGGGAATCCGGGAGAACCTGAGGATTTCGGCCAGGGGTTGCCGAGCGTATGACGCTCAGCCCAGTAACAGACAATATGAGGCCCGTTGGATTTTGCCACGGCTGTGGCCTGATGCCAAGCGGAAGAATACACCTAAGACAAGGCGCAAGGTGGCAGCCAAAACTGGCAAACCTTTCAGACCTCGGTCGCTTCTGGCGGAATGAGCATCCGGCCGGCGCCCAAGCTCCTGGCTATTTCATCTTGGCGGTTCTGAAGATCTCTGAATTGGCGGGCTTGAGCGGAACAGAGGAAGGCACAACGCGGACAAGGGCCTCAACCGGAGCGCTTGTGGGAGGCAGGCAGGCATAATCATTGCAGGCCTGATATGTGAATTTCCCGCGCAGGGCATACGACCCCGGCTTGGCCGAACTTCCAATTTTCAGAAGCGACCCCAAGCGGACCTCGCCTTCATAAACCGAAATCGGCGCGTCAAGGAAATCAAATTTCATAGGTCGGCCGTGGGGATACACAACGCTCTCCACCTTAAAGGCGGGAGAAGCATCAAACTCAATTTTTGTTGGAATCAAATAGTCGAGGGAAGGCTTATGGTCGTTGATATGGTAACCGGGCTCGATCTGGGCCAACACGGCTAGCCTTGCTGTCTGGCCTGGGTGAGCTGCGTCCGTCGCCAGAAAGGCCCGCGTGGAAACCACCTTCGGCCCGCCCACACCGAAGGCCGCACCGGCAACGCCGAGCGCTACAAATGCGGAGGCCAGACCGTACAGCGCGCGCTGCTTGAAAACTCGCTTAAGAATTAGATTTCTCATTAGAACTCCCGGGCAAAAGGCACAACCTGGACACGCGCTTCCCACGCGGCTATCCTTGATGAGATTCCACGAACTTGGCGTAATCCGCTCTTGCCTGCTGCAAGCTGGCCTGGCAGGAAGAATCTACCTGCCTGCATTTGAGTACTGTAAGCCCGCAACCGCACGTGCACTTTTGCTGCGACAATAGCTTCTCAAACTCTTTGAGCTCTTCAGGGTTCAGTTTTGAAACATCGACGCCAGGAACCACCGAATTGACTTCCTCCGGTGTACTGGTCTGAATATCCCTGGTGGCCGTATAGCCCACGGTCCTGAAGTCTGTTACTGCTTTGTCCGGTGGCGCGGCCAGCAACTCCTTGATCTCAGCTTCAAAAACCGAAGGATCTGTCAGGCCCACATGTTTTGCATAGATCCTCCCATCGCGTCCGATCAGGAAACTGGTGGGCAAGCCGAGGATCCCGCCGTAAAGTTCGCCCAACCTGTCCGTGCCCATGGCGACGGGGTAATTCATGTGGAAGGTTTGGTAAAATTGCCGCACCGGTTCCGGGCCGTCATCCATAGAGACGCCGATGATCGCCAGACCCTGGCTTCCGTACTTGTTTTGAAGCTGCACAAAACCGGGGATTTCAATGCGGCAGGGACCGCACCATGTGGCCCAGAAATCCAGCAGCACCACCTTGCCCCGGTAATCCTGCAAATTAATCTTTTCACCTGAAAGCGAAGTCAGTGAAAACTCGGGAGCCTGCGGAAAATTGCCGGAGGCATTTGCCACTTCTGTTGTGGCTGGAGTAACCCAGTACTTGTTCACAAAGAACAAGCCTACTGCAACCACAATTCCCAGAAAAACTCCGAGAAGAACTTTACCCTTCTTCACAACTTTACTCCCTTCCTGAAAACCTCTTCATATGAGCCTGGTTTGACCCACTTCTGGCTATGGCCTGTTTCGCACGGACGTTTCACCTGGAATTCAAATGCGCATTTGAGCTTACGTTTCCGCCCGGGTTTCCCTGTGCCGCCGCCACTTTCCGGCCCGGACCGTACCAACGGTAAGCCAGTACTCCGGCTACGGCCAGCACCAGAAGCGCGATAAATTGCGAGGTGGAAAGCAGGTGGTCAAACACAAACCCGCGGTCGGGATCTCCTCTCAGAAACTCCAGCGAGAAACGCCCGATCGCATACAACACAATATAGAGGAGGAAAATCTCGCCGTCTCGCACTTTGTGCCTGTATCGCCAGATCAGGAAAGCGAAGATGCAGAGTTCCGTTACTGAATCGACAAGCTGCCACGGGAACAGCGGAATCCCAAGAGGGACTCCCGTCATTTGATGGCTGAATTCATTGGTGAATGTGACCGCCCAGAAGGAGTGGCTCGGCACGCCGTAATCGCATCCTGCGGAAAAGCATCCCAGCCGCCCGATGCTCTGCCCCAGTGCGATGGCTGGCGCGTAAATGTCAAAAACCTTCCAGAACGGAAGCTTGTAAGCCCGAATGTACCAGATGGCAAAAAAGGTCGCTGCGATGAAACCGCCGTAAAAGACCCCGCCGGCCTCCAAGGTCGCCATGGAAAATATCTGGCCTGGGTGTTCGCTATAAAACGACCACTCCGTGAGGATCATCAGCACCTTGGCCCCCAGCAGGGCGGTAACAATAAGCCAGGTGCTGAAATCAACCAGTCGGCCGGTGTCCAAGCCTTCCCGTCGCCCAAGCCGCACCACGGTATAAAGAGCGGCAATCAGGGCGGTGGCCAGCAGAACACCGTAAGTTGGTAATTGAAAAGAGCCTATTTTAAAAAGAATTGGATGCAATCTTTCACCCTAACCTCAGTAAAGTTGCTGAGGCGTTGACCGGAACGTCGTGTTTGCTGCTGAGTCCAACCATCTATCTATCAGTGCGCGATCCTGCCCCAGCTTGTACCACAATTACAGGGTAAACCGATTGAGAAAAGAAAGATAGCCCGAGAGCAGCGTCAGCTTGTGCATCGCCATCAAGACCCCGATGCCAATCAACAGCACGCCCGAAGCAACCTCCACGGCCTGCATGTGTTTTCGGAAGCGGCCGTAAAATTTGATAAATTTCCCGACCCCCAAAGCCGTAAGCAGGAATGGAATCGCCAATCCCGCCGAATAGACTGCCAGCAGGAACATGCCCTGAAACACAGTGTCTTTAATGGCTGCCATTGCCAGAATGCCGGTAAGGATCGGGCCGATGCAGGGAGTCCATCCAAAGGCGAAGGCAAATCCCAGAATGAACGAGCCCGCCAGTCCCCGCTTGGGCGCCAGGGTATTCATTCGGGCTTCACGGTAGAGGAACGGAATCTTGACCAGTCCCGTCAGGTGCAGGCCAAAGAGGATGATGATCACGCCGGCCACTACGTCAAAAATCCCGCGACGGGAAAGCAGGAACCTGCCCACGGCCGTCGCCGAAGCGCCCAGGACAATGAATACGACCGAAAAGCCAATCACAAAAGCAACCGAGTTGCGCAGGATCAGCCCGGTCACCTTCTCGGTGGCCTCGCCTCGAAGTTCTTCCATCGAAAGCCCGGACAGCATCGAGATATAGCCCGGAATCAGCGGCAGAACGCACGGCGACAAAAACGACACCAGCCCGGCGACAAATGCGACTGGAATACTCAGGTTATGAGTCATAGCG
>JAJYLL010000115.1 GCA_021787735.1 Acidobacteriota bacterium | reverse complement strand
TGAGCACAAGCAAACCCAGAACAGAGGAAACACTGAAGGGCGTATGCGTCAACTTCAGCGCCAGCAGAGCTCCAACAGGCTCTGTCGTCACAACACCGAGGGCGATGGCCACAGGGAACTTGAAGTTTCCATAGAGGGCAAACAGGATCAGGAAGATCAGCAGGACGGTCAACGGAGCAATGACATCGAGTTGCTTCCTGGCGGCGACGTATTCGCTGTACTCACCGCCCCAGGTGACGCGATAGCCTTGCGGCAATGAATGCACAATCGGAGCAATGGCTTTCTGCCCCGCGTCGACGGCGCTTGCCAGGTCCCGACCTTCAATGCTGTATTGAATGCCGATGTAGCGTGAGTTGTCTTCGCGGTAGATGAATGCAGCCCCGTTGCCAATGCTGATGTCCGCCAGGTCCTTCAGGGGAATCTGCTGGCCATCCGGCGTCCCGACAAGCAGGTTGCCAATGGAGTTCGGGTCCGACCGGAATTGCGGCTTCATCCGCACGATCAGGTCGAACAACTTTTCACCCTGTATCACCTGCGTTGCCGGCTGGCCGCCGATCGCGGCTCCAATCACTGCTTCGACATCGGAAACATTCACCCCGTATCGCGCAATCTTCTGCCGGTCGATATGAATCAGCAAACTGGGCTGGCCAAGCTCTCGCACGACAATCAGGTCAGCAAAACCTGGAACATTGTTAAGGGCCGTCTTGATTTTCAGCGCGGTGTTCTGCAGAACATGGAGGTCAGGGCCGTAAACCTTGACGGCCAGCGCGCTCTTTAGTCCGGTCAACGCCTCGTCCACGGCATCCTCGGCCGGCTGCGTGTAGTTGAAGATGATGCCGGGAAAACTGGTGAGCTTGCTGTTGATGGAATTGATGAGTTCCTGTTTGTTGCGGATCGGCCCCGTCTTCCAGGATTTATCGCTGTAAGGCTTAAGGCCAACATAAAACTCGCAATTGAAAAATCCCGTGGGATCGGTTCCGTCGTCGGGACGACCCAACTCCGAGCCAACCTCTGTCACCTGCGGATAGGACATGAGGATGCGGCGAACTTGAGGAGCGATTTTGGCCGCCTCCTGCCAGGAAATCGTATACGGCATGGTTGCCCGAACCCACAAAGCCCCTTCATCCAGGTGAGGCATAAACTCGCCGCCGATCAGCGGGACCAGCAACAGAGTAGCGGCAAAGATAACAAGGCCAACCCCCATCGTGAGCGCGCGGTGGTCGAGAGCCCAACCAAGGTGCCGGCCGTACTGCCGCTTGACCCACTCGAACGGGCGGTTCACTTTCTCCTTAACGCCCGCCTTGAACCAGTAGGAGATGAGCACCGGCACCAGCGTCAATGAAAGCAGAAGCGCGCCCACCAGCGCGTAAGACATGGTGTCGGCCATGGGGTGAAAAAGCCGCCCGGAGGCGCCTCTCAGCGCGTAAATCGGCAGGTAGCCCGCAATGATAACGGCAACCGAATAGAAGACCGGACGGTCCACATCGCGAGCCCCGGCAAGAATGGCTTCCTTGAGGTTGTAATCCTCTCCCGCCCGCAAGCCGAGCTCGCGGTAGATGTTCTCCATCATCACGACGGTGCCGTCAATAAGGATGCCAAAATCTATCGCTCCTATCGACAGCAAATTGGCCGAAACTCCTTCCAGGTGCAGAAATACAAAAGAAAACAACAGGCAAAGCGGAATAGTGAGTGCCGTGATGACCGCCGCGCGCGCGCTCACCAGGAAGAACATCAACACAATCAGGACCAGAATCATTCCCCGCAGCAGATTGTGCTCCACCGTATCCGTGGTCAATTCCACCAGGCCGCTGCGGTCATAAAAGGTGTGGATTTTGACGTCTTTAGGCAGCACCTGGGTGTTCAGATACTTGGTTTCCTTCTCGACACGCTGGAGCACGTATTGCGTCTGCTCGCCCGTGCGCATCATGATGACGCCTTCAACAGCATCATCATTGTTCATAAAGCCGAATTCGCCCAGGCGCGGCGCGTGGCCGATCACCACCTTGCCAACATCCTTTATAAACACCGGGGCGCCTTTATGGCTGGTTACAACTATGTTGCCGATGTCCTGGGTGTCCCGGACCAGCCCGATGCCCCGAACGTAATAGAACTGCCCTCCTTGCGAGTAGAAGCCTCCGCCCGTATTGGCGTTGTTGGCTGACAGCGCGTTCAAAACCTGCGGGACGGTGACGTGATAGCTGTAAAGCTGAGCGGGGTCCAGCAACACCTGGTACTGCATAGTTGTCCCGCCAAAACCGGAGTCGTCCGCCACACCAGGAATCGAGCGATAAGCGTGGTTCAGGACCCAGTCTTGTATCGTCTTCAGTTCCTGTGGCGAACGGTCGGGACTTTGAAGAACGTAGCGGTAGATCAGGTCGCTGGGGCTCGAAAGCGGAGAAAGACCCGGAGTTACGCCAGCGGGGAGTGAAACATCTGCAAGGCGCTGGAAGGCCAGTTGCCTGCAAAAATACTTGTCGGTGCCAAACCGGAACGACATGATGACGTCAGAAAGGCCGTACAGAGAGATCGAACGCATAGTCTGGAGGTTCGGTATGCCATTCATTTCAACTTCGATAGGCACCGTAATCAGGCGCTCGATTTCTTCCGAGGCATGGCCCGGCCACTGCGTGATAATCTCGACCAGTGGGGGCGAAAGATCCGGGTAGGCGTCAACCGGCATCCGCTCGAACGAGAGGATCCCTCCAACAATCAGGAAACCCACTAGAACTAGGATGAAAAACCGTTGATTCAGGGCGAAATGAACAATGCGATGGATCATATTACGTTTAATCCCGGCATAAGATAGTCCTGCTTACCGAACACACGCTCGACGTCATTCCGTAAGCGAGCTGGCAAATTGCAGAAACAGACTTCCGTTCCCTACCACCTTGTCGCCTTCTTTGAGCCCGCTGAGAATCTGTGTTTGCCCGTTTTCGCTGTGGCCGATCGTTACCATTTGGCGAGAGAACTGTCCGGCCTCCGACATAACGTAAACAAAAGGTTCATTCACGTCATTCCGCAGAACCGCGTCATTGGGAACCGTCAAGGCCTTCGTCTTACCGGACTGCACGACGGCCGTGACGTACATGTCTTTCTTCAGAATCCCCTTAGGATTGCCGGTAATGATGCGGACCGTTAGTGTACGTGTGGCGGGATCAAGCGAAGGAGAAATATAGGAAATCCGGCCGTGAAAGACCGTCGGAAAGGCGTCTGTCTCGACGGTTACGGGATCGCCGAGGTGAATCGCGGACAGGTCGTTCTGGTAAACGTTCACCAGCACCCACACCGTGCTCATATTGGAAATCGTGAATACCTGTGTCGCGCCAGCCTGGATCACCTGCCCGGGCTGCACCATTCTCTCCACCACTTCCCCGGCAATGGGCGCCAGCACCGGAATCTTTGCACTGGCCGGACCGTCCGCCAAGTGGCTGGGGTCGCTGATGCCGATCACCTGCAAAGCCTGTTCTGAAGCCTGAAGATCGGCCATCGCCTGATTGCGGGTGGACTGGGCCTGCAAAAGATCAACCTGCGCAATGGCATGGTGCGTGTAAAGATCCTGATCGCGTTCCATGTTGGCCTGGGCAAGCTCGTAGGCGTCGTGCGCCTTCAGGTAGTTGGACCGCAACTGAGCAAAATCAGGGCTGCTGACATAAAGCAACGGTTGGCCGGTTCGGACCGTCTGGCCGGGATAGACCAGCACCTGTGTCACCGGCCCGCTCACCTGGGTAATCACCGGGGTCGTCTGGAAAGCGTTGTAAGCAACCGAACCCGGAAGGCGCAATACCACCGGAAAGGTCTGCTGTTCAACGGTAATAATCTGCACGTGCGACATCTGGTCCTGTGGCACGCTGAACAATTCCGCCTTCTCAGCCCCTGCTGAACCGTAGGCAGTGGTACGCGCAGCGCTGGGGCCGGAGTCCTTGGTTCCACAAGACGAAAGGATGAAAAGAGTGCCGATGGCAGTGGCCAGGAGAACAAACTGCCGTTTCCTGGCATTCCTGGTTTTTATTTTCGCATTCATGGCATTTGCCTCGTGCCGACCGCTTCGCTCAACTGCTCAACGGCTAGCATGTAAGTCGCCAGCGTTTCCCGGTACGTCAGTTCCGTCGAACGGTAACTGCGCTCAGCATCCAGAAAATCGAGCAGGCTGGCAGATCCTCGCTGGTAAGCGTACCGGCTAATGTCCAGAGATTCCTTCGATTCCTTCAAGTAGCCTGACTGATAAAGCTTAATGATCCCCTCGCCGGTCTTGACTGCTTCATAGGCGGTTTTAACGTCCGTCATCACCGCCTGCTGGGTGGCGTCCTTGCTCTCTTCCGCCTGGGTGATAACCGCATGGGAACGCGCAATTTCGCCCTGGTTGCGGTCGAACAGGGGAATTTCCATGTTGACGGAGAAGCTGGCGTCATTGGCGGCGGCCACGTGGCTGTAGCCTGAAGTAAGAGTCAGGTCACGCTTGCCGTCGGCCTTGGCCAGCATATACTGGCTCTTGGCGGCGACAACTGCCTGATTGGCGGCACGCAGGTCGGGCCGAAGATTGAGGGCCTTGGCCTCGAAATCCTCCACATTTCCCTGAATCGGAGTAAAGCTCAGGTTGCCGATTACGTCATAATTCCGCGGCACTGACTCGTATCCCATCAGGTCACGCAACGAATCCAGTGCCTGCTGCCGTGCCAATTGGGATGAAGCCATGTCCTTCTGGAATGCCAGCATCTGCAGCTTGATTTTGAGCAGGTCGCCTTCGCTAATGGCGCCCTTCTTGTAACGCTCCTGGCTCACACTCAGCGTTTGCTCAAAATTAGAAAGGTTCTGTTGCGCAAATGAAAGGGACGATTCCGCCAAAAGGACATTGATGAACTGCTGGGCCACGTTGAAGGCCAGCGCGCGCGCGCTGTCCTGCACCTGCGACTGGACCACCGCTGTGTCGTCCCGCGCAGTTTGCATGCGCCACTTTCGCTTGCCCCCCCTTTCAAACGTGTAGGAGAACAGCGCGTCAAATTCCGTAGCATTGTTGATGTAATCGCCATTGAGCTGGCTGGGAGTAAAAAAAGGCCAGAAGAGGCCGTTCCAGGTAAAAACGGGGTTGGGCCTTATGGATGCCGTCACCTCGTCCGCCTTGCTCTGTGTCACCTGCGATCGGGCCGCCAGCAGTGCGTGATTGTGCTCCAGTGCCAGATGAATGGCGCGCTGAAGATCGATCTTCACGGTTGGCGCCGGCTGCTGGCCGAGGGCGACTCGAGCCCCACCCGGCAACACGAGGCAGGTTAACGCTAACATCATCAGAACAAATGGTCTTTCAGGCCGGGAATAAGAATGTAGTTCATTCATTTCTGTAACAATCCATCTGCAATGTTGCAAGGAATGCGGTTTAGACAATGCGAAAAAGATCTCGCAAACCGGAAGTCGCCAAACTCTGAAACTGGGTGTTAAGAAAGTGGAGGGGCACGCCCATACCATACGATAGTGCGGTAGGAAAGAACAACTGCCGCGGACAGCGGCATGAGGAACGGCGCAACCAGAGAGCGAAGCGGCGTCGGGTTGCCCATCGAAGGCCGGACAGCGCCGTGGCGAAGGATCTGACAGGCCGGGCAATAACCCTGCTCGCCGCCGGCCGGCGGGGATTGCCGGTCCGTCTGGCCTACGGTTGTTGGCGCTGTTGAAAGTTCCAGGGCAGCCCGTGGCACGATGTGATGATGCAGCACCAGCACCACCAGCAGGTGCAGTTGCATCACAGCAAGCAACCATGTGGTTGCACTCCGCCACAAACGACGCTTCAAAAAACTCAACACGAGGTTTTGTCCAGCCCCTGATCTGCTCTTCTGTTACCGGGTCATCGCTTTCGACGGAGTCACGCTTCAGCGTGTTCAGGGGCAAACCCACAGCCTGCTGCAACTTCCGGGTTCGCCATTAAACAACATTCGATGCGCCTTCCGCCAGCAAGGTTGCAAAGGGAATCGCAAGTCAGCCGCGGCATCCTGGGGACGGATGCCTGAACCCGCGCCGACCATCATCGGCTGACCGCGGACACGAACCCCGACAATATGACACAGAAATCGTATGTGAGGCGCCTTATCGGTAAGATTGCGTCTGCTTTCGACCAAAGTCGGTTTTCGGGCGCGCAGGCCACATGGCCTTTCAACCAGCACCGTGCCTGGCCTGCACCGGCGCGTTTTATTCTTTTGTCTGTGGAAGTTTTGCGGAGAGTTCCTTGATTTTCTGCGCGAGCTCCGGCAGGCGGCTGAGGTGCGCGTACATTTTCTTGAATTCACTTAGCGGCCGCGCTGGAGTCCCCCACATTACGCTTCCTTTGCGCACCGCCTTTCCCGTCGGAATGCCCGCCTGCGCGCCAATCACAGCTTCATCCTCAATTCGGACGTGGTCGGCCACGCCGACCTGCCCGGCGATAGTCACATAGTCGCCGATCACGGCGCTGCCGGAAATCCCCGTTTGTGCGGCAATCACCGAATGCCTGCCGATCCGAACGTTGTGCGCAACCTGCACAAGGTTGTCGATTTTGGTCCCCTCGCCGATATGCGTCGTCCCAAGCGATCCACGGTCCACCGTGCTGTTGGCGCCTATTTCAACATCGTTCTCAATGACAAGCCCGCCCAGTTGTGGAAACTTATGGTGGTGGCCCTCCGCGAACAGGTAGCCAAAGCCGTCCGCACCCAGCACCACGCCCGCGTGAAGAACAACGCGATCGCCCACCTGGACTCCCGGATAAATGCTCACCCGGGGATAAAGCACGCAGCGTGAGCCGAGCGTCACGCCCTCCCCGAGAAAAACTCCTGCGCCCAGTTGCGTTCCCTCGCCCACGCTGGCGCCCGATTCGATGACAACATTCGCTCCCGCAGTGACGCCGGTTCCCAGTTGCGCGTCGGGTGCAATCTGCGCGGTGGGATGAATTCCCGGTTTGGCAGGCCGGATGGGATGAAGAACTTCGGCGGCGCGAATAAAAGCCAGGCGCACGTTGCGCACCGCAATGGTGGTGCAGCCGGCGAGGACCGTTCCTTCCGGCACCAGGATGCAACCTGCGCGGGATTCCGGCGCGCTCCGAAGCGCGGCTTCGCTGTCAGCAAAAGCCAGGTCCTGCTCCGCCGCCGTTTCCATGCCGGCAACGCCGCGAATTTCGCGTTCGCCGTCGCCCTGGATTTCTCCGTCCGCCAGGTGCGCGATTTCGCTGACCTTCATAGCTACCCCCTGATTCTTTCGCGCCACGGTCCCGCAGTTGTTCGGGCCTGATCCGCCGTTTCAGAAAGGGTAAAGCGGTGGCTCACCGGGCGGGCGCGTCTTCCATCGCCGGTGGACCCACAGCCACTGGTCCGGATAGCGGCGAACATAATCCTCGATCCGCTTCGTAAAGTTCGCCGTGTTCAGCTCAATTTCTTTCTCAGGGTTCGGACCTTTGATCCAGTCGATTCGATCAAACCGCAGCCGGTACTTCTTCAGCTTCGCGTCCCAGATCACAAGCCCCAGGATAACGGGCGCGCCGGTCCGTCGAGCTACGCGGGCGGGACCACTGGTTGTACAGGCCGGCAGGCCAAAGAAATCCACAAAGATGCCCTCACCCGCAAGCATGTTCTGGTCCATTAAAATCCCCACGGCTTCATTCCGCTCGAAAGCGCGCAGCGTCTGGCGGGCAAATTCCCTCTTTTCGATGGCATGCCCTCCGCTCGCGCACCGGTGACGACTGATCAGTTCGTCCATCAGGGGATTATCCATTTCCCTCACCACAAAATTGCAGGGATAACCGTACACTCCGTGAGCGAACGAACCCAATTCCCAGTTCCCAAAGTGGGCGGTCAAAAAGATAATGCCCCGGCCCTTTTTTCGGGCCTCGTCGTAATTCTCAAATCCGTCGTAGATGATCAGGCGCTCGATATTTTCGCGGTTCAACTGCGGAAAATGCGCGAAGTCCGCGAGCATGCGTCCCAGGTTGCGGAACTCCGCAAACAGAACCTGCCGCCGACGCTTGTCAGTCCAGTCCGGGAAGGCGATGCCGAGATTGAACATACCCACGCGGCGAAGGCGGGGCCAGAATATGTAGCTCAAGGCGGCCAGCAACTCGCACAGGCTCCTCGCCAGCGACTGCGGCAGCCATCCCAGCAATCTCAGGATGCACCGGGCAGCGAAGAATTCAATGCGATGGCGAAACCGCGGTTTTCGCGATGTAGGATTCTGCTTCAACCGGTTCCTCAAGACCATAAGTGTCAAAAACACAAGAGTACGGCATCAACCGTCCGGGCGCCAGTCGCCTATGGTTGCCACAACATAGTCTCCGGACATGCCCTCCGTTGTCTAGTCTGATCTTAGCGGAAGATTGCGCAGAAAGAAGTTCAGAACTTGGTCCTCGTACTCTTTTCTTCCGGGGCCGGACACGATGTCCCCCTCCGTATGCGGCAGCACCACCAGGCGCTTCGGCAGGGGCGCATCCTGATAAAGCCGGCGCGTCGATCTCTCAAGCATCGGAGCATCGTCTGAAGCAAGGAACAATTTGGGCCTGCCCGCCAGTCTGGAAAGGCCGGCCTGCACGTCCGGATTGGCAGTACCCACGGTTAGCAGGCGGAATTCCACTCCGCAAAGAAGCCTGAACAGCGGCCCGGCCCCGCCCACCAGCCGGTCCAACTCCACATCGAACAGTCGCGCCGGCTGACTGTAAGCGTTGTCGAGTGCAAGGGCGGCAACCTCGGGATGGCGCTCGCTTGCAACCAGGCACGCATAGGCACCCAGGGAATCTCCGTATAACCCGATGCGATATGGATTGACCCCTTGCAGTTTTTCGACCTTGGCAATAGCCGCCGAGAGAACGGAGGCTTCGTTGACGCCGAGATTCGAAAAGTAATCGTTGGGCGGCGACCCGTCGAAATTGAAAAGATAGACATTGAAGTGATTGGCCTGCAGCACCGTGCCCAGAGAAAGCAGTGCCGACCGGTTGGAGTTGTATCCGTGGCAGAGAATGATGACCGGAGCGCGCCGCAAGCCGATCAGCAGCCATCCCTGGTGCTGCGTTCCGTTTGAGTCCGCAAAGTTAACGCTCTCATAACTTGAAAGCAGGTAGGCCGCTGGGGTGACGTCCTCGGATGTATCGTGGGTGGTCGTAATGCGGTACGTCAGGAATGCCCCGGCGCAGGTCAATACCACCAGGATTCCGGAGAGCACAATCAGCCCTCCTGCAATCAACCTGCGGGCCATCAAGGCCCGGGCCCGCTTGCGCAGAGCGGCCGGGTAGGGAGTCTGGAGTGTCATTCTGAGAGCCTCTTACCGGCCCGTAGGCCTTCCAGGGAGTGACTCGATCTTAATAATCGTATTCGCAACATAGCTGCTATCTGTGCTTTCCATAACCTTCGCGGCGATCAGTTCCCTTCGCATGGCGCGGAGACTTTTCGCCGCATTACGGCAAGAATAGCCTGCCGCCATCAATCCGCTTCGGGACGTCGCCAGGCGCTGACAGAACCAGCAATTTCATAGAATGCCTTCACTCTTCCGGTTCAAGACACGCCCTCGCGCCCCGGTCCGCAACCCGTATCATGTTGCCTCCGGCTCGTATTTGAATCTGGGCTATACTGAAATGACTTCGGCACCAACTTGCAGGAGGACCACCGAACCCTTGGCGCCCAGGATTGTTGATATCCGCCAGTTGAATCTGCATCAGTTCCAACCGCTCCTCCAGACCGAATCTCGCGCCTGGCTGGAGGATCTCCACTGGGACTATGCGCCCTCGGCAGAGATGATCTCTGCTTATTTCGTCGAAAAGCGGCTTTCGGGCTTCGCGCTGGTTGAAGAAAGTGTCGCAAAGGGTTATTGCCTCTACTTCCGTGAAGGTTCCAAGGGTATGATCGGCAGTCTCTTCACGGAGCCTTCAGTCTCCGGAACTGACCGCGCCTGCGAACTGCTGGCCATTACCGTCGAAGCCTTGTTTAATTTCGCTGATGTTCGCCGCATTGAAGCCCAACTTCCGCATTTCACCGTCAGCCAGATCGGACCCTATTTCCGATCACGTGCTTTCCAAACTTATCTTCGCCAGTTTATGGCTTTTCGTTTAGGGATAAACCCCGCAAATCGCCCAACGGCTAATTCCAGAGCAGGTACCGGGCCACAGGGAGTCCAGGGCGACTTCGCCTTCATGCCCTGGGATCACCGCTACGACCGCGAAGCGGCGCAACTGCTCCATCACGTCTATCAAAACCACATCGACGCGGCCGTCAACAACCAGTACTGCACCATCGCAGGCACTACACGGCTGGTGGAAAGCATTGTCCGGCATCGCGGTTGCGGAGACTACCTGCAGCAGGCCTCAATTGCCGCAGTCCATCGGACGACGGGCAAGCTGGCCGGGATACTGGGTCTTACCGCTGTTCGGCCCGGAACGGCCCACATACCGCAGATCGCCGTGGCCGCCGGCTACCAGGGCATCGGCCTGGGTACCGCAATGCTCCGAAATGCCTTTGAGAAACTGGCCCGAGCAGGCTATACCGAGGTATCACTGACGGTCACAACGCTGAACAGTGGGGCTGTAAGGCTCTATGAACGAATGGGGTTCCGAACTTTTCGCGAGTTCGGCGCTTTTGTGTGGGTGCGGCCGTGAGTCAAGGTTAAACGATCACGTCGTCTTGGCGTTCAGCAGATCCTTGAGCTCATCCATGAATTCCCGCACATCTTTGAAGTCCAGATAAACCGACGCAAAGCGGACGTAGGCCACTTTGTCCAGTTTTCGCAGCCGGTCCATCACCAATCCACCCAGTTCTGAACTGGGCCGCTCGCGGTCGGGAGATTCGGCGACGTAGGATTCCGCCTCGTCGACAATCTCCTCCAGCTTGCTCATGGGAACCGGGCGCTTTTCGCAGGCTTTCAGCAGCCCGTTCAGGATCTTCTGGCGGTCGAACTTTTCCCGGCTGCCATCCTTTTTCACCACCATGTATGGAATTTCATCAATCCGCTCATAGGTGGTAAACCGACGGCCGCACTTCATGCATTCGCGGCGGCGGCGGATGGTGTCAGCCACTTTGCCAGCCCGGGAATCAACAACTTTGTCCTCGGTGTAGCCACAGAAAGGGCATCGCATAATTCAGGTTTCGCCGGGCATGGAAGAAAAGCCCGGCCCCTCCGCTCAGGAAGCAGTCGTCAGATGCGTAGCTTCAATCAGCATCCTTGACGGCGGCGGACTGCTCCATCTCTTCTTCTTCGGTAATAGCCTCGAGGCGCTTGAAACTGAGCCCCTCATGTACCAGCAGGCCCAGACTCACCGCCAAGACCGGAACCGACATCATAAGCCAAAGCAGGATGGCCGCTCCAGTGGAAACATCTGCCCCCACGCCGAAAATCTCGGTCAGAGCCAGAACGATCCCCACCTGGTAACCTCCGCCAATCCCCGGGAACTGCACCACAAGGCCCAGCGACGCGCAGAACAAGACCAGCGCGGCCCCCAGCCAGACAAAGGAGCCCAGTGCCCCGCCCAAGCTTTTCAGCGTCAGCCAGAAAACCGTCGCGTTCGTGCACCACAGCACAACGGACAACACCACGCTGCCTGCAAAGTCTGGCATGCTCCTCACCACCTGGAGCCCTTCCGCAAACGAGTGGAGAAAGTGGTTAACGTGTTGCTGCACTTTCTGCGGCAGAAAACGTACCTTGCGCGCCACCCAGTCCATCAGAGTCTGGGTCTTCAGCCGGTAAAGCACCAGTCCAGCCACCATAACCACCGTGATGGCCAGCATCGCGTTGCCGGCCTCATGCATCACCGAGAGCACACGCTCTCCGGCGGCGCTCATCTCCACCGGGGCAAAATAGAGTACCAGTGTAAACAGCACAACCAGGCAAATCGTGTCGAGGATGCGCTCCATCAGCCAGACGGCGACCATGGAGGTAATCGGCAGCGATTCCTTGCGGGCGATGTAGGCGGGGCGAACAAATTCTCCCGGGCGTCCCACCAAGTAGATGGAACTGAAGCCCAGCAACTGGCCCACAATCAGGACCCAGAGCGACCCCTTCTTGATGGGGTGCATCAGAAACTGCCAGCGCAACGCACGGAAGACGTAGGTCCCATAAACTCCCACCAGAGCCAGCAACAGAAGTCCCGGCCGGGCGCTCACCAGCGACGCCCACAGCCGCCCCCAGTCAAAATGCGCCCACTCTGGATTGTGGCGGAGATTGTAGATAATCAGGCCCAGAATCAGGGTACTGACGCCAAGCCAGATCCATTGTTTCAGGTTCTTTTTCTTCACCAAGCACTCGTTCCTTAGACCAGCCCGTCAAACTATCGGAATGACGTTGCTGAGTCAAGCATCAATCATGACGGCACACGACGGAATTCATGACTGCAGGGAAGCGCCATGGACTGTGCGCGCGGCGCAATAATAACAACATTCAACAGCGTCCGTCGGGCGCGCATAGAGTTTCTTTCCGCCTGAAAAAGGCGGGACCAGCCTGAAATTACGTCGCGGGAACGCCGGATGGCGGCTTAAAGTCAACGATCAGGATTCGCCCGTCGCTCTCCCACTTTCCACCCGTTGCAGTCACGCCCACGCGGGCGGGATTTGAAACACTTACCAGTTCCTCGGCAGCCACCATGCCCGTCATGCCGAGGTCCGCGCCCACCTTAGCCCGCTCCAGGTCAACTTTCGGATCAACCGAATGCGAAATGACGCCCGGGCGAATGTCGAAACCATTGTCGTGGTCGGCAACCACTACCCACATCTGCCGGCCGTCCGGCGCCGTTGCCGGCGCTCGCCATATTCGAAGATGGTGACGGTGAGTGAACGTATTCAACATCTTTTCAAAAGCCATGTCTTCCGGCCGCCCGTACATATAAAGCGTGGACATGGGGGCCTCATCGTAACCAGTTCCCTTAACCATGGCTTCAAAAGTCTTCCAGAGCGAGTTTGCGTTCTCGTCCTGCGCCTTCGTCCAGCCGGCCTTCTCAAAAGCCGCAGTAATCTCCTCCCGGCTCCCAATCAGAACAAGGTTCAGGGGACCGCCCTCGCCGCCTTTCTTGTTTTTCACTCGGCGCGGCGCCTGCGCCAGCATTTGCATCACAGGCTCCATCAACCCGCCGGGAAGCTTCCCGGCAAACTCGGGCTTGAATTCGCCGGAGACGACCAGCGGCTTGTCGAGCACCACAGAGAACTCTGTGCCTGCTGCATAATTGATGGACGTGTCAGGGCCCCCGAACATTGATCCCCCGCCCTGCTGGCCCTGCTCGGTGCCGCCTGTCTTCTTTTGAATTTTTGCCATGGCCGAGTTCAACAGAGTAACCGGCAGTTCGCTGGCCAGCACACCCTGGATGGTGCCGTTCGCCAGCACCGTCTCCCTTGCATTGTCAATATCGCTCACATGGCAGGCCAGTGGAATGGCAGCCTGGCCGGGAAGTTTCAGCTGGTCAAATCTCAACAGGACCTTTGCACGGTCCGTAGGGCTGGAACTCGGAATCAGCATTGCAATGCGACCACTGACTATAGCCCCGAAGGGAATGGCAACGCCGCCGTTGATTTCAACGTCACGTTCCACCTCAGCTTCCACGGTCTCGTTCAAATGCGACGAGGTGGTGCTGACAGGAGTCTTCAGCCGAAGGAAGATTTCCGTGCCCGCCGGCACAGTGTAAGAAGGAGTCTTTTCGGCAGCAGTGGAAGCTGTGGCCGGTGCCGTCGCGCCTCCGTCCTGCGTGGTCTGTCCCGCAAATACAACCAGTGCAGCGGCCATCAGGCATACAATGACGCCAGCCAGCAACCACGCCGCGGGCCTGTGGTGACGGCCTGCGGATAATCTTGCAATACCGGTTTGAGATTCAGAAAATACGCCGTTCGGCATCAGACTCTCCCATCCAGCAGGGAAACTCCCCGACTGGCGGCACGGTTCGTGAAATTCAGACAGTCTCCAACCAAACCGGCCGCAGCAACTGCACAAATCTATTTTACTGGAGAGAGGAGCGAAGTTCCTGAACGATCTCGCCGGCAATGGCGCGGCCCCGGTCGAGGTCGTTGGGCGGTAACGAAATCGCAGCGACTTTTGCGTGGCCGCCTCCACCGAATCTTTCGCAAATGCTGGCCAGGTTCGCGTCTTTCGGGGTTGGGTTCCAGGGATTGCTTCCAACTGCGA
>JAJYLL010000114.1 GCA_021787735.1 Acidobacteriota bacterium | reverse complement strand
TCTAACATAGATGAAGGTACTATGGAGAGGAATATGCGGTTTTCCACAGCCTGACCAGCGTCCTTCAGGTGCCCGGACCCATCCAATACGGCCACGGGTATAGCGTTCCAATAAGTTGATGAAAGTCCTCCAGTGATCTTCACAGGTTTGTGGGGATAAGATTCTCCCGAACGTGAATGTTCCAAAGTGGCTCCATGGCCAATGACTGAACCAGTTTCCATATTCTGCAACGAGTGTCTTCTGAGTATTGCTATACATATTTGATCCCTCCTTGGATCAGTGAAATAGAGTTATCTGGCCAGACGGAGCCCCCGGGGTACACGAAGATCATTCCTTGCCTTCTCAGGCCGGTCTGGTGTTACGGGAATCTGCCAGGTTCCCCCGACTTCGGGCTCCCCTTCTGCCCCCGGAGTTTCTGGGGCCCGGAGAAGGGAAGCCTTTCCCGTGTGTTCAAGTTGTCGGACTCATTACTTGCCAGCGGCAGGTAACGAGACCTCTTGACGTCCGACCGGGATCGAGCGCCATGATCAAATGATAAGAACTAACCGTAGGTTATGTCAATATTTATTTTAACACATTTTAAAAAATCATCAGGCTAGGCCATCTGCTGCTTTATTCGGTGGGCACGGCGGGTGAAAGACTGGGTAGGTGTCCCTTCTCTAAGCGGTGGGCATACAATGATTTGACGATCGTATCGATGGCCAGCCGTAATTGTTCGGGTAAGGAGGTGTACCGCTCCCAGAAGTCGGCCATGTCAGGGGATACCTTGAGGGTCCTTGGTTCTTCCGGTGGGGCCGGTTCTACTCTACCAGGGGCATAATTCTCCCCAAAGAGCGTGCGGAACATTTCAGGAGCCGCTTCCCACAATGCATGCTGGCATAGCGTCGAAGAATCCAACTCAAGTGCGCGGGCGAGGGCTGGGACGCGGTTGAGATCGATGCGCCGAACGCCCAGTTCGAGCATGGAGATGAATTCCGGGGAATCGATGCCGATCGCACGGGCAATATCCGCTTGGGATCTTCCCAGCTCTTTGCGCCTTTCCCGGATCGTCCTCTGGAATTCAGTGACGTTTCGCAGTTTCTTTTCCTTTGCTCCCCGCCTGGCCATAACAGATCTCCTTTATCAATATTTTTCTCATACCACTGACAGTTAGGCAAGTTTTTTCTTGACAGAGCCATCGGCTATGCTAATATGGAACTAACAGCTAGTACTTATTTGAAAAAGGAGCAATTATAAGACAGCATGGGTCTGAATACGGGAAATTTTACTGAGAAAAGGAGTGTGAAAGTTGGATAACGAACAAGAATCGCTGAGACTGTTAAATGAAATATGGTCATGGCTGCAGGGCGTAACCGAGTTGCAGCAGTCGAGCATGGAAAGCTTTCTACAATTGATGTTTATCTATGAACGGTCTGACACTCCCAGGGAAAGGCGGGACCTAGAGATTCTGTTTAGGAAGGTTGAGGCCAACGTTTTGGGAGCCAAGAAGATGATTGAGGAAGTTGGGAAAGCACTGACGCGTGCAGTGGGTGTCTTGAATGCCTGCCCGGGCGCCCAAGAAGAGAACGAAGGCATGAAGCTCGTGCCGAACAGTCATTCTGCGCCGGCTGAATTAGGCATTCAAAAGGTCCAGGATTATGAATGTGCTAACGGCAATTCGGTAGCAGCATCGGCTTGTGAAGGAGGAAATTCATCAACAAGCCCGAGAACAGCAAACAAGTCTGCTGCACTGGTCAGTTTTGGGATGATTGTAGACCATCGGTGAAATCTGAAGGCAGAACAGCAGGGAGAAAAGAAAAGTGGAACCTATACTAACGAGCCAGCAAGTTGGTGAAATTTTGGGAATGAATTACAAGGTTATCGAACGGATGGCCAGGCGCGGAGTGCTCCCGGCCTTCAAGGTTGGAAAATTCTGGCGCTACAGAGAATCGGACATTGAACGCTGGATCTCTTCCCAGTTACAATCGGCGTGTCAGCCGTGCCGCCAAGAATTCGCTTTCTGAAAGGAGATTTCATGGCGACACGATACCAGTATGGAAACCTAACACGTAGGAAACGACGGAAAGGCCCGGACGTATGGCAGTTCCGTTGGTATGAAAACGGGAAAATGACATCAGTCCTGATTGGCACGATCGCAAAACTCCCCCGCAAAGCCGACGCGGAACGGGCGGTTGAGTCTTTGAGAATGAGAATCAACAAAAGGAACTCTCAACAGGCCTTCCATTCCGTGACGGTCAATGCTCTGGTGGATCGTTACAAACAGGAGGAACTGTCGGAGCGACACTCAACCAGGGTGTCGTACCTTTCCAACTTGGACGGGCACATTCTCCCGCGATGGGGAACCACTTTCCTTGAGGAAGTCTATCCGATGGATGTTGAGGACTGGCTTCGGAACCTCAAAACCCTGGACGGGAAAAAACCTCTGGCACCCAAAACCAAAGGGAATATCCGTCAGATCATGCACGTTGTCTTCGAGAGTGCCCGAAGATGGCGACTGATCGACTCCAACCCTGTTGAACTGGTCCGACAAGGAACCCAACGTCAGTCTATCCCCCGGTTCCTTACTCCCGATCAATTCCAGAAGCTTCTTGATGAACTCGGGGAACCTTACCGGACCATGGTTGTCGTCGCAGCATGCCTTGGGCTTCGCGCCAGCGAAGTCATGGGACTCCAGTGGCGGGACATCAACTGGGAAGATCTGACGTTGATGGTCGAGCAGGGTTCGGTCGGAGCCCGGCTGACCAAACTGAAGAACGAGGTGTCCAAAAAACCGGTGCCTCTCGACCCGGATCTCGCAACCGAACTGCTGAATCACCGGAAGAGGTCGATTCAAACTCAACCGACGGATTTCATTTTTGGCAGTGAGGTAAACATGGGGAAGCCCCGCTGGCAAGATAGCATTCGGGAAGACCATATTAAGCCTGCAGCGCTCCGCGCAAACTTGGGGAAAGTCGGGTGGCATACTTTCCGGCATACCTATTCAACCCTGCTGAGGGCTTACGGAACCGATATCAAGGTGCAGCAGGAATTGATGCGGCATGCAGATGCTTCCACAACCTTGAATATCTATTCGCAAGCCGTGACCGAACAAAAGCGGGAAGCGGTTAGCAAGGTTGCAAGGGCGTTGCTGGATAAATAGGGCTCGTCCGGGAGGCTCCACCCGGTTGGTACGAACTGGTACTCGGAGGTCGTTGGTGATTTCCCGTAATTCAATGAAAAGGTTGGTTGCGGGGGCTGGATTTGAACCAGCGACCTTTGGGTTATGAGCCCAACGAGCTACCAGACTGCTCCACCCCGCACAAACATCATACCTGAGGATGTGACGTGTTGACAACGCCTTTGTGCTTTCGTGCCAAAGCTCTTTAGAGATGTCCCCTTTGTGTTTTCCTTGCCAAATTTTGCCAGCTAGAGTATTTATAAATCGGATGCATAAATTTGCATGGACAAGCTTTATCGACGTACTCAAATTCTGGACTTGCTGAAAAGAGAGCCGATTGCCACCCAGGCGGAACTGTGTGACAAGCTTGCCCGCCGCGGAATTCAGGTGACGCAGGCGACGGTTTCACGCGATATTGAAGAGTTGGGCCTGATCAAAACCCGCAAAGGCTATCGCACGCCTGGCGTGGCGGGGCCGGCAAAGCCAATTCAGCCGCCTTTGCCGATTGTCCTGAAGGAGTTTCTCAGGGACGTTCGCAAGGCATCCAACCTGGTTGTGATCAAGACGCACCCGGGGAATGCGCACTCCGTTGCCGTGGCGCTGGATGCTGAGCAGTGGTCAGAGGTTGTGGGAACGGTGGCCGGAGACGATACAATCTTTATTGCCACAGGCAGCCCGCAGGAGGCCGCCCGCATTCGGAAGAAGATCATTGATCTGGTTGGGATTTAAGTAGAGCAATTATCTCTGTCAAGCTGGAGGAGACGCCATCGCGGCGCAGCTTCCGGTTAGAACACGCGAAGAAAGGAAAGGATGACGGTGTCTGGAAATTCATCACAAAAAGTAAAAAAGGTTGTACTTGCATATTCCGGAGGGCTGGATACCTCCGTCATTATCCCCTGGCTGCGGGAAAACTACGATTGTGAAGTGATTGCCATGGTCGGCGATGTTGGGCAGGGCGATGACTACAAAGCATTGTGCTCGAAGGCGCTGAAGAGCGGGGCCTCCGAGGTGTTTATAGAAGACCTGCGCGAGGAATTCATCACCGGTTATTTGTGGAAAGCTCTTCAGGCCGGAGCCATTTACGAGGGCAAGTATCTGCTTGGGACTTCGCTCGCGCGCCCGATACTGGCCAAGCGGCAGGTTGAGGTCGCGCTTAAAACAGGCGCGGACGCTCTGGCACATGGTTGCACCGGCAAAGGAAATGACCAGGTGCGGTTCGAGCTGGCTTTCAAAGCGCTGGCCCCTCACTTGAAGGTGATTGCGCCGTGGCGCGAGTGGTCGATTGTGTCTCGCGAAGACGCCCTTGAATATGCCCGGAAGCACAAGGTGCCGGTGCCGGTCACCGAAAAGGACCTCTACAGCCGGGACGAAAATCTCTGGCATTTGAGCCACGAAGGCGGTCCGCTTGAAACCGTGCTGGGCGAGCCGCCCGAGGATGCCTGGAAACTTACGGTAAGCCCTTTGCGTGCTCCTAACCGCGAAACCAAGGTGACGATCGGCTTTGAATCGGGCGTGCCGGTCTCAGTGGATGGCAAGAAGCTGGGCCCTGTTCAACTGATGGAGAAGCTGAACAAGATTGCCGGGTTGAATGGCGTGGGCAGGACAGACCTGGTTGAGAACCGTCTGGTCGGTATGAAGTCGCACGGTGCCTATGAGACACCCGCCGGCGAAGTTCTCCATGCTGCACACCATGAACTGGATGCGCTTTGCCTTGACCGTGAGACTTTCCACTACAAGCAGGGCGTTGCCCTCCGTTACGCAGAGTTGATCTACAACGGGCAGTGGTTTACTCCGCTGCGCGAGGCACTCCAGAGCTTTGTGGACACAACCCAGAGGAATGTTGCGGGAGAGGTTACCTTGGGGCTTTACAAAGGTAACGTGCGGGTTCTCGACCGCCGCTCGCCGTACTCGCTCTACAACCCAAGCATTGCTGCCTTTACCATGGGCGCCGATTACAATCAGAAGGATGCCGAGGGATTCATCAACCTGCTGGGCCTTCCGATCAAGCTGGCGGCGCTGACGGTTCAAAGCGCGAAGAAGGGTGCTGCGAAGCGCAAGTCCGGGAGAAAGGAATGAAGCTCTGGGGCGGGCGGTTTGAAGGCCGGCGCGATCCGCTGTTTGAGAAATTCTCGGAGTCGTTTTCATTTGATCGGAGGTTGATTGCGTATGACCTTCAGGTGAACCTGGCGTATGTCAGGGAGCTTGGGCGTGTTCGTTTGCTGACCCGGAATGAGGTTTATGCCTTGACGCGGGGGCTGAATGCCATCGCTCGCTACGTCAGGCAGAAACCCAACTGGGCGGCCAGGGAAGAAAGTGAAGATGTCCACAGCTGGGTGGAAGCCCGTCTCGAAAAAGAGATCGGGCCGGTGGCCGGCAAGCTCCGCACGGGGCGCAGCCGGAACGACTTGGTGGCCACGGAGACCCGCCTTTATGCGAAGGATGCGATTCGAGGACTTCTGAATAACGCGGCGGGAGTTCTGGAATCGTTGCTTCACCAGGCCCAGAAGAATAAATCGGCGATCCTGCCGGGTTATACGCACCTTCAGCCTGCTCAGCCGATCCTGTTCGCACATTACCTGTTGTCTTACTTTGAAATGTTGTTGCGCGATGTCTCCCGCTTGCAGGAATGCTACAGGCGCGTGGACGAACTTCCCATGGGAGCCGGCGCACTGGCGGGGACGGCTTATCCTATCGACCGCCAGCGCCTGGCCCGCGAGTTGGGATTTGCCCGCGTAGCGCGCAACAGTCTCGACGCTACGTCCGACCGTGATTTTGTGTGTGACCTGGTGTTTGCGTGCTCACTGGTCATGGTGCACCTCAGCCGCCTTTCAGAGGATTTCATCATTTACTCGACTCCGGCGTTGGGGTTTGTCGAACTGCACGATGCCTATGCAACGGGCAGCAGCCTGATGCCACAGAAGAAGAATGCGGACACGCTGGAACTGATCCGCAGTAAAGCTGCAAGAGTGCTGGGCGGGCTTACCAATATGCTGGCACTTCTGAAGGGCCTCCCTCTGGCCTACGACCGAGACCTGCAGGAAGACAAGGAGGTGCTGTTTGACGCGGTTGATACCGCCTCGGATTGCCTCGTCCTGGCTGGCCGTGTTGTCGCGACGCTTCGCGTTCGCGCCGACAAAATGAAGGCGGCTACCGCACAGGGGTTCCTGACAGCCACGGAGGTAGCTGATGCTTTGGTGCAGCAGGGTATTGTTTTTGCCCGGGCGCATGAGCAGGTTGGCAAGCTGGTCAGATACTGCGTGGACCGCAATAAGACATTTGCCGACCTCACCCTGGAAGAAGCGCGGGGGATAATTCCTACATGGGACAAGAATCTGGCGAGAACTGCGGTGTCGGCGGAGATGTCGGTCAGCAGAAAAAGAGCTATTGGCGGAACTGCCCCGGCACAAGTTGAACGACAGCTTGCCAATGCCAGCCGCTCGCTTCAGTTGTTGTTGGATGACGCACGCCAGGGTCATGTTTGAAGCAAGACCCTGCCTTCCCGCAATACGGTTCAGGGGATGTTGCCATCCGAGGGAATTGTTTGACTGGAAAGTTATTCAAAGACGCGGTGAATTTTGGCTCCCAGCCGGCTTAATTTTTCTTCGATCCGCTCATAACCACGATCGATGTGATAAACGCGGTCGATCAGCGTTTCACCCTGGGCGGCAAGCCCTGCGAGGACCAGGGATGCGCTCGCGCGCAGGTCGGACGCCTGCACCTTTGCCCCGCTCAATGAGGTCCTGCCGCGCACGACAGCCCGCCGGCCGTTTACAGTAATGTCAGCCCCCATCCGCGTCAACTCCAGTGCATGAAGGAAGCGGTTTTCAAAGATTGTTTCCGTAATCAAGGATGAGCCCTCAGCCTGGGTCATCAGCGCCATGTACTGGGCCTGCATATCAGTGGCAAAGCCGGGGTATTCTCTGGTTGTCACATCAACTGCACGGATTTCATGGCCTGCGGAGGCTTCCAGCTTGTCCGGGCCGGCCTCAGTGATTTGCGCGCCGGCCTCAGTCAATTTGTTGATCACAGCGGTAAGATGGGCAGAATTGACCCCATCAAGCACGAGATGGCCGCCGGTGATCGCAGCCGCAACCAGAAAAGTTCCCGCTTCAATCCGGTCCGGAATGATAGTGTGTTCGGTGCCGCCTAATTCGCTTACCCCTTGAATGCGAATCTCATCACTGCCTGCGCCTTCGATTCTGGCGCCCATTTTGATTAGCAGATCGGCAAGGTTTACAACTTCAGGTTCCCTGGCCGCGTTTTCCAGAACGGTTTCGCCGTCGCTGAGCGCGGCAGCCATCATCAGATTCTCTGTCCCGGTAACAGAAACCACGTCAAAAGTGAAAACGGATCCCTTGAGGTGCTCAGCCCGCGCCTCAATATAGCCGTGTTCAATATGGATTGAGGCCCCGAGCTTTTCCAGCCCCTTGATGTGAAGGTTGACAGGGCGCGCCCCAATAGCGCACCCTCCTGGCAAAGAGACGCGCGCCTGCCCGAAGCGGGCCACCAGAGGTCCCAGGACCAGGATCGACGCTCGCATCTGCTTGACAAGCTCATAAGGCGCCATCGGATTCAGCAACCGGCGCGCCTCAATCTCGACGCGATTGCCGTGCTCTTCGTGGGTCACGGATGAATCCACGCCCAATTCGTCCAAAAGACTGCGCATAGTACCGATATCGCGAACTCGGGGAACATTGCGCAGAATGACCCGCTTCTGTGTCAGTAGCGCGGCAGCCATTGCGGGAAGAGCTGCATTCTTTGCGCCGCTGATCGGCACACGGCCTTCAAGCGGATGGCCTCCGGTAATTAGAAACTTATCCATATTTGCTTCCAGTCATTGTCGGCGCTCGGCTCTAGAGGACCGGCCGGCCACGAACGTATGTTTGTGTCACATAAAACTGCTGATCAAGGACTGCCAGGTCCGCGTCGGCGCGCGGAGCAATAACACCCTTCTGCTTTTCGAGCCCCAGGATTCTGGCCGGGTTGGTTGTAATGCAAGGCAGGCATTCTCGGTAGCTGAGGCCTGTAAAAGCCGAGAGGTTTCGCAGGGCGGCATCGAGCATGATGGTGCTTCCCGCCAGGCTCCCGTCCACCGTCCGGCACACGCCGCTGGCCACATGCACAGTGAAATTGCCCAGGCGGTAGTTGCCGTCGGGCATTCCCGCCCCACTCAGACTGTCACTTACCAATATCAGCCGCTCAATACCCTTGGAACGCACAAGCAGACGGATGGCGGTGGGTTCCACATGAATGCCGTCGCAGATCAACTCTGCGCTAATGCGATCGTCAGTAAGGACGGCGCCGATAATTCCGGCGTCTCGATGTTGGAAAGGCCGCATCGCGTTAAAACAATGAACCGCATGAGTTGCGCCGGCTTCGATGGCGCTCTTGGCTTCCTCATAGGTTGCGTTCGAATGCCCGATGCCGACTTTCAATCCTTTGCTTCGCGCAAACTCCAGGAGCGCGAGTGCGCCTTCGAGTTCCGGCGCCAGCGTCAGAATTCGTACTGTACCACCAGCTGCGTCCAGAAACCTGGCCAGCAGGTCGGTCGAGGGCTTCTGGATCTGGGATGCCGGATGGGCGCCGCGCCGCTTGATGTTCAGGAATGGACCCTCAAGGTGAATACAGACCGGCTGCGCGCCCGTGATCTTATCTGAGCCCACTTGCAAGCTGTTGGAGGTGCGAATGATTTCGCCCAGGCCTTTGGCGGCATTCAAGGTCCTGTCCAGGCTGGCCGCGACGGTGGTTGCCGCGTAGGAGGTCGTTCCATGGCGAGCCAGGTATTTTCCCACGGCGGCCACGGCTTCCGGAGTGGCTTCCATCAGATCGCATCCCACAGCGCCGTGAATATGGATGTCGATGAATCCCGGGACGACTGTGCGGTCTTGATAGTCGATCACCGCTGCGCCTTGCGGAATCTTAACCTGGTCGCGAGGGCCGACCTTCGCAATGCGATGTCCCTCGACCAGAATGACGCCGTTGCGGATCTCTTCAAGCGGCGTATAGATGGTTCCCGCAATAATGGCTTTCACGGACTTCATGATTTTCCTCTGGAGGTCGGCCTGCGAACAGCCCCGGAGTGTCTTTTGAGATATTCAGCGCGCGCCCGGCGGAGCGCGAGCGCTGTATTGGGTTGCTGCCGGAGGATGCGGACCGCCTCCTTTTTCGAGATGCCTTTCCAGATCATAAGCAACGCCGCGGGAAGGTTTGAGCCCGAGGCTTCCATGGTGCGCGCAGCCGTTGCAGGATCGACCCCAGTGGCCTTGGCTACCATGGAGCGGCCGCGTTCCCGGAGCTTTTCATTCTTCATTTCCACGTGCACCATGAAGCCGGAAAAAACCCTTCCCAGCTTGACCATCGTTGCCGTGGAAAGCATGTTCAGAACGAGTTTCTGGGCCGTCCCGGCCTTCAGCCGGGTTGACCCGGCGAGGATTTCAGGGCCTACGTTGACAGCAATTTCGACATCCACAATTCCGCGCATCGGCGAACTGGGATTAGCCGTTAAGCCCACCGTTGCAGCGCCTTTTCCCTTTGCATATTGCAGTCCCTCGATCGTGTAAGGCGTCCGGCCGCTTGCCGCAATCCCTACCAGCACGTCCTTCTGGTCCAGGCCGATACGCTCAAGGTCCCGCCGTGCGGCGGCGCGGTCGTCTTCAACGCCTTCGCCCGCCTTAAACATGGCTCTCGGGCCGCCCGCCAGAATGCCCACGACCCTGTCAGTGCTGAATGTAGGCCGGCACTCGGATGCGTCCAGAACACCCAGCCTGCCACTGGTTCCCGCGCCCAGATAAATGAGCCGGCCTCCCTTTGTAATGGCGGCGGCCGCCAGGTCAACCGCGCGGGTAATCTGCGGAATAACCTTTCTGACTGCAACCGCCACCTTCTGGTCCTCTCGGTTCATCAGGATGAGGATTTCGCGGGTGTTCTTCGTATCGAGAGAATCCGACGCAGCGTTCTTCCTCTCAGTAATGCGTTCCGTTGATGGGCTTTTCATTTAGGTCCTGCGGGGGATTGCCGCGCTTCGATTTCCCGTAACCATGCCTTTGCGTTCATGCCGTGCTACCAGGCACAGAGTATCAGTGTACCAATTTCGAACAATTTTATGCTGGCCATTCCACAGGTCTGTCGCCTTTGCTGAAACACCGGTTTCGCGATTCATTCAGGTGACGTCCAGTAACCCGGAAATAAATCTTTGTTTGACACAAACCCCTGAGTTTATAGCAAAATGCTCTTCTCTCATAAATATTCTATTGGGGGACGAGGAATGCATAAAAATCGAGACTTTAAAGCCTTATTACTTCTAGTCCTGGTGGCCCTGGTTGCCCCTGCTGTTCAGGCGGCACAGGGGCGACGTCGTGTTTCTGCAGCGAGTTCATCATCCATTGCAGCGCATCTCAGGCAAGTGCCCGGTGAAATCGAAAAAGCCATGCATCAGGGCAAGCTTCCTGGAGCCGTGATCGTGGTTGGCCATAACGGCAGGATTGTCTACCGGCGCGCCATCGGCTATCGCCGCCTGGTTCCCCAAAAACTGCCGGCGAGGATGGACACGATGTATGACATGGCATCGTGCACCAAGGTTGTGGCTACCACAACCGCCATCATGCAGCTCTTCCAGGAAGGGAAGATCCGCCTGGACGATCCAGTTTCTGAATACTGGCCGGAGTTTGCCGCCAACGGCAAGCAGGACATCACCGTGCGCGAATTGATGACGCATTATTCCGGCTTGCCGCCCGACCTGGACCTTAGCTACGACTGGAGCGGTTATGATACAGCGATGCAGATGATCGTCGACACCGCCCCCATCGTGCCGCCCGGGACGCGTTTTATTTATAGCGATATCAACTATGAAACTCTGGGTGAACTGGTCCGTCGCATCAGCGGCGAACCGCTCAACGTCTATTGCGAACGGCACATTTTCAAGCCACTGGGAATGACGAGCACCATGTTTCTTCCGCCGGCCTCGCTGCGGTACCGGATTGCACCCACGCAGCACGTGAATGGAACCACGGGCCCGATCCTTTGGGGCGAGGTTCACGATCCGACGGCCCAGCGGATGGGCGGTGTAGCCGGCCATGCCGGGCTGTTTTCAGATGCCAGAGACCTTTCCATTTTCTGCCAGATGTTGCTGAACGGCGGCACTTACCATGGTGTGCACATCCTGAACCCTCTGACCGTTGAAAAGATGACAACGCCGCAAACGCCTGTGGACAAAATGGCGGTGCGCGGGCTTGGATGGGATATCGCCTCGCCTTTTGCTTCCAATCGTGGCGCGCTGTTTCCGGTGGGATCGTTTGGCCACACCGGTTTTACAGGTCCTTCGCTGTGGATCGATCCGGTCACCCACACCTACGTTGTTTTCCTCACCAACCGTGTTCATCCGAACGGCACGGGTGACGTGGTCGCGCTCCGGTCGATGATTGATACGGCCATCGCAGCCGCTCTGGGACCGGCTTCCGATCGGGAAATCCTGAACTCGCGCAGATCTCTGACCGGCTATTTCGAACTGATGCGGAGTTACCGCATCACCGGCCTGCGGAACGGCGACGTGCGCACAGGAATCGACGTTCTGGAAAAGGAAAATTTCGCGCCGCTTAAAGGCCTGCGTGTCGGCCTCATCACCAATGAGACGGGAGTGGACTCCAATGGACATCGGACCATCGATCTGTTGGACCACGCGCCGGGTGTCCAGCTCAAGGCCATCTTCAGCCCCGAGCACGGCCTCTGGGGCAAGGAGGACACCGAGGTCGCATCCACCACGGACCCAGCGACCGGCCTCCCCGTTTACAGCCTGTATGGCAAGACCCGCCGGCCTACTGCCCAGATGCTGCAGGGACTGGACGCACTGGTTTTTGACATTCAGGACGTTGGCGTACGCTTCTACACCTACATCACAACCATGGCTTACTGCATGGAAGAGGCCACCAGGCAGCACATTGCGTTCTATGTGCTGGATCGGCCCAATCCCATCGGAGCATCGATCGTTCAGGGACCGATCCTCGATCCAGATTTGCGATCGTTTGTCGGCTACTACCCGCTGCCTGTCCGCTATGGCATGACGATGGGGGAACTCGCCGAAATGTTCAACAGCGAGGAGCACCTGAACGCCAATCTGCACGTGATCAAAATGGCGGGATGGGAACGCACCGACTGGTACGACGAGACGGGGCTCCAGTGGAGAAATCCGTCGCCCAACCTGCGTTCCCTGACAGAGACGATTCTTTATCCCGGAGTCGGAATGATTGAGGGCGCCAACGTCAGCGTGGGCCGTGGAACAGATACGCCTTTCGAACTGGTAGGCGCGCCCTGGATCAACGGTAAGTGGCTGGCGGTTTATTTGAACTCGCGTGTTATCCAGGGAGTGCGTTTCCTGCCTGTGGACTTTACGCCCCGAAGCAGCAAATTTGCCGGCCAGGTGTGCCACGGCGTTCAGATTTATCTCGTGGACCGTCAGGCGCTCGACGCGCCGGAACTGGGTGTCGAGCTTGCCTCGGCGCTTCACCAGCTTTTCCCAAAGGATTTTGAATTGGACAAGACCTTGCCTTTGATAGGCTCGAAAGCCGTGGTGAATGAGATCCGGGACAACGTCGATCCTGCCCGCATTCAATTCCTGTGGCAACAGTCGCTGACGGACTTTCGCAAGATGCGGGCGAAATATCTCCTCTATCCTGCACCCTGAACGTCGTACAGGACCTTTTTGACGGAGGTTCGTATTGCATCGAGGCCGCGTTTTTACCGCTTCAAGAACGGCCGCGGCATAAGCTAGCAGCCAAGGAAGCATCTGTTATTCATGAAGGAAGTAGACATCCAATCACCTGTAACAACATAGTGAAAAAAATTCCACCTCGCGCGACCAATAGAGAACTCTGGCATTCCAACCGGGATAGCCGTTCGTTTGCCTCTTTTTTGTCTCGCGTATAACCATCAGATTCTTAATGAGTTAAATGGCTCTCGTCGGTTTTGGCAAGACGCGGAAGGTTTGGAACGCAGATTGCCTTAGCTTCAGTGAGAGGGACTGCGAACTTTGGATTTCGCAGGCCCCCAATGAAGGGAACGGCCAATAATGGAACTTTTTGAACGGCTCTGGCAGGAAGAAGACGGGCAGGATCTCGCCGAATACGCATTATTGCTGGTGCTGGTTTCTTTGACAGCAACGGCGGGGATGCATACCTTTGCAGACTCGCTTTCCCGATTATTCCACCACACCAGCTACGCTGTCGTGAAGCACCACGCGCAATACGAATAGCGTACTGGCCGTTCGAGCGAAGATTCAATGTTGGCAGATTTGTGAGGGATCTGTCGTTTCAGCCTCTCATTCCTTTTTGTGCAATCTATTTCTTCCGCTGCGCAGCAAATAAATGCTGCAGCTTGCCGCCCCGGGCAGAGTTGAAACGCGGTTGTTCCGTGGCCCGCAAAATACCACGGCCTTTCCCACGCTTACTTCCAACTTTATGGCCTCACGCCGGCATCTCGAAAATTGTAAATTTGGGTTGTTCATATTGACGATGCCTTAAACCGTGATATTCTTTTCCCCTGTTTAAGGCCGTCCGCATTGAACCTCAACAAAACATCATTCGGACGGGGGAGGGTGAATTGAGAAAGAGCAGGTACTCGAATTTTGTCGCGGGCGCCATCATGGCGCTGAGTATCGCGGCGCCATCTGCGTGGGCCAGGAAGAAACAGAAACCGGTCAGCCCGGATGATCCGACCTACATGGTCTACCAACTTCTGAATGATTCTTATGGCGGCAAGTTGACCGATTTCTATCTGCTGGCCGGACTGAATGCCGATCCGCAAAATCCCGGGACACAGCTGCAGCGCGTGATTCGAGTCGATTACAACAAGAACCGCTTCTTTGGGCGCTTCCGGATTGACGTGCGTGACGTGGGAAAACTGACCCCGGCGCAGTTGAAGACATACGACGTCAAGCAAATCTACGATTTCGGAGTTTCGGACGTCGCGCAGTTTGAGAAGCTCGATCCGGGTCCGCTTGGCGGCACTGGCGATCTTTATCTGCAGGCCTCGA
>JAJYLL010000113.1 GCA_021787735.1 Acidobacteriota bacterium | reverse complement strand
CGGCAAGCCGTCTGCGGCTATCTCAGTATGTGACATCACTCGACCGGTTCCGAACCGCCTGATTCTCCCTGCTATCCTTTCTGATCTGGAAGCAGCTGGGATTTCGCGGGAAGGGGTAACGATCCTCATCGCCACCGGCTTGCACCGGCCCGCCACTCCGGGAGAAATCCGCGAGGTATGCGGTGAAGAGATTGCCGCCCGCTATCACATCGTCAATCACAATGCCCGTGCATTGGCTGAACACCGGCATCTGGGATCGACCGCCTCCGGAACGCCCGTCTATATCGACGAGCGTTTCGTTTCCGCTGCCCTTCACATCACCGTGGGCTTTATTGAGCCGCACCTGATGCTGGGCTTTTCAGGAGGCCGCAAACTGATCGTGCCCGGCCTGGCTGCCCAGGAAACGATCAAAGTCCTCCATAGCCCCAAATTCATGCGGGACCCTCACGCCTGCGAGGGGTCCATCGATCAGAATCCACTTCACCTTGAGCTTCTGGAGATTGCCCGCATGGTGCGCCACGATTTTCTGGTTGATGTGGCGCCGGCGCGAGGAGCGGGTCAGCGTCCCATTGCAGCAGTGTTTTCAGGCGACGCCGTCCAGGCGCATCGGGAAGGACTTCGATTCGTATCCCAGGTGATGCTGGAAACGCTCGACGAGCCTGTAGACGCTGTCATTACCACGAGCGCCGGCTACCCGCTCGATCTTACTTTTTACCAGGCTATCAAGGGTATTACGGCGGCATCCCAAATTGTCAAACCGGGCGGGAAGATCCTTCTGATGGCCGCCTGCGCGGAAGGCTCGGGCGGAAAAGAGTTTACAGAGTTATTGACGGAGCACCACTCTGACCACAAGTTCATGGAGCATATCCTGCACTCACCGGTGGTGGTGGACCAATGGCAACTGGAAAAGCTGGGGCTCGTGACTCGCAATGCGGAAGTGATCTACCACGTTCCGGGCTTGCCCGCCGAATATCACGGTTCGTTGTGGGGAAAGGCATACCCCACCGCCGATGCCGCCGTTCAGGCACTGACGTCAGCACTTGCTCCGGGCTCAACCATTGCTGTGATTCCCGAAGGCCCCTACGTTCTGGCCCGCGCCCGGGCCTAACCTCGAAAATAACAGCTCACGATCTTGTCGTTAGAGGGTCTGAAGTCAATGAACAGAGTTTCCTTCAAGTGTCCGATTTAACAGGTTCCCCTTGCCTCGCAGTTTTTTACCAACCGACAACAACAAGAGAGTAGGTTTTCATTTCCGGGACAGTAAAGGATGCGGCGTGGCGTTGAATTGTGAATGGAAGGTCAATTGCCGTGTCGTTGTCCAGTCCGTAGAGTTTAACGCATTTCGCAGTTTCGCCCTCGGGCAAGCGGCAGACCACGTCGATGCTCGTGATCGAGGGAGCCAACTTTGCGTTGTAATTAACCAGATGGACCATTTCCCTCCGCTTTTCGAGCTGGCAGACCAGGTTGGCTGCTAGGAATTCCGGCCCGGAGATGTCCACGGGCATTTCCGCGTTGGCTGCCCACCGAATCTCACCAATCAGTTCTTCCCAATTCGCCGGTCGCTTCCAGAATCTGTTGTCTATGGTGAAGTACGGCTCCATCCTCGGAAGCGGTCCATCGAATGGAATTCCCGGGAAGTAGACCACCCGGCCTTTGTCAGCCACTTTCCGGATCGGTAACCCAGAGGAAATCTCCAACGCTCCCACTTCTTCCTCGTATGCGCTGGCGGGTCGTTGTGCATCAACCAGCCCCTTTAAGCCGGGCTCGACGCGGAGCCGGCGCCATTCATCATAGAGACCTGCCTGGCCGGTGGCAATCAAGCCGCCTCCGCCCTCAACAAAACTCCGAATCTTTGCTATCTGGTCATCGGACAAGCATTCTGAATCCGGAAGAATCAGGACTTTCAGCTTCGAGAGATCCGGCAAAGGCTCCTCAAAAATCAGATGGAAGGGGATGCGCGACTGGATCAGAGCTTGTTCCACAAGGATGGCGCTCAACTGGGCTCTGGCGTTGTGGTAGGTGATGGAAGGATACGACCGCAAGACGCCAACCGTGGCCAGATCCCGCGCTCCAACGAAAAGGTCGCGGTGCTTCCTGTAGAACGCGATATAGTCGAGCATCCACGCCGGAAGCGGGGCGCTTCCTGCCGTCCCAATCGTCTGGTTGAATGCAAGCTTTTCCGCCGTGGCCACTTCACTGGGAGACTCGGTCATCAAAACGTTGTCATAGGCCCGTGCGAGCTTGTAACTGCGGATTTTCGAAACCAGTCGTCCGTCCTCGGGAAAGTATTCGGCGAAGTTCTGTTCCTCCGTCACATAGGCATCCGTCGAAGTAAGCAGCCGTGAATGATCAATGGCATTCATCCATGCTCGGTTTCCGCCTGTAATGCCGTGGGGATTGATTTCGATGGCCACTTCAGGATTAAGCGACTTTGCGTACTCGGCCATCTGCCGCAGAGCATCCGCCATCACCTGGCAGCGGAAATCAATCCACTCCTGGATGGCCGGGTCGTAGATAATTGCCATTTTCTCGGGCGGATTGTCACGGTTCCACTGCGGAGGATTAACGTGATCAACGTTCTCGAATCCAAACCGTTGACGGAGTTTTTCCGGCGTGTACTTGGACTTCAGATAGTTGCGAAACCCGTTGACACAACTCGGGCTGCGGCAGGAATCGGGTTCGGGATTGAGGTCGAAATTATCAAAATGGATGAAATCAGTTTTGACCTCCTCAACCGCGAATCGAACGATCTTCTTGAGATACGCCAGATACTCCGGGTTTGAAAAGCAGGGACGATATCGGAAGGATTGCTGGTAGCCGTAAGTCAGCAGAATGGGCAGCCCGCTCACGTCCCGTTGAATCCAGTCCTTGGCGCGCGGCTCCTCGGCGAAGAACGTTTCATACATCATCGTATTCCACTGAAGATAGGTGTCCACCTTCATCCCGTACTGATGTGCAACCTCCGCAGCCCGTTTGGTCTCCAGCATCTCCGGCATTTCAGCGGCCATGCCAAATCCCTTGTAGAAATGCGTGTGGAAGACCTCGACGCTCTGTTCTTTGAGCTGGCGGATCAGCGTCTTACTCTGGTTCCAATCGTGGATTTTCCTTGCGTCGAGCGCTTCGCCGCCGCGCCGAAGCACGAAGATGTACGGTTCATGGAGCCCGCCGGCCGTAATGAGTCCATTCTTGATCCAACGCGCGCCTTTAAGCGGCTCTGTCGTACTTGGGAAACCGGTTACCGCCGCCTTTCCTACTTGCGAGACTGCCATCCCTGCCACAACGCTGCCCATGAAATCTCTGCGGTTCATCATTCCTCCAAGCCTGATGCGGGGCTATAAATGTCGGGAGTATAGCACAGAGAACGAGTCGGGATTTTGCCTTCGCACAGGCTCGCCTACCTTTTCAGTAACTCGGTCACGCGACCATCCCGGTGTGGTGTCGCGTTGTGTGAAGGAAGCAAGACATTAATGTGACACCGTGGGCGGGTGGCACATCTACGAAGGGGGCGCGCGGCTGGGGCCGATGGTGCTATAGTGCTGATACATGCCGAGTTTCGTTGAACCCACGGGGCCGGGGCGGCATCTAAAAGGGCATTCCACCAAGGAGGTGCGGCGTGATGTATGCGATTGTTGGGGCAAGCGGCAACACGGGAGGCGTGGTTGCCGGGAAACTGCTGGAAGCCGGACAAAAAGTTCGAGTGATTGGCCGGGACGCCGGCCGGTTGGAACGCTTCACCAGCCGCGGGGCTGAAGCTTTTGTTGCCGACGCGACGGATGCGGCCACGCTCGCCAAGGCTTTTGAGGGAGCGTCCGCCGTTTACGCTATGGTGCCGCCGAACATTTCCTCGCCGGATGTGCCGGCCTTTCAGGCTGAGGTTTCCGACGCGCTGGCGGCGGCCATTGCGAAGGCTGCGGTGCCGAAAGCGGTGGTGCTCAGCAGCTTTGGCGCGGACAAGCCCGGCAAAACCGGACCCGTCACGGGGCTTCATCATCTGGAAGAGAAACTGGGCGCCATTGCGGGCCTGGACGCGATTTTTTTGCGCGCGGGCTACTTTATGGAGAACCTGTTAGCACAGATTGGGGTGGTTCGGAAGCTGGGCATGCTGGCCGGTCCGCTGCAGGCGGATTTGCCTCTGCCGATGATTGCCACGCGCGATATTGGCGCGGCCGCGGCAGAACTGCTGCTGAAACTGGACTTTACGGGCAAGCAGCCCCGCGAACTGCTGGGCCAGCGCGACGTTAGCTATGCAGAAATTGCTCCCATCATCGGCAAAGCCATCGGAAAGCCGGGCCTCAATTACACAATGGTGCCGGCGCTGACGCTCCGCCCGGCGCTGAAGCAAGCCGGCATGTCCGGAAGTATGGTGGACATCCTGCTGGAAATGGCCGACGCGCTGAACAGCGGGTATATGGAGCCGCTCGAGGCGCGCTCGGAGGCCAATACCACGCCGACTTCCATTGAGACATTCGTCAGCGAAGAGTTTGTGCCGCGATTTCAGACGGCATGAGGCAGAGGGCCGGCGGATTATCGGACCCAAGAGCCGCAGGCCATCACAAGGGCCTGCGCTATACGCCCAGGCCCTCGTCTTTCATCAGCCGGGCAACGCCGGAGGTGGCCGTGTCATTGCTCGATTCGAGCGACTGGATGATGCGGGCCTGGTCGGCGCGCGGGCGGTTCTGACTGAGCTTGAACTTCGCTTCCAGCTGTTCAACGGCGATTTCAAAACCCACAATCTGGCCAAGCATTTTGGCGCGGTAATTCTCATTCAGTTCGAGCCATTGCTCGAGGTATGCCTGTTCGAAGACGGCGATGGTTTCAAGCAGGACTTCCGTGAGCGGTTCGGGATCGTGGAAGACGCGGGCGCGCCCGCTGGCGTGAACGGCGGCGTAGTTCCAGGTGGGCACGCTCTGGCGCGATTCGTAGAGGCTGGGAGAGATGTAGGCGTGGGGGCCGTGGAAGATGACCAGGGTTTCCTGCTCCTGCTCCATCATCTTCCAGTGCGGGTTGGCCCGTGCCACGTGACCGCGCAGCAGGATTCCCGCCTCGGTCTCGGCGACAATCACCGGGATGTGCGTGGCGAAGGCTGAGCCTTCGCCCGCGGAAACCACAATCGCAAACGGGTTTGCCCGCATGAAGGCGAGAGCAGTTGCGGTATCGTCCAGCTTGTTAAATTCAGGTATGTACAATTTGGGACCTCGATGTCAGGTGCGTGAATCCCGGTGTTGCTTCCGGGCACGACTTCGATTGTTGTTGATCGCTTTGTTCAGGATCACCTTTCGTTCCCGGCAGGCCCGCTTTGATGGGCGTGCTGGATGACCTCCTGGATGGCGGCGTCGATCCACCACAGCTCGTCGCCGCTTGCGTGGGCGCGCGCCGCTTTGAGCGCAGGCAGCACGGTTGAAGCCGGCTGCCGCGCAAGAGCTTCAATCGCTGCCTTGCGCTCGTCGTCACTTTGAGCGTGCTCCAGGCGGGCAATCAGCGCGGGAATCTGATCCTGCGGCTTGACAGCGATGTCGAAGCTGACTGAAGCCGGAACGGCATCCATCTGCAAGAGCGAATCAATAGAAGCGGCTTCCAAACTGTGCTCCCCGCCCGCGAGTGAGCGCAGAATCACGCGGCGTTGCCTCACTGGCGCGCTCCAGTCACCGCCATCGAGCCTCCAGGTAAAAACTGCGCCACTTGAAATCGAGCTCTGAAATTCGGCACTCACGGATTCAGGCGAGAGCTTCGTCAAATGGATCGTGGTGTGCGGAATAGGTCCTGGGGCAAAAAGGATTACATATTCGCCAATCCTTCCGTTGGCGGAAATCGTTTCAAGAAAAACGTTCCCGCGCCAATCGGTCAGAACGCGGCGCAGCAGTCGGCTGTCAATAAAGGGTTGCGGCTGGCTCGCGGAGAGTGGCTTGAGGCACCGTCCCGGGATGCCCTCGTAGAGGGAACCATCCCACGTCCACCAAAAGCGGCCCAACGGGTCGCGGGCAAGAGAACTTGACTGGGTTGAGCTGCAGCCCGAGGGCGGGTTTCCCGGCGGAGCAGAGACAAAAAAGTTGACGATCTGGCCGTTGTGGGGCACATAGGGGATTAACTGCCAGCCCTGTTCACGGCGCCACTCTCGCGTTTTCTGGTGGATGTTCACTGCCACGTGGCCGGCAGCGTCAAAAAAGGCCGGCCCGTCGAAGAAGTATCCCGGGTCGCCGGGCACTTCGCGCCGGTTCCATACGTGCCAGTCGGTCCCATCAAAGTAATTGATGCCCTGGCAGGCGCCGTTGTAAACGATTTGTGATCTCGGGCCGTAGATGGGTTTCATCCGGTCGTCATCAGGATGAAGGAAACGCACGGGCCGGCTGCCGTGCGTTGCGAGCGCGACCTGATAGCTTGGATAATCCGCCCACTTGTCCTGGTGCGGGTCAAAGATGGCCATGGGGCCCATGCGGCAATCAGGAAACAGCCAGACCCGGCCTTCAGAGTCCGCGTCGAGACCGCTGAGCCAGGCAGGATTGATGTTGCCAGGCAACGGGTGCGCCGTCCATTTTTCGCCGTTCCACTCATCGAGTGCGCGGCTGCTGGCCTTCAGAATGCTCCAGAAGCGAAGCCTCTGGTCCGGCTCCATCATTGTGAAGGGATTGATGACCTTGACGTTACCGACCGGGGGAGAACCCGCCAGGAGCGAAATCGGCCTGGCCTCCACGGTCCGGCCGGGAGAAAAATCCACCGCCAGGATGCTGCCGTTCTTAAGGCCAAACAGGCGGCGCGCGGTATCGAGCGGAAAGCGTTGCTTCCAGTTGATCTGGAGCGGCTTGCCAACCTGCCCGGCCGATACATGCTCACGATCGGCGGAGGGGATGAACCACAGCCCCCTTGCCCATCCACCAAGCCAAAGCCCCTCAGACGTCTGAAGCCGCGGACGATCGGGTTGGTAGCTAAAGTCATTGACTTCGTCGAGGCCAGTCACAAGCTTTTCCCATCGTTTATCGCGGAAGCGCCACAAGATGTTGAATGGCCCGCTCTCGGGGCTTTCGGCCTGAGGAAGACCGAACGTGGAAGCAATAACGTAGTGGTTCGCGCCCTGGTAAAAAGCCTGCTGGACGAATCGGAAAGCGCCCGGCTCAGAATCGGTCATGCGCTGGGCAGTGAGGGTTGAAGTGTCAATCGTGTAAAGTCCGGCGTTGAGGGTTCCCACTGCCAGATGGTTTTTGTCCCAACGTCCAAGGCACGTGACCTGGCCGCTCGGAAGCCCCGGGATCTGGGCATGATAGTCGAAGCCCTTGCCATCAAACAGCAGAAATCCACGCAATACGATGCCTGACACCTCCACGCGGGCCGGCAATCCTGACCAGATCCACGTCCTTCCCTGGGCATCCTGGATGGCACGGAGAGGAAGATAAGGCGACCGCAGGTTGAGAAACTGGCGGTGGGGCCGGTATTGTCCGGGTTGGATGGTGTAGGCCAGACGAATGCTGCCGCCCGGCTCGGCTGTATAGATGTCGGGAGAATCGCCGGTGATCAGGATTTCTCCTGAAGAAGTTGTGATGACCTCCGGGGATTCGAAAAATCTTGTAGAGGATGTTCCGGGGCCGGTTTGGGTGGTCACCGCTTTGATACTGCCGAGGATTTTGACCTCGTCGCCCCGCTGCCAGGTGAACACCGTGCTCTCTTCGCCGGGCGAATTCCACGCGACAATCAACCCGCCCCGCGGTCCCGGCCAAACACCCTGAGCCAACTCGCCGGGAATGCTGGGGCGGGCGGGCTGATCCACCCAATGGTCGCCTTGCCACCGGAAGAGATCGGGCGGCGAACCGGGCAATTGCCCTGTTGCCCAAATCGTGCCCGCGCTGTCCTGGGCCACGGAGGTGATTGGGGTGGTATCCACCTGTGGAATCTGCGCGGCCAACCGGGAAAGGCCGAGTAGCCAGACGCCGATGAGCACCGGCACTGCGAGGGCGCACGATTGTGCCCGCCTGCGATTCCCGATGGTCCTCATTACCATGTGTAATGCACCGTGTAAGTGATGGTTTTCTCGCCGCCCGCGGGTACCTCAACGCGGAACTGAATGGTCTGGCTGTCCATTTTCACAAAGGGATCCGAGTGCTGCAGAATTTCCCATGTGTAGCCCCGGTAGAGGTGTTCGTCCACTCGAATTTCCGCTGCCTGCTTCTTGTGGTTGCTGAGCTGGATTTTGAATGACTCATCGAGCGTGTTACGCATGGTGTCAATGACGTAATTGGTGCGAAGCCGCTTGCCAGTGAGGTCGAAGGCATTGCCCGTGTACGCGCGAACGGTCTCATTTTCCGAAGTATGTTCGATAGGGGCCTCGCCAAGGAATTGCAGATTTCCGCCCTGCCCCTCGCGGTAAAAGCGCATCCGGCCGGCGGGCAGGGGGACACCCAGGTGATTTGCTTCGGTATTGGCGAAGGAGCGGTACACACGCACCTGGCGCGTGAATTCCGTGCCGAAATCGCGGTTCTGGCGGATCATCTCCATACTCCAGCCGTTGTACTGGTTGGGATCAAGCTTGAGCCCGTCATAAACGTAATAGAGACTTGCCTTGATGCCGTTCGCGCGAATGAACTCCACCTGCTTGGTTTCCTGGTCGTGCAAAGTGACCGGCCGGTGAAGCGTGTAGAGATGATATTCGTCGAAAGGCCGCTCGGTGACCTGAGGGCCGGCCGGGTTGAATGGTCGCGCAAGCAACTGGAGGCTTCCAACAGCACCTCCAACGACACCTCCATACCCTTGAGGCGGGAGCCTGCGGACGGTTCCGGCCATTAGATCAACCTGGGCGTCTTTAAAAGCCATTCCACTGCGGTTGTGCATGGTGACCCAGCCCACCATGTCGAGCGTCCTGCCGGCGGGCGGTTCAATCAAATTGTAGGTCGCGTCCCAGCCCAGGCCGCTTGTGATGTAGCTGAACTGGGCATCCACGTGGCCCGCTTTTTGGCTATCGATCACCCAGCTCAGGACCGGCTTAAGGATGCTTCCCTCGGTGAGCGCCGGAAACAACGGCTCACCCGGCAGCGAGAAGCGAAGCTGACCGTTCACTTCAATGATGGGCTGCCGCATGGCGGGCGGAATCTGCTGCATGCCGTAGGGGTTCGAATAGTAGGGATACGTGGGTGGGCTGGGCGGTGCATAGCCACTGCGGATGATCTTGCCGCTGACGACTTCCGTGTGGCCGTTCTGAGTCACCAGGAAGTTGATCTGCTTCCCCTCATAAAGCTGCAACATGCTTTGTTGAGAGACGGGGTCGGCGCGGTAATTCTGCTCCAGAATCCGCAACGGGTATTGCCCCGAAGGATCGCGCAGTATCACCGAGTCGGGCTCGAGATAATTCGTCACGTCTGAAAGCTGAACATGATTGATTCCCTGCTTGAGGTCAAGGGGCGTCTGGACACGGACCACGGCAAAATCCTGGTTGTAAATGGTAAGCCGCGCCCGCTGGGCCCATGCCGCACCCACGATGAACGGAAAAATACAAAATAAAAAAATGAGTTTGCGTGCCATGGAGTGCCCTCCTCTGTTCTTATGGCATCACACCTGGGATGTTCCACTTGCGTTCCCGGTTGCCGGATAGTATATCTCCAAGCGACTCCGCCGGAATTCTTCTTTCGGGGTTTCCATCGGGAACGGTGCCGGCAGCCCAGGTATCCACGATTCAGGACCGAGATATGTGCCAAGGGGATAACGTGGCGTGATTGCGCACCCAACCAAGGCCGCGATTTGCGCGCCGAAAAAGGACTCAACATTTACGGACCCAAATGACTATTCCACGCGTATTACATAACAAGGGAACATCGAGCATGCTTCGGTGGATTTTACTTCTGGCGCTTATGCCTTGCCCCGCCCTCGCCACGGGGCAATCGCAGCCGTCTGCGGATGAGATCATGGCCCGCGTGGCGGCCAATCAGGACCTTGCAACGAAGCAGCGCGCCGAGTACGTCTACCAACAGCAAATCCGCGTGATCAGCCACAAGTCGAACGGCAAACTGATGCGCGATGAAACCACGGACTATCAGGTGACGCCCACGCCTGATGGAACAAAGAAAGAATTAAAGCGGGTCGTGGGCCGTGCGTGGGTCAAGGACCATTACGTCGAGTTCAACAAGGACACGTGGCCCCACTCGCACAGCCTGGATGGTGATCTGGCTGAAGAACTTCGGGACGATCTGGCCAATGAGAAATCAAAAGACGGGCTCGCCGGCGATTTGTTTCCCCTGACCACCGAAGAGCAGAAGGGTTACCGGTTTGAGCTTGAAGGCGAGGAGACTATAAACGGCCGCGGCGCCTACCGCATCCACTTCGTTCCCAGCGACAAACACACCTGGGAAGATGACAATCCGCCCTGGGCGGGCGAGGCGCTGATTGATGCCCAGGACTTTCAGCCAGTGCGCGTCTATACGAAGCTCGCACACAAGTTGCCCCTGTTTGTGCGCACTGTGCTCGGCACGAACCTGCCCGGAATCGGGTTTGACGTCGAATACCGCCGCTTTGGGGATGGTGTATGGTTCCCGATCAGCTTTGGCACAGAGTTTCGGCTGCGGGTAATCTTTTTTATCAAGCGTGACATCTCAATTTCACTCAGGAATTCCGCCTTCGAACACGTCCACGTTAGGAGCAAGATGCTGGATTACGCGCCGATGCGGTGAATCGCGGTTCCCGCTGTAGCACTCCGGTTGACGGGCCTTTCAGCTTTTTGACAATTCTGGGCCGGTTGCTGTAGCTTAGTTGAACAAAGGAGAGTCACCATTGCGTAAATTTTCAATTGCTGTGATTGCCGGAACGTTGCTGCTTGCCGGATGCAGCAAGGGGGGCGGACTGAAGGCGAATGACGCCATCAAGGCCGCCATTGAGGCGCATCTGAAGGACAATCCGGCCTTGTCGATGCAGAACTTCAACACAGAGATTGAAAAGGTCCAGTACAAGGATGACACGGCCGATGCGCTGGCCAAATTCGTGTCCAAGGCGGACCCGAACGCCGCAGTGGAAGTGCGCTACCAGTTGAAACTGGATGGCAGCACGTGGAAGGTCGTTTCCAGCAAATCCGAGGGCGGACAGGGCATGGGCGGACACGGTGGCGTGATGGGTGGTACTTTGCCTCCGGGCCATCCCGCAATTCCGCAGGGGCAGAGCCAGGGGCAGAGTCAACCCGCTCCGGAAGCAAGCCACTGATTTAAAACTTAAAAGTCAGACTCAACAAGATGGCGGCATGTGGGATTCTGCATCCGTGTGCCGGCCGCCCATCCGCAGTGCAACTCCAGCCTGACATCAACCCGCGCCATCAACCATCGGGCCGAGCAGCCCTTTTTTTCGTGCGCGGGTGTATTCTGTTATTAACGAGGATTTGGGGGTATGGGAAGACGCTCTTACGCGGCAAAGTGGGGGCTACTGCTCGCCATGACAGCTATGGCTTGCGTTCCTGCTCGCGCCCAGACCAGCCCTGCCAGCGCCACCGACTATCTGAGGCAGGGCAATCAATTTTCCAAGCAACAGAAGTGGCAGGAGGCGGAAGACGCTTACCGCAAAGCGATCAATCTGGAGCCCAATTCGGCCCCGGCGCATTTCGGGCTGGGCAACGCGATGGCCGCTCTGCAGGATGTTGGCAACGCCATACGAGAGTTTCAGCGTGCGCTGCAACTGGACCCGAACCTGGAGGCGGTCCATCGCAACTTAGGAGCGCTGTTTGAAGGCATTGGTCAGCTTCCGGAGGCTTTAAAAGAGTATCGCGCAGAGCTTCAACACCATCCGAATGATGCAACGGCGCTGGCCAGCATCGCGCGGGTGCAGGCCACCAGCGGAAATTATCAAGAAGCGCTGCAAGAATACCAGCGCGCGCTGTCGATGGATCCACAAAACGCCGCGATCCACGCTTCGATGGCAAACGCCATGCTGCAGGCGGGCAAGGTCCGCGAGGCCGTCGCGGAATACGAGAATGCTGTGAAGCTTGCCCCAAAGGATGCTGCCATTCACGCGGGCCTGGCCGATGCGCTGACCATGGAAAGGCAGTATGCCGATAGTATCAAGGAATACCAAGCGGCCATTGCCTTGGCTCCCGACGACGCCCACCTTCATTACAGCCTGGGTGCAGCGCTTCAAGCCACAGGGAACGTGGTCCCGGCAATTTATGAATACCGCCAGGCGGTTTCACTGCGCCCGGACCAGATTGCTTACAGGTTCAACCTGGCGCTCGCTTATCGCGATTCGGGCGATTATACGGACGCGGAGAAGCAACTGCGTGAGGTGATCCGGCGTGATCCGGACAACGCAGACGCCCATACGGAGCTTGCCGCCACTTACCTGTCGGTGGGCGATCACCCGGCCGCCATCACCCAATATCGCGAGGCTCTGCGGCTGAAGCCGGACGACCCGGACCTCCATGAGAAACTGGGGCTGGTGCTGCGGAAGACCGGAGACCTGACCGGTGCCGTGGCGGAACTTCGCAAGGCCCAGGAACTTTCTCCTGAAACATCCTCCTACCGCCAGAACCTGGGCGAATCGGTCGAAGCTTCCGGCGACTTGGAACACTTTATTCTGGAATACCAACAAGGCGTGCGGTTCCGGCCCACGGACCCCGAGGCCCATCTGAATCTGGCCAACGCCTATATGTCCGCAAACAAGCTGAAAGAAGCGCTGGGCGAGTACCGAGTTGCCGCAAAGCTGGATCCAAAAAGTGCGGAGATCCAGTACCGGCTGGCCATGGCGCTGAAGGCCTCTGGAGACACCCGCGAGATGCAGGCTGAGCTGCAGGAAGCCGTTAAGTTGCAGCCCGATTATCCTGAGGCGCTGGAAGCGCTGGGCGATCTGCTGGCGGCCCAGGAAAACTATCAGCTTGCCGTCCCTACCTACCGCGACGCCCTGCGACTGCTGCCTAACGACCTGAACCTACGCATGCGCCTGGCAAAGGTTCTGGAGAAGAACGGCGATCCGCAGGGAGCGGCGGAAGTGATCCAACAGGCTGTGAGCCTGGACCCGACTTCCGTCGAATACGAATTGCAGCTTGCCGACGCGCTGGTTGCAAAAAAGGATTACAAATCCGCGGCCAAGGTTTACCGCCAGGCTCTTGCCCTGAAACCCTCTGATCCGGAGGTTGCGGCCAAGCTGGGGGCTGCGTTACTGCAACTGGGCGATACCGAGGGTGCGGCTGAGGCTCTGCAACAGGCGCTCAAGGCCAAGCCGAACGATCCCCAGGCTCAACTGGAGTTGGCCGCTCTTATGCAGAAGTCCGGAAATTTTGAAGGAGCTGCCGGGGCCGCCCGCGCGGCACTGAAGATCATTCCCAATTCAGCCAAGGCGCATTACGCGCTGGGCGTGGCGCTGATTGGACAGGGCAAGCAGGATGATGGCATCAAGGAGTTGAGGGAAGCGCTGCGGGACGACGCGAACGACAGCGACGCGCGCTTGGCGCTCGCCAACGCTCTGCGGCAGCAAGGCCAGCTTTATGAGGCCATCGGACATTACGAACAGTATCTGCGCGACAACCCCTCCGACGCCTCGGTTCATCTGATCCTGGCGGATGCGCTGAACGCGCATAAGAATCACGCGGCCGCTATCGAGCAATGCGAAGAGGCGCTGAAGCTGAAGCCAGACAGCGCCCAGGGGCATTATGAGCTTGCAGTGAGTCTTCAAAAAGCCGGCAAGAATGCTGAAGCGCGCCGCGAGTACGAAACCTATCTGCGGATGGATCCCAACGCCGCCAATGCGGAAGAGGTCCGCACGCTGCTGAGGAAACTGGCGAGATCGTAGGCTTGCCGGGGCGATCCGAAGCTTTTAGCCATCAGCACGGTGGCAACAAATTCCTTATAGAATCCAAGGTGGTTTTCTAATGCGTCAGCAACGCCTTGGCGATGGTCTGGAGTTGCATGAACGACGTGCCTTCGTAAATCTTTCCGATCTTCGAGTCGCGAAGGTATTTCTCGGCAGGGTAGTCTTTGGTAAAGCCGTAGCCGCCGTAGATTTCAACGGCTTCCGATGCCACGCGCTCCGCTACGTCAGAGCAGAAATACTTGGCCATGGCGGCTTCCTGCAGGAAGGGTTTTCCGGCGTCCTTCAGGCGCGCGGCGTTGTAGGCCATGAGGCGCGCGGCTTCAATCTGGGTGGCGAGTTGCGCCAGTTGGAACTGAATGGCCTGGAATTCGCTGATGGGCTTGCCAAACTGCTTGCGTTCCTGTGCGTAGCTGAGCGCGTGGTCGAAAGCGCCCTGCGCAAGGCCCACCATCTGCGCGGCGATACCGATGCGCCCTTCGTTGAG
>JAJYLL010000112.1 GCA_021787735.1 Acidobacteriota bacterium | reverse complement strand
TCGACGTCCACACCATGCTCTTCGGAATGATCTTCGCCCTGCTTGGGGCACAGGTCATCTTTACAGGTTTCTTTGCCAAGGTATTCAGCTACTCGGAACGCTTCGACCCTCAACAACGTTCGCTCGAAAGACTCCTTCGTGGCCTAACATTGGAGCATGGACTGATCATCGGAGGCGCCTCAGCCCTTATCGGGTTTATAGGAGATGTCTTGACATTTGGAAAATGGGCGGCGACAAATTTCGGCCCCTTTCATGATATGCGAGCCGTCATCTTCTTTTCTCTTTTCTTCTTCCTTGGCGTTCAGGTTGTGTTCTCCTCCTTCTTCTTGAGCATGCTTGGAATCAGCCGTGAAACCTACATCGGTGATTACGATTTGAAATAAGGGCCTATACTGCCTTCGACCGTGCTGTAGCTTGGTTTCGTTTTTGTGCCGCGATCCCTCACGTTCTCGCGGGGGGCTCGGGTTTGCGACGATGGCTGCTGCCTTGGGGCCCGGTTTCTGCACAAAACACGCTCGCGCATTAGCTTTGGCGTGGGTATCGACGACCAGGTTCGCCACGTTCCGCTTGGAATCTGCGGCGTCCGAGCCAACATCACCCAGGGACTGCCTTTCAAGGATGAGCAATTCGATCACGCAATCATGCTCGCCCCACTCGAACACCTCGCCCGTCCCGAACCAGTCATGACAGAAATCCATCGGATCTTAACCCCGGGCGGATCGCTTATCATGACGTGGCCTCAACCCCTGATCGATCCGATCGTAAGCCTCCTTCATACCATCGGCTAGAGAATGCAACCGTTAGGTTAACGCTTGTTCGGCTCGGCCGGGGGATACTTACCGCATCTCAGGAGGGACCCCCAGCGTTGCCGGGGGATACTTGCCCAAACATTGGTCCGACGGTACTAACGACACGCTTGAACCTCCGGCAGTCTTACGCCGGTTCATTACAGTCGGCAAATAAGGCAATCAAATCAATTCCGGAGGTATCCGTTGCACCGCAGAGCACCGTTGTGTTTGCTGGAGGAATTTGCTATCTGGACCAGCGAGCTTCGAGCGGCGGAAACTTTGGAAATGGTGCGTGCGGTTCCCGCTGATACCAGTAAGCCACCGAAGCCACATCGTCAGCCAGTGGTTGATAACGGCCGTTGGGCCACCATCCGAGGGCCTGTATCGTTGCCCGAAAATCTCTGTGGAAACAAACGGGATCCATGATATGCCATCGGTACAGACTCCATAACCGTGGGCCGTTACCATCCTCGCGCTTGAGTGTGTTGCCTGTATAGGGAGTGCAGAAGACATCGGGGAAGCCGTAGCTGCCGCCAAAATAATCCTCGGTCCCAGTTCCACAAATCGTTGGGAACTGGTTATCCCCATCGATGTAGAATTTTACTTCGCCTTCTCCGAACCACCCGTCCGATAATTGTGCCCATGCAAGGAATGTTCCGACATAACGGCCTTCTCCCTTTACGCCGTCCAGAATTGTATGCTCTGGCAAGGACCTGCTGGTTGTGGCCCGCCGCCATTGGGCATGAAGATAACCCGCATCTGCGGGGACTTCGGTCAGCATGTAGTCAATCTGGTAGGTGAGCAAGTTTACGTCTCTGGACAGCTCATTGGTAAATGTGATCTTGGCGTGTCGCCTGAAGGGCATGGGCCAATAGCAATTGAGGGCTGCTGTAGGATTTACCACGACGGCGAGGGAGTTCACCTCCGCGAACTTGTCGTTACCCACGGCGAAGAAATCGGTTAATGGAACTTCGATAGAGGGTGTGTCTTCATGATCCCAGTAGAACCGAAGGACGCACGCACGCCCATTCCCAGCCCAGTTTTCCTCTGTGGCAATCCAGACGTGGTGGATCACTCCTGGCCCATCTACATCCATAATCGTGAGGGTTTCACCCGCCTTCGGTTTGTAGAAGGGGCTGACTTTCCATCCCTGCCCAAGATCCACGGCTGCCCTGGAGAACGGCAGGCGCGGATCGTTGGGGTTTGGTATTGCCCTGGCTCCCATGCCTTTCCCACCCGTTGGATTTTCTGGTGAAACCTGGCGGGATTCTGCCTGGAATAGTACGGGCAGCATCCCCATGCCGGTGCCCTGCCAACCTCCTGGTTGCACAACCGGGCGAGCATTTGCGGATGGGGCCATCGATAAGCTGGATGCTCCAAGGAGTGCCTTGAAAAATGCGCCTCTGGAAATCTTCTGCATTCTTATCCTCCTGTGTCAATTCCCAATTGTAAGAATCAAGCCGAGCTTCCGTGTTCTATGAGTTTACCCGAAGCTCGCACATTGACAATTGAGAGAGTGTACACCGGTTGACAGCCTTGTCCAGAGGGTATAGGGTAACCCCGAGAAAGGGCAGGAACCTGCCAACTGTCATTGGTTTTTAAAGGGTGTCGAGGGGGAACAACTCAGGCTGGTGGGAGGGTGCGGCCACAGGTTGCAGGAACTATGAAAGGTTTCCATATTGGGGATTGTTTTGAAAGAGGAATGTTCATGCTGTTTTATGGGGTCGGGGCATAAGACAGCGGTCATTTGCAGTCTGCTTTTAACTTTATTGGGAATATGTGTGCAAGGCTTCGCGGCCTCGTTCCAGGCAAGAAGCTCCGTGCCGCGCCAGACTAGTGGTGTCTCACAGCACGCAAGCGGCCCAAGAGCTCCAGGCCCGCTGTCTCCAACAACAAACGAAAAAAGTTTCCGGAAGGCCGTTGCGGACTTTAAAGCGGGAAGGCTGCGCCGGGCTGCCCAAGAACTCCGGCAATTGAATTCTCCCGCCGCCCGCAATGCGCTCGGACTAGTTCTGGAAGCTATGGGTGACGACGCCGACGCACAGGGGGCTTTTCAAAATGCTCTAGAACTCCAGCCTGATTTTACAGACGCGGCATATAACGAAGCAAGACTTTTGATACGGGTCCATAGGCCCATAGCGGCGATCTCCCTGCTTGAGGCCTTCCTCAAAGGGCACCGGGTTAAAAACAAGACGACGTTCTCCCTAAGAATGCTGCTCGCTGAAACGGATGCCTATGTTGGAGACGACAAGGCTGCTCTCGAAATCCTGAATGAACTCGCGAAGGAAAGGCCGGATTCCCCTGATGTTCGTTTCAACCTGGCCTTGACAGAGGCGCGTCTGGGCTCGCTCCAGGAAGCAGTTAAACAATTCCACGAAGAACTGCGCCTGAAGCCAAAAGACCCCGAAGGACTAATGGGTTTTGCCAAGGCATTGTTGGACCAGGAGAAGAGTGCTGAGGCCATTCCTTATCTGGAACAATATGTCAGCCTCCGGCCAAACGACCCCCAGGGATACTACGCGCTGGGCTATGCATTGCAAGACGTTGGTCGCCCCAAGGAGGCAGTCCAGAAGCTGTCGCAAGCTGCGCACTTGAGCCCCGAAGATTATGACATCAGATTCCATCTAGGGATGGCCTTGTGGCAGTCCAAACAGCTTGAATCAGCCCTTTCGCAGCTTCAAGTTGCCGAGCGGTTGAAACCCGAAGAGGCGCAGGTGCACTCTGCATTAGCCCGAGTACTCTGGTCACTGGGCAGGAAGAAAGAGGCGGCGGAGGAAAATGCGGCGGTTGAGCGTTTGAGCCTACGCAGACACCAGAATGATCAAGCGTCTTACTCTATCGCGAAAGGGAATGTGCTTCTTGGTCAAGGAGATTACAAGGGGGCTGAGGAACAATTCCGACAGGCTTCAGAGCTAAACCCTCAGAATGCAGGTGCACTTTACAATTTAGGTCTGGCACTGGCCCATTTAAATGATCCCGTGGGTGCCCAACAGGAATTCCAGAAGGCAATTGCCCAGGATCCTAAGCTGGCGATGGCATATAACGCGCTGGGCCTCATTTACAAAAGAGAGAGTCAATTCTCGAAGGCTGTCGATGCATTTCAACAGGCGATTCACATCAATCCACAATTCGCGGAAGCCAAGAATAATCTTGGCACGCTCTATGCCACCCTGGGAAAGAGCGACAAAGCGGTAGCTCTTTTCAAGGAAGCAACCGAAGATTCTCCTGAATACCCAGCCCCTTATCTGAACTGGGGTCTCCTTCTTGCCAACCAGGGCAATCTTGCCGGGGCCAAAAAGATGTTTGAGAAGGCGCTGCAACTCTCACCCAATCTGGCGCAGGCCCGCAAAGATCTGCAAACTGTGAACGAAGCCCTTAAGAAGCAAAATTGATAGCCACGTGGGCCCCCAGCCCTCGCACTGTCGGGTGGGCAAATGTGATCACGCTTTGAACCTTGTAGCAGGCCTTTAAAGTCGGGCAAGTGAGACGCAGTTTTTCGGTCGCGTCAGTTACTTTAGGTTATGAACGAGAATGCATTTGGCATTCAATGGCACGCCGTCACGAACGTTCACTTCAAGCAGGGCCTGGAAAAAAGGGGAATCGGCTTTCGACTTGCCGGCACGCACTCGCATCTGTTCGAGTATCGCCATGTCCTGAGCGGAGGTCACGAATTTTGCGGCTGCCTGGGTGCCAAGGGTAGTCAGACCGCCAACATTCAGGACATAGTGGTCCGGAGAGACATTCGGAATTAAACTGATAAGTGCATACTCAACCTGAATAGCGCCCGTCGCCGGGTCAAGCTGGAGATGATAAGTTCGCGGCTGACCAGCAGCGGGGTCTCGATCTTCAATGTATGACCCAATGGGATATTCGCCCGGAGGGGGTGGTTCAAAGACAAGTTCCAAAGAGAATGGCAGTTTCCTCAGGATATCGTCTTCTTTGTTACCCCCCAGGAAAATCACGTTATTTCTCAGGATCTCTTCGTCTGAGGCGATTCCGCTCCGCTCAACCATAAAATTCCCGCCGTGCAGGGTAACGAAACGACTCACACGGGAGGCCGCAACCAGTTCTCCAGAACCAGTATAGGAATCAAAATAATAGAAAGGCCCATCCTCTGTCTTGCCATCCAAAGGCCCGTTAGGGTCGCTTAACGCGGGGACTCGAGTCCCCATCGCCATAGAAATAACGCCAGGTGAATCGTACCGGTACAGATCCCCTTCCTTATCTACCAGAAAGGCTGGATTCGCAAACACAATCAAAGGGGGCTTGGTTGAGGAAAGGAACGGTTGCCATAACGAGAGTAACGGCGGAGAGAGAGTGACTGTCCTCCTGCTGCCCTCGTTCAGGTAAAGCCTTACGGCAAAAAAGGCATTTGACGCCGCTAACGCCACAATTGCAATCCAGACGATACTTCTCTTCCGTTTCAAAGAAGCATTGAAAGCTGCTGCCTGCGAAGCACGGGCAGTTGCCGGCTCAGTGGGCTCGGAATTCCTGGCATATTCAGGATTATAGTGACCGCGCGGAACCCTGATCCGGATCTGTTCTTCTTGACCCTCAACCTGATAATAGTCCTCGAGCTTTTCCCGGAGGCGGTGCATCTGAACTCGGACCACATTATCTGTCTTCGGATCGAAATCGCTTCCCCGACCAAAAGCTTCGGTTGCCACGCTGTATTCCTTGATACACTCGCCTGGAGAAGCAAGGTTGGTTCTGACAAGAAATTCAAGGGCGTGCCGCAGCGTGACGCTGTGGGAAAATGTCTGGCTTTCCAAAACCCTCTGCAGGGCACCAAGGATCTCCTGTTCGGATACGTGCAACCCCTGACCTGAGGCTGAAATGTCGGACATAACTCACCCCTTTTGTTACGTTACTGTAACATATCTTTCGGAAATCTATTCGAACAATTGGAACACTCTAAAGCCGTTAAGGGAAAACCGGAAAAGCCTTGTTTCTTCATTTCATTTACCCCAAGTTACTTTACACAGGCACAGGTTTTGAACTTAATTGTCTGTGCATATAGTGAAAATACAAAGATCGCTGCTTCCTTTGTAGTTTCCCAAGAGCCTCACATTCAAGGGGAACGCATTTGGGGTGGATTCCTTGACCGGAAGTTCAGTGCCGACGGGTCTTGATATTCTCCGCGCGAGCGGGGGATACCAATTGTTCGCAGCATACAAATGAGATCTAGCGCGTGCGGAAGCCCGGTGGGAGCGGCACGGAAGTGGGCGTCCTCAAGTCAACTCGAAAGGCATGGAAGCCCCGACTTGACGAAGATTTTTCTATCCAGAAGGGCACGTGATCATTAAAAGGGTACTTACAAAGTTGGACTGGTTGCTCCTGGCAAATGCGCTGGTTACGGTCGCCGGATGCGCGGCAGCTACGGCTCGCCGGGAATCAACGAAGGTTCTTGCACCCTGGACACCGATCAAATACCAAACGAATGCACTCCAAGTATGGGGACGTGATTATAAGCTAGAGAACTCCGCTTTACCTCAACAGATAACGAGCGGTGGCCAGTCTCTTCTCGCCGCGCCAATCACTTTTGAGTGTCGGGCAATGGGCAAGACGCTTCCTGCGACCATGGGGCGTCTGACCACCATCCTCGCGTCGCCGGAAGAGGTCAGACTGCGTGATGGCTTCTCCCTTGGCGACCATATTGGCGCCATCATCACATTGCGTGCCGAATACGATGGACTCCTCGTTTATCGTATCCACCTGAGTTCAGCACGTCGTGTGAGCGTTGACAATTGCAGCTTAGAAATTCCGTTTAAGAACGACGTGGCCTCCTATTTTCAGAAATACATCCTGATGAATAGCGATTGGGGCAAACAGGCAACGCGCGCAATCCCTTCCGGGCAGGGCATTGTATGGCACAGCCCGTTTAATCCTGACGTGTGGATAGGGAATCCTAACAATGGACTGTTCTGGTTCGCGCAGTCTGTAGTTGATTGGCATACGGCGTCGGATCCGCTGAGATTCGTTCGCTCTCGGGACCGGCTGGATTTTATCGTTTCATTCATCAACGCCCCCACCAAACTGTCGCGGGATATGGATTTTGAATTTGGTCTGCAGGCGACGCCGACCCGTCCCTTGTCGCGGCGTTGGAATTCGATTGGGATCATCAAGACCTGGCCCTCAAGAAGCGGCTTATCGCTGGCCGAGACGGGAGCAAATCCCGAGCCAGCCGTCGTCATTCTTTGGCCTAACAAGAATGATTGGAAATGGTTTGGTTTTCCGGAGCCGCGCGACCCGGAACGAATGAAGGCTCTGATTCACTCGTTTCACTCACGCGGCATCAAAGTTGTGGCCTATGTCCAGGCTGAGGCGTTGGCTTCCAACATGCCTGACTACAAGGCAAATATCGCGGCATGGCAGTACCTGCCTCCTGTAGTTGACTCGTTTTCATCGGATGTTCTTGCCATGGGCGGGCCCATTCATGCTGTAAATCCCGCCAGCGGGTGGCAAGGATTCTTTTTGGAACATCTTCAAAAATTCTTGAATACGTATGATGTGGATGGACTGTATCTGGATAACATTTACCTTTATCCCGATACAAACAGAGTGCGTTATCCCGCCGGTACCATTTACCCCGTTCTCGCCCTCAGGAGTTTTCTTCAGCGTGTTTATGCGATGGTCAAGGCGAAAAACAGCGGGGATCTAATGATGATTCATATGTCAGGACATGATCTTACGCCCGCTATATCCTACAGCGACGTGATCCTGGACGGAGAACATGTTGCATCTCGGCCTTGGACATGCCAGAACTACCAGAAAATGCTCAGCCTGGAAGAGTTTCAGGGAGAGTTCGCCGGGCGACAATGGGGGCCAACCCCAATGTTTCTTTCAACCCTTGGGTACAAGAAGGGATGCCTGGACACTTATCAACAAAGCCAATACGTGCTTGCCTTCGCTCTGGTCCACGGAGATCACCTATGGGGCGAATTTAAGGACGACATTCTCGAAAGGGTCTTTCAGGTGTACAAGCAATTCGGGGTTGCAGACGCTCGATTTGTGCCTTACTGGAAGGCGTCAGGCGACGTCAGGGTTGCAGTGGATGACACGGCCGCCAGCGCGAATGTGAAGGCAAGTCTGTACGTGATTGGGCACCACGGCCAGGGCCCTTCTGCTTTACTGGTCATTGCCAATCTGGGTCCTTCGGCGACTTCGGCGGAGATTGAGCCAAGCCTGGCGGCTTTGGGCTTGCGGTGGGATTGCCATGCAAAGACCTATTACTTTGACGCGGAGACGCACGAAGAGCAGCAAGCACTGAAAGGTAATCATCTGTGGTTAAGTCTTCCTGGTTATAGTTTCAAACTTGTTTGGATTCACTAACTGAGAATTTGAAGTTTGCCAAGCGTCGGGGACTGGGCCTATCAAGGATCCGAACGGCACAGGACGGAAAACGGGCCGGGAATGCTGCCGATCGATCAATTGAAGAAAGGTAAGAACAGTGGACAGCAAAATCCACTCAAAGGAATGGGGGCTGTCTTCGAGAATCACACTTTCAGGAAACCGAAACATCGTGTGGTTGCAAGAGGAGGAAAAGGAATGAAATTTAGACATGCTTTGTCGATATTTGCCGTTTTCTGCCTGTTGTTATTGCTGTCCTCCGGGACAGCAGTCGCCCAGTCAGCTTTTGGGATCATCAGCGGCAGCGTTACGGACCCACAGGGCGCTGCGGTCCCAGGAGCTACCGTGACTGTAACAAACGAAAGTACTAGCACGCACCAGTCTACCAAGACTAATGCAAGCGGCTACTTTGTATTTCCTGCGCTTCTCCCTGCTACCTATACGGTGACAGCAGAGAAGGAGGGTTTCAAGAAGCTAGGAAAGACCGGCGTCGTGCTCGTGGCCGCCGAGCGTTTATCTGTCGGAACCCTGCAACTCAGCCTGGGTTCGACTACGACTGCGGTCACAGTCAGTGGGATGGGGACCCCGGTTCAAACCACGAGTTCCCAGATCTCATCAACGATATCAACTAAGGAAATTGCAGCGTTGCCCTCCCTCGGGCGCGACTACATGGCTTTCATGAGAATTCTCCCCGGCTCAAATTATATCGGCCAAGGGAGCAGTTCCCTCGGAGTCACCTCCGCTCAGGTATTCTTCAATGGTTTGAACCAACCCACCGCTACGTATGTCAGCACGAACGGCGTCTTTTCGAGCATTTCAAATTATAGCTGGGATCAGGCGGAGCCAACCCTGGACAATATTGAGGATGTCCATGTGCTCGAGGACAACTATGAAGCTCAATACGGAAAGACACAGGGCGCAGCCATCACCGTTACCACCAAATCGGGCACGTCAAATTTTCACGGAGGGCTGTACTACTATCTCCGTAACGAAGCCCTGAATGCCAACGATTTCTTCAATAACCGCAACGGCGCGTTAAAACCCCGCTACCGTTACAACACTTTCGGGGGCACCTTTGGCGGTCCCATCCCACTCAAGCCGGTGAAGAACAAACTCTTCTTTTTCTTTGCTTATGACAAAGAACCGAGTACTGTGCCAGCAGGGCCGAGGTACTACACCATGCCTACGGCGCTGGAACGCCAGGGAGATTTTTCCCAAAGCTACATTCCGGGCACCAACACGCTTTACACGGTCATAGATCCAACAACGGGCCAGCAATTTCCGGGGAATGTAATCCCTTCCACGGATATCAACCCAATCATGCAAAAAGTCATGAACATTTTCCCGTTACCGAATTTCACAAATACAGCAATCAGCAATCGGGAATATAACTACGTGATCAGTGACAGCAATTCCAGCCCTACCGATGTGGAGTCGCTGCGTATTGACTATTCTCCCACACCCAAATTGCAAATGTTTGGCCGCTGGCACCGAGCATTCTTTGGCCAGACAGGCCGTAGTACCGCGACCGGAATCTTTGGCGGGTGGCTGAACGGTACTCAGTCATACGACAACCGTACCCAGAGATTTGAATTGGGCGCCACCTACTCGATCAACCCGCATATTGTCAACCAGGTTGCAGGCGGTTGGACTAGGACATATGAATGGACCACCGCTCCTGCATCAACGTTTAGCCAATTTCAATCGAAGACATATGGAGTCAATTTCCCAAACCCTTATCCGAACCTCAACCAATACGGCCTCTTGCCGGGTATGAGTTTCGCGAATGGAGCTAGTTGGGGTTATGATCCCCGGCTGCCCTTGAATGATAAGACAACCGGCTGGTCAATAAGTGACGGGCTCACTGACATCGTTGGAAATCACCAATTGAAGCTCGGCGTTTACACTGACAGCGAGACAAGCTACCAACCTCACCATACAGGACAGTGGGGGAACGGGGGCTCCGGCGATTTCAACTTTTCAGCGCCGAATCCTAATAATCCCTTTAACGTAGGTAACTCATATGCGGAAGGGTTGCTTGGCTATTTTGACACTTACACAACTGCTACGAACCGGGTTGATCTTGACATGATTACAGATTACCTGGCCTGGTATGCCCAGGACGATTGGAAGGTTACGAAAAAGCTGACCCTTAATTATGGCTTGCGATTTAACCTGGACATCCCCCAAAAGAATGGCAACAAGTATGGTTCGCGGATCGATTTTAGCCAGTATAACGCTGCAGACGCACCTCCGCTCTTCCAGCCCGTCCTGGTCAATGGGACACGCATGATGCAAAATCCTGTGACCGGCGCACTGGCTCCAGCGGCTTATGAAGGTTACTTTGTTCCGGGGGTTGGCAACCCGGCGCCCGGAGGCATTTCTGTCGGCAACAAATCACTATTCGACGGGAAGGGCGTTCTTCTTGAGCCAAGGTTTGGATTTGCTTATGACCCGTTTGGAAATGGCAAGACGGTCATTCGCGGAGGGTTTGGTATTTTCTACAGCCAGCGCACCTTCTCGGGCCAGATCTACGGCAACGTAACGAACGCGCCAACGATCTACTACCCCACACAGTTCTATGGGAACATTGCGACGTTCGCTACCCAGCCCGGCTTGCTCTCCCCTTCAAGTGAGCAATACATGGATCCGAAGGCAGGGCTGCCATACTCGCTTGAATGGTCGCTCGGCATTCAGCGTGAGGTAGGTTTTCAGACCGTTCTAGGTGTCAGCTACGTCGCAAATGCTGCACGCCACAATATGTACAGCTACAATGCGAACGAGGTTCCTTACGGGGCGGAGTTCCTTCCACAAAACCAGGACCCGACAACAGGGACGCCTCTTCCCGACAACTACTATCGTCCTTACCCGGGGTATTCATCGATCAGTTATGGCGAGTGGGCAAATAATTCGAATTACAACTCGCTCCAAGTTACTCTCAACCGCAGATTTACACATAATCTGACGTTCGGAGTGGCTTATACCTGGTCCAAGTCCTTGTCTGACAACAGGGGAACAACTTACCTGCCCAGCACTCTCACCTACGGACCAACTTCCCTGAACAGGTCCAACCGATTCACCGCCGACTGGGTTTATGGCATCCCAAAGGCCAGCAGTCTTTGGAATAACTGGTTAACACGCTCAGCGCTGGACAATTGGCAAGTCTCAGGGATTGCTTCATTCATCTCTGGTCCTCCTGCCAGCGCCAGCTGTGGCACGACTACCGGCGTAAACATAGATGGCGGTGGCGACGGTTATCGCTGCATCATCACCGGCAATGCCGTACTCTCTAAGGGCAACCGTACATTTAACCATTACTTCAACACCAGCGTATTCGCAATGCCTGCAGTAGGCACAATTGGGAACCAATGGACATCGTCGTTCTATGGTCCGGGGGTTAATGACTGGGACATCTCCTTCATGAAGAATATTCCGATCAAGGAGCAGGTGACTACACAACTGCGGTTTGACATGTTCAACGCGTTCAACCATACGCAGTTTTCGAGCGTTAACACCAGTGCAACGTTTAATCCGACCACGGGCCAGCAAGTCAACACGGCCTTCGGCCAGCTCAATGGGGACAGTGGGCCGCGCATTATCCAGGTAGCACTGCGCCTCGATTTTTAATCGTTCTCTCACTTTGGGGCTCCCTTGGACAAACTGGGGAGCCCCGAAGAGAACGGTGCAGGCAAGAAGTTCTGGAAGAACCCAGGTTATTTGAACAGAACTTCCGGATATCAGACTTGGCACACCCGGGACAGAGAACCTTTATCAATAATGTGACATCAACGATCGATTGATATTACGAGGTGAGATATCCTTTTTTAGGTGTGGTCAAGCTTGGGTGGAAATTCTGAAGCGGGAAGAGCCGTTCATGGACAGGAAAACAGAGCATTCTGCTACCAATGACTCCGGACATAGAGACGTATCGTTGCCAGGCCCGGACTCCCAAAGCATGAGCCGGCGGCAGTTCGGATGCCTGATTGTGAATGCGGGTGCGGCTGCGCTTCTTCCACCCCAACAAGCGAAATCGAATACAACGGGGAGTGTTGACATCGCTGAATCTTCTTCAAAGGCAGAGATCCTCAGTTTGAAAACCCGGCAAGCCGCTTTCCCAATTAATGCCATGGGGGCACTTACGGCTATTGTCGGCAACGGCCGCAATTATCTCGCGCCTGGACAGCCGGCGTCCTTACTAAGCATTCGCGTTGCCGGCGAATTGCACCCGCCGGACCATGCAAGTTGGGACGCAGGGAGAAACACTCTTGTCCTCGAGTACGACGATATAAGGGCGAGAGCGGCGGTGGCGGTACGCGTGAAGCCGACGCACGTGACCTTTGAGTTGATCGAGTTGCGCACTGACCGTCACGTTGAACTCGTGCTTTGGGGGCCCTATCCAGTCAACATTGGTGATCTGGTGGGCGAAGTAGTTGGCGTGGTCCGCGATTCGGAGTTTGCCGTCGGTATTCAGGCTCTCAATGTCAAGACTCTTGGAGGTTACCCTGCCGAGGAGAGCGACATCGAACCTGACCTTCCTCCTGCTGATGATCCGGGCAACTATCCCAGGCTACCTGCCGCGTTGAATAGAGAGCAACTATGGCGCGGCGATACAGCGAAGCACAGTCCGTTTGGGAGCACCTTGCAGGCGTATAGCCGGAGCAGAGACCAACGGCGTGTTATCAGCAATTGGGGATACGAGAAGTTCGTGGCTTTGCCCTATAACGATGGTGGCGTGATTGGCAGCAAGATCGCCTTGTTCGCGGTTCATGCACAGGATGCGCTGCCAACTCTTGGAGAAATCGAGGTTGCGGAAGGGTTGCCGCACCCCGTGATGGATGGCAAGTGGGCAAAAATGGCGTGGGGAGCAACCGCCTCTTATCTTATCGTGGATTTCGGCGAGAGGACGATTGACCTTGCCATTGAAATGACGCAGCGGTCCGGGTTGAAACACCTTTACCATAGTTCGCCATTCGAAACATGGGGGCATTTCAAACTCAAGCCTCACCTGTTTCCGCGAGGATGGGATGGATTTCGTGACTGTGTGGTTAAGGCTCGGAGGGCGGGTATCGGGGTCGGATTCCACACTCTTTCCAATTTCATCACCACCGACGATCCCTATGTGACGCCGCGACCTGACCCTCGATTGGCATGCGTCGGTTCGAGCGAACTTAGCGGCAGCATTGACGCGAGCGAGACAGGAATTCCGGTTGCTGACCCAGCATGGTTTCAAAAGAAAACAACCTTGAATACAGTCGTCATCGATGAGGAATTGGTCAGGTATGAAAGCATCTCGGCAACTGCACCGTGGCGTTTGCAGAAATGCCAGCGCGGCGCCTGGGGCACCAGGGCCACGGGGCACAATAAAAACACTGCTGTTGGCAAGCTGATGGATCATCCCTATAAGGTGTTTCTGACCGACGCTGCGCTCGCGCAGGAAGTGGCACGCACAATTGCGGCGTTCTGCAATCACACTGGCGCTACTCAGCTGTCGTTTGATGGTTTGGAGGGTAACTGGTCTACGGGCCTGGGGCAGTACGGGTGCTCGTTGTTTACGAAAGCCTGGTACGATGCGCTGACGCCGGCATTACGCGGGCACATCATCAACGACGCCAGCAATGCGCATCATTTTACCTGGCACATCGCCACCCGTTACAACTGGGGCGAGCCATGGTACGCAGGCTTCCGCCAGAGCCAGACTATGTACCGACTTAAGAACCAGCTTTTCTTCGCGCGCAATCTGTTGCCTCACATGCTCGGCTGGTTTGCCGTGAGAGAAGGAACGACGGTAGAGGACGCCGAGTGGCTCTGCGCTCGGGCTGCTGGATTCGATGCCGGATTTGCGTTGGCAACCAGCTTTGAAAGCAAAGCGACCCAGACCTCCGGCGAGATGGGCGGGATGGACAAGGAGAAGGCCGCAATTCTCGATGTGGTCCGCCAATGGGAGACCGCGCGGCAAAGCCGTGCCTTTCCTGAGAGCGCGAAACGGATGTTGCAGGACGTGAATCGTGAATTTCGTCTCGTAAACGTTGGAGCTGGTGAGTGGGACTTAGAGCCAGTGAATCCATCCGGCCCGTCCTTGCGGATAACGGCACAGCCGGGAACTGCTGGCTCAACGGACCCTGGTCGTGATCCTTATAGCGCTGCGGAGCCCTTTCACATGAAGAGACTGCCCTTGCCTCGTGACTAGTGTCGCGTTCGACAATTGCGTTGACTTATTATGCAGCCAGGGGATTGCCTGTGTAAGTCCATTGAAAAGGCCGAGCCTCCTGGTTGTAAGTTTCGATGAAGTTCATGAGTCGTTGCACAAGT
>JAJYLL010000111.1 GCA_021787735.1 Acidobacteriota bacterium | reverse complement strand
GCACTTTGCCGACGTCTTCATTGACGGGGCGGCGGACGCGGCGCTTGCAGCTTCGATTTTTCATTTCGGCACACACACCATCCGCAGCCTCAAAGAATATCTTCGTTCCAAAGGAGTCTCAGTCCGACTGTGATTATTCCGTGCATCGATCTGATGGGCCGCAAAGTAGTCCAGCTTGTTCAGGGCAAAAGCAAAGCGATTGAGCTGCCTGACCCTTTTGCCGTGCTTGAGAAGTTCAAGGACTTTCCACAGATTCAGGTGATCGATCTCGACGGCGCCATGGGCCGCGCGTCGCAGGCCGATATAGTCCGCGAACTGTGCCGGCGCAAGCGTTGCCGCGTGGGCGGCGGAATTCGCACGCTCGAACGCGCGCTCCAGGTTGAACAGGACGGTGCGCACAAGATCATCGTGGGCAGTTCGGCATTCACTTCCGACGGAATCAACACCGATTTTCTGCGCACACTTTCTGAACGCATTCCGCGCGAGAAACTGATGATTGGCGTCGATTGCTTTGGGAACCGCGTCGCCATCCACGGCTGGAAAGAAACACTCCCGATGGCGCCCGCCGAAGTCCTTCCGCAGCTCGAACCGTACTGCTCGGAATTTCTCTGTACCTACATTGACGCCGAAGGTAAGCTCCAAGGCACCGACCTCGAATATTTCCGCTCGCTGCGTGCCGTCACCGCGTTGCCCATCACCGCTGCCGGAGGCATCACGACCGACGACGAAATTCGCGCGCTTGAAGAGATGGGGATGAACGCGGCGCTCGGGATGTCGATTTATCGCAAGACCTTCCCGGAATTGTTTGCCGAAAGCCGGAAAAGCTAGCAGCCACTTCGCGTTCGAGGTCTAGAATCAGAGCCGGGTGACTGATGGGGGCATCGAGTCGCCTGCCAACGGGGTGGTGCAGAACCAGACGAAATTTGAGCTGAGATGCAAGTAGTTAGAGAGTTGTATCAGAACGGGGATAGGCGGAACGCGAGCTTAGGCAAGCCTGCAAACGGACGGGAACAAGCCGCACACTAGGAATCCACGTAGATGCGCGGAACACGCTTGCCAATTGAGCAGAGGACTTCATAAGGGACCGTGCCCACCAGGTCGGCGATTTCGAGCGCTGTAATCGAGCAGTTGCCTGACTGGCCTAGCAGGATGATTTCATCGCCGATATCCACGCCCGGAACATCCGTCGCGTCCAGCAGCGTCAGGTCCATGCTGATGTTACCCACAATGCGGGCGACGCTTCCGCGCACTATGGCCCACCCGCGGTTTGAAAGGGCACGGCTCAATCCGTCCGCATAGCCCACTGGCACCGTGGCAATGCGTGAGCGGCGCCGCGTGTGGAAGGCAGCGCCGTAGCCAAGCGGCGTCCCGGTCGGCACGTCTTTCAGGTAAACCACTCGCGACTTTAGAGTCAGAATCGGCTCAACCTGCGGAGGGTCAGGAGCCTGTTTGCCATGAGGCAGGACCAGCGGCAGGCAGTAACCGTAAAGCAGCGCGCCGATCCGGACCAGGTTTTCCGGGAAAGGCCACCGCGCCGCAAGCCCCGCACTGTTGGCCACATGGACCCATTCCGGGCTGATGCCAAGCTCGCGCACCTGGCGAAGAGCTTTTTCGAACCCGGCCGCCTGGTCTTCGGTCTGCGACGCGACAAGGTCTTCAGCCGACGCAAGATGGGTAAACAAACCTTTCATTTCAAGCCCTGGAAGCTCCCTGTAATGCTCAACAAACGTCTTAAGACGGTCGGGAGGCAATCCCAATCGCCCCATCCCGGTGTCAACTTTCAGGTGGAACTCGATGTTTTTGCCAAGGCGGCGCGCGCATTCGGAATAAGTATCGAGGCGCGCTGTGGAAGACAGGGTAGGAGTCAGCCGGTATTCAATCAGGTGGGCCGGATCACTCATGTAAAGTCCGCCGAGCAGCAGGATCGGTTGCTTCACCCCGGCGGCCCGCAGTTCGAGGGCTTCCTCAACCGTTGCCACGCCAAACCACTCCGCGCCGGCTTGTGCCAGCGTCCTGGCAATCGTTACGGCGCCGTGCCCGTAGGCATCTGCTTTCACCACGGCCATCACACGGCGCGCGCCTGCGGCTCGCCGCACATACTCGAAATTCCTGCGAAGTTTGGGAAGTGAAATCTCGGCCCAGGTAGGCCGCAGCAGGTGTTGAGTGTTTACTTTCACGTGATTTTTCGTTGAGCTTGCTGGCTCCTCTGCCTCAAAAGGGGCCGTCGCAGGCGGTCAATAGGAATCATGGTCACGGTCGCCGGCTATGTTTTCAAACCGGACATACGACTTCATGAAAACGACGGGAATCTCTCCGGTAGGACCGTTTCTTTGCTTACCGATAATCAGTTTAGTCTCTTCTCCGCCGATGTCGTTTTCCCCATCCTCGGTAGAACGGCGCTCTCGAAAGATAAAGATCACAACGTCAGCGTCCTGCTCAATTGATCCCGACTCGCGCAGGTCGGAAAGCATCGGCTTCTGGCCGGGACGTTGCTCGGGAGCGCGACTCAACTGCGAAAGGGCCAGGACAGGGATATTCAACTCCTTTGCAATGCTCTTCAGCCCCCGCGAAATGTAGCTGACTTCCTGCGTGCGGTTTTCGTATTTGCCATGCCCGGTTGCAAGCTGAAGGTAGTCAACAATCAGCATGTCCAAGCCTTTTTCGGCCTTCAACCGCCGTGCCTTGGCGCGAATCTGCATGATGCTCAACGCGGGCGTATCTTCAATGTAGAGTCGCGCCTCAGCAAGACGACCAAGCGCCTGCGTCATCTTGGGCCAGTCTTCCCGGGTGGTGAAACCAGAGCGCAGCCGGTGGCTGTCAATGCGCGCTTCCGAACAAAGAAGGCGCAGCACAAGCGACTCCTTGCTCATTTCAAGCGAGAAAATACCAACCTTCTTCCCACAATGGACGGCCGCGTGCGAGGCGATGTTCAAGCATAAGGCCGTCTTGCCCAGGGACGGCCGTGCGGCAAGAATAATCAACTCGCCCGGTTGGAATCCCGAGGTTATGTTGTCCAGTTCAATGAATCCCGTCTCGATCCCGGTGACACGGTTACCACGGTCGAGCAGCTTGTCGAGGTCGCCAAAACTGTCCCTGACAATCTGGTGGAGATCGAAGAAACCGGACTGGGTCCGCTTTTCGGCAATTTCGAAAATCTGGCCTTGGGCCAGGTCAATCAGACTTTCGGGATCGTCCACTCCCTCGAAGCAACGAGTGATGATGTTGTTCGAGGCGTTGATAAGCCGGCGAATGAGCGACTTCTCCTTGATGATGCGGGAGTATTCTTCAATGGCTGCGGAAACCCCGATGGGAATTCCATCCGTCAGCGCCGCCAGATATCCAGCGCCGCCAACCTTCTCCAGCAGCCCTTCGCGGGAGAGGTCCTCCGAAAGAGTCACCAAGTCAATGGTGCGGTTCTTCTCGGAAAGAAGCATCATTTTTTCAAATATTGTTCGATGACCGTCTGAGAAGAAATCGTTCTTATCAATTATTTCAAGGGCCTGATAGAGCACACCGTTATCCAGCAGGATGGAGCCCAGCAGTGCGCGTTCCGCTTCCAGGTTGTGGGGAAAGGCTTTCTCGCTGACGATAGTGCTTGCCATGGAGATCGGACCCAAATGCGAAGGATGAGCAGATTATACCAACGTGAGGGAAAAACAAAAACAGCATTTGCAACCCCGGCTTCCAGCAAAAAAGTTACATTGCCGGGGCTGCAGGAGTTCAGAGATGGCTAAGATTCCGAAGCAGCTTTATCGCCTTCCGCCGCATTCGCGGCTTCACCTGTAGTGTCTGGCTCGGCCTTTGCTTTGGATTCCGGCTCGGGTTTTGCCTCTTCTGACGGCACGGCTTCAAGCTCGCCTTCGGGTTCCACTTTGACTTTTACCTTAACGGTAACGTCTTTGTGCAGACTGACGGGAACCTCAAATTCGCCCAGGACCTTGATCGGGCTGGCCAGATGGATCTTGCGCCTGTCGATCTTGTAGCCCTGCGCGGCAAGACCATCCTCGATGTCCATGGCGGTTACGGAACCGAACAACTGGCCCTTTTGGCTGGCCCGCCGCCTGGCAACTACCTCGATGCCCTCCATGAGCTTGGCCAGATCCTCGGACTCGCCCCGTTCCTTGGCTTCCAGCTTCAGGAAGCGTATCCGCTGCTGCTCAACCCACTTACGGTTCTGAGGAGTTGCAGCAATCGCCATCTTTTTCGGTAACAGATAATTCCGTCCGTAGCCGTCGGCCACTTTGACAATCTGGCCACGCGATCCAAGCGTTTCAATGTTTTCAAGAAGAATGACATCCATATCCTGACTCTCCAATCGCAAACGTTAGCGTCGTTGTTCCCTGGTCTGCCGCGTACCGCGCGCCTAGCGGCGCGTCCGCGCATCGGACGACGCAGACTAAGCCTCTGCCGCAAAGGGAAGCAAGGCGATATTCCGTGCCTGCTTGATGGCCCTGGTCAGCTCCCGCTGATGCGGCGCGCAGGTGCCGGTCAGACGCCGGGGAAGAATTTTCCCTCGCTCCGCAACGAACGGCCCGATCAGCCTGAGGTCCTTGTAATCGATAAAATCAATTTTTTCCACGCAGAACTTGCAGACTTTGCGGCGCCGAAAGTACTGCCTGCGCCCTCCGCCAGCCGGGCGCCTTGCGGAATTACCTTCTCCCGCCTTCGATCGATCATAAGCCATGGGTTTCACTCTCCTTTAATTCTGAGATGCTGTTTCTGCTCCGGACTGCGGCTCACTCGCGGCCGGGGGCGCTGCGGGCACTTCAGCAGAGGGCTTTGCTTCCGCCACCGGCTTGATGCGTTCGTCGATCCGCACGGTCATGAACTTGATCACCGCATCGGTGACCTTTAATCTCCGCTCGAATTCCCGGACGGTGTCGCCGTTTCCTTCAAACGTGAACAAGACGTAGAATCCCTCCCGTTGCTTCTTCACGCGATAAGCAAGCCTGCGGCGGCCCATTTTGTCGATCTTTTCGGTCTTCCCGCCGGCCCCCGAAACAACCGTTTCCATCTGGGCGATCAGCTTGTCGATTTCCTCATCGGGAACGCCTGCTCGGTTGATATACATCAGTTCATATTTCGCCATAGTCCTCACAACTCCTCTACTGAAACCTTCTTGTTAAAAAGGTTCATCGCTTTCTCCACGCCTTCCTTCAGAATGACTCGAACAGCTTGAACGGCCTGTTCGATCATCCCAGCCACTGCTTCCTGGTTTCCTTCAGGGAAAGGAGTCAGAACGTAAGAAACCAGGCCGTCCACCGGCTTTTCGGGTCCGGCACCCATCCGTATCCGCGTGAAGCAATCAGTCTCCAGGGAGCCGATGACGGACTTCAGGCCATTATGGCCACCCGCGCTCCCCTTTCGACGAATCCTCAACGTGCCCAGCGGAAGATCAACATCATCAACGATGACGACCAGATCCTCCGGGGACAGATCCAAGCTCTTCAACAAACCGGAGACGGAAATCCCGCTCAGGTTCATAAACGTCTGAGGCTTGGCCAGAATGATCTGCTCACCGTGAAACCTGGCCGAGGCAACTCTCGCCCGCGATTGGCGGCGTGAAAACTCCGCCTTGCAAATTTCTGCCAGACGGTCAACGGTCATAAACCCCAGATTGTGGGGCGTCAGATGGTACTCGTACCCGGGGTTTCCAAGGCCCACAATCAGTTTCACCCCGCCACTTCCATTTCCTTCTTCGCCGGCAGTTTCAGGCATTCGCAGCGATTACTTCTTTTCCTTCTTGCCTTCTTCTGCTTCCTCTGCGCCTTCCTCTTCAGGCTTGCGCTTTCGGATCAGTTCAGGTTCCGCAGGCGTCGCAGTTGCCTCCACAGTCTCCGCCGCGGGCGCTGCCTCTGCCTTTGGCGCAATCACGTGGGCGACGACACGGCCAGGTTCGGCTAGCACCTTGACGCTTGCCGCAACGGGCAAGTCGGAAACGCGAAGCTGTCGGCCTATCATCAACTCGGTCACATCCACAGTGATGTGCTCCGGAATGTCGTCCGGGAGGCACTCCACCTCAACTTCGCGCAGGATGAACTCGAGGACTCCACCCTGTACCTTTACACCCTGGGCTTCACCCGTAATCCGAATGGGTACCCGAACCTTCAATTTTGCGTCCCGGGCGATCCGAACCATATCAACGTGCACCAGGTCGCCACGGAGAGGTTCCCACTGCCAGTCTCGAAGCATGACCCGGGCTGGAACCTTATCCGGCATCTGCAGCGTAAAAATCGCGTTGTGCCCCGCTTCCGAATGCAGAATGCGGATGATCGCCTTTGGATCGATAGTGAGCGAAACAGAAGGCCCTCCCCCGCCATAAACAACGGCAGGAATGCGGCCCGAATGCCGCAACCGGCGAGCGGCGTTTTTGCCGAACGTCTCGCGTGCCTCAGCTTCAACATTAAAAATCTCAGCCATAGTTATTCACACCTCAAAACAACTTAAAAGATCGAACACCTACCAGCCGTTCCAAAACTCAAATAAACAGCTTGCTTACCGAAGTTTCCTTGTAAATAGACCGGATGGCGTCGGCCAGCAGTTCTGCCACACTCAAAACTTTGATGCGATCGCACGCCTGGGCTTCGGGCAGCAATGGGATCGAGTTGGTTGCCACAACCTGTTCAAGCGGCGAGTCAATAATGTTCTGGATCGCATTCCCGGCAAAGACACCGTGCGTGCAACAGGCCAGGACCCGGCTTGCACCTTTGCCCTTCAAGGCCTTGGCACCCTTGGCAAGCGTGCCGCCGGTCCCGATCATGTCATCAACAATCAAGCAGGTCTTACCCTCGACTTCTCCGATAACGTTAAACATCTCAACGACGTCCGCATCTTCGCGCCGCTTGTCGATGATGGCCAAAGGCACCTTTAACCGCTTGGCGAACGCGCGGGCACGTTCAACTCCGCCGGTGTCCGGCGAAACGACCACCAGGTTCTTCAGGCGAAGCTTGCGGAAATAGGCCACCGTGACCGGTGTCGCGTACAGGTGGTCAACAGGAATATCGAAATAACCCTGGATCTGCCCTGCGTGCAGATCCAGCGCCAGAACACGGTCTGTCCCTGCCGAGGTCAGCAGGTCCGCCACAAGTTTGGCAGAGATGGGCACGCGAGGCCGGTCTTTCCGGTCCTGGCGTGCATAACCGTAATAGGGCATCACCGCCGTAATTCGGTAAGCGGAAGCTCGCCGCAGAGCATCAAGAATAATCAGCAACTCAACCAGATTCTCGTTCACGGGGCGGCACGTCGGTTGGACCACAAAGACATCGGCGCCACGAACGTTTTCCATGATCTGCAAACGCACTTCGCCGTCCGGGAAACGGCTGACATTCATCTTTGTAAGCGGCACTCCCAAGTGCTTACAGATCTCTCGTGCCAGCGCTGGGTGTGCGTTCCCCGTCATTACTTTCAACGCGTGATGTATCCGGTCTGCCATCGCGTTACCCTTTGTTCTCGACAGTTTTTGAATCTGGCTGGGAGGCCTGGATTCGAACCAGGGTTCCATGCTCCAAAGGCATGTGTCCTACCACTGGACGACCTCCCAGTACCCTGACCCGAAAATAGAAGCCAGTTCCCTTGAGCCTTTGCGTCCGGGCCCACTTCAACAGACGCCCGTTGATCAAACCGAGGCGCCCTGCAGGGCTGCTCCCTCAAACATAAAGTCGCCGCAGATACGTTGCACGAGGAAGGGTCCGGACCTTAAACACCTTCCAATCGGCGGGTATCTGACTTGCCGCTCGATTCAGTTGTTGGGCAGATTCGTAGACGGCGTATAGCGCTGAACCGCTACCCGTCAAGGAGGCTGTTTCGGCCCCGGCCCGGATAAGCTGGCGCTTCACTCTTGCCAGCTCAGGCCACCTCGCGAAAACGAACCATTCAAAATCGTTTTCGGCCGGCCCCCACGCCTGCAGGGGAAAAGGTGACCGCTTGCCCAAAAACTTTATTTTACGGTCTTCTTTCAGCTCCGTCAACCGCAAACCTAGCGCCGCATAGGCTTCCGCGGTGGAAACAGAAAAACCCGGGAAGGCAATCAGACAATGGCGGGCGGGAAGATCGGTGAGCGGATAAATCTCTTCGCCGCGCCCGCAGCCCAACACACGGCCACCCAGTAGAAACAGTGGAACGTCTGATCCGAGTTTGGCTGCCAGTTCAATGCGGGCCAGAAACGCCAGGCGGTTCCCCGACAGCCGTTCCAGCGACATCAGAGTTGTTGCTGCGTCGCTGCTGCCGCCGCCCAGGCCTGCCCCCATGGGAATCTTCTTTTCAAGCCAAAGACGGATGCCGCCTTTGTAACCTGTCGCGCGCTGCCAGAGATCTGCGGCGCGGTAGACCAGGTTTTCAGGCCCCGCAGAAAGCTCCCGATGATTGGACTCCAGGCTGATGCCCTTCTGCCGAGGGGCAATGCTGACTTGCAGGCGATCTGCAAGTGCCACGGTCTGATAGACGGTCCGGATTTCATGGAAGCCGTCAGGCCGCTTGCCGAATACCCGGAGCCCGACATTAATCTTGGCAAAAGCGCGCGCTTGGACAGTCTTGATCAAGGGACGAGACAGGATGATGTTGGATTTTCAATACCTGAAAACGGCGGGGCTACGGATGAATGCCCGCGCAATCTCTAGTCTACAGCAGCTTCCGGCTGTCCAATTTGACGCTTCAGGTTGTTGACTTGCTTGCGAAGCTTGGCGGCCTGATGCGGGCCAAAGTCGCTCGACGCGCTCTTGTGCTGGAACTTCAACGCGTGTTCCCATTCGGCAAGCGCCTTGGCCTTTTCACCAAGCCCCAGATAGACGTATCCGAGATGCTCACGAATAGTCGGATCATCCGGAATCAGATGGACAGCCTTTTCAAGCGGAGCCTGTGCCATATCGTTACGGTTCATCTTGTGATAGGCCCAGCCCAGGCTGTCAAGATAGGCCCCGTTATTGGGCTCGATTTTAAGCGCGTCCTTGATGTACTTGACCGATTCATCAAGCCGCACGCCGCGGTCCGCAAGCATATAACCAAGATAGTTTGCGGCGGCATCGTTCAAAGGATCAACGGCAAGGACTTTTTTAAACTGTTCCTCTGCCAGGTCGAACTTCTTTTCGCGCTCGTAGACGGAACCCAACATGAAGCGAGCATACTCCTGATCATCCGGATCCGAACTCAGCGCAAGGGCCTTCTGAATTACCTCCTCAGCCTTCGGGTAAAGCTTGGCCTGAGAGTAGATCTGGGCAATAGCCAGGTAAATATCACGGTCGTCCGGGCTACCGGTCAGCATTTTCTCAAGCTGCGAAACCGCTTCGTCCCGGTGTCCCTGCGCGCCCAGCAGCGAGGCCCGCTCCATCAGAAGCTCGCGGTTCTTCGGATATTTCTTGAGTGCCGCGTCAACCGCCTGCAGCGCCTTCCGGTCCTGGCGGTTCATCTGGAGGGTCTCGACAATCAGGGCTTCGCCTCGCGGCCCCTGGTCGCCGCCCAAAGCCACAATCTGCTGAAAGGTCTGGATGGCCTGGTCGTAGTTTTCCTGCGAGCGATAGATTGAACCCAGCCGCTGCAGATAAACAGCACGATTATTGGCTTCAACCGGGTTGTACTTTCCATCGGGCCTTTCGGTCTTATTCAGCACACCCTGTAGCAGGCTGATCGCTTTGACGTCGTTGCCCAGCGTGTCTTCGAGAACGGCTTCCTGATAGGGGATTTCAAGATTGTCGGGCGAAAGAGCTCTGGCCTGTTCCAGCTCTTTCCGTGCGTCGTCAAAGTTCCCCATCTGGCGATCAAGCTGGGCCAGGCGCACATACGACATGGGGGATTGCGGATCCGACTTTACAATCTCCTGCAACTGAGAACGGGCGCCCTGCAGGTCCCCCTGCGCCATCAGCGTCTCAGCATAAGCCTGCCGGATGTCTGCACTGTCCGGCTCCCGTTCAAGGGCCTTCTTAAACGCTCCCTGTGCTTTATCAAGGTTGCGGGTCCGGAGGTAGGAACTCCCCAGCAGGTACAGCAACGAGGGATCCATCTTGCTGTCGGGTATATTTTCGAGAAGCGAAACAATCTTCTGATATTCGCCCTGGTCATAATAGAGCTGGGTCAGGTTAACCAGGACATTTCGCGAGTCCGGGTTGTCTGCCAGGACTTTCTCAAAGATCGCTTCGGCCTTCTGCGTCTGGTTGTCGGCCTTGTAAAGTCTGCCGAGCATCAAGGCTGATTCCGTGTCACTCGGATCGAGCCGAACCACGGCTTCATATTCGGCAATGGTTTTCCGGAGCATGTCCTCGGTGGCCGTTCCCTGATTAGACCTGGAACCACCCAGCGAACTCAGGTAAATGCGAGCCAGCAACCGGTGCGCTTCCACGTCATTCGGATTGGTCTTCAGAACGGATTGGGCTTCATTGATGGCGTCTTCGATGCGGCTGACCCGCCAGTACAACTCGGCAAGTTGAACGCGGAGGAAAAGCGACCCAGGATCGGCCTGGATGGCCTTCTGGTATTCGGTAATCGCGCGGTCAACGTAATCGCTGCGATTGTAAATGCCGGCCAGGTCCTTGTAACGCTGCGCCAGCATGTAATGGTAATAAGCGGTCGCGTGGTCCGGAGTTGCCGCGGATTGCTGAGTGGTACTTGCGGTCTTGCTTTGCGCCGGAGTTTGCGCCCGTGCCACACCGAGGGTCGCGCACAGAAAAATACTGATCCCGGCAGCCCCAAATCTCATTGTTTTTCTTGTCATTTGCCTACTTCGCCCTTTTACACGATCGCTCGAATTATCGCATACGGCAAGAAGGGTGTCAAAAATTGACGATGACTGGATTTGGCCTGTGGTGCCGCATTCATGCAGCCTTGTGGCGGCCTCGACGGAGCAAGGTCCTTCCGGCATATTTCACCGCGTGCGCGCCGGCTTGCGCACCGCAAGAATCGGATTGCCAACGCCCGGCATCCGCATCAAGATGGCAGCAGGGGGGATCACCAAATGAATTCGATGTCGGACGATTACGCGCGAATTGAGAAAGCGATCCATTACCTGGATGAGCGCTTTCCGGAGCAGCCCGATCTTGCGGAGGTTGCGAAGAGCGTCAGCCTCAGCCCGTTTCACTTTCAGCGCCTTTTCCGGCGCTGGGCGGGCATCAGTCCCAAGCGCTTCCTGCAATTTCTGATGCTGGATTACGCCAAGCAGGCGCTCATCGAGTCCGGGAACGTTCTTGACGCTACCTATGCTGCGGGCCTTTCAAGCCCCAGCCGGCTTCACGATTTGTTTGTGAGCGTGGAAGCCGTGACGCCGGGCGAATTCAAGAGGTGTGGCGCGGGACTGAGTATCCGTTACGGGTTCCATTCCAGCCCCTTCGGCGAATGCTTGCTGGCCGTGACTGGTCGCGGAATCTGCGCCATGTATTTCGTGACAAGCAGCCGTGAGGCTGTTTTGGATGAAGTCCAGCGCCGCTGGCCTGGGGCCATCTTTGCGGAAGACCCGAAAGCCACGGGGCAATATCTCGACCGGATCTTTCCCCAAAACAGCTCGCCCGGCAAGCTGCCCATCGACCTGCGCGGAACCAATTTTCAGATCAAGGTGTGGCAGGCTCTGCTCGAAATTCCAGTGGGCGCTGTAGCGCCTTATAAAGATCTGGCCGCGCGCGTGGGCAATCCCAAGGCAACACGCGCAGTAGGAACCGCCGTTGGACAGAATCCCATCGCCTTCATTATTCCCTGCCATCGCGTCATCCGAAAGGTAGGCGCAATCGGCAACTACCACGGTGGCGTCAGTCGCAAGCGCGCTATGCTAGCTTGGGAAGCCGCAAGGACGCACTCCGAGGGATTGGAGTAGCGCACGCCCTCTCGGTCTCCAAGCGCGCGTCCTCTTGATTTTGCGCTTTTAGCAATCCCCCGCGCTGGCAGGATTATACGACGGGAAGGCAACGGCCTGGCTCCAAACTGCGCGGCTGGGCCGTGGCGGGAAACCAAAACTCAGACCCTCAGGGCGAGTCTACCCAAGTACACAAAGCCCCACAGGAACGAAGTAAATGCCATCCATGCCGTGAAAAGGATCCAGTAGAGTTGCCCGTTTGTTAGCGAGCCGATTCTCCCCTCGTTCGACTTACCCTCCTTAGCGCACTTTTCAGAATGACGGGCAACAGCAACTTCGGCATTTCGCACAAAAATCAGAATGAAGAACACGGAAAAAGCGATGCTAACAACCAGCAAGACAACTGCTCTGTGAACCATCCATCGCGGCGCCCCGACTCTACCGAATGTCATGAGCAAGGTAACTGCTATACCGGAACTTATGATCAAGGTATCCGTGATCCTGACATAAGTGTCTCGGCTGTCCTTGTCGACCCAGCGCCAATCATGTCTTCTAGCACCTTCAAGAAACCATACGAAATAGCCCGAGGCGGCAATCGTGACAACGGTCAGTATGACAGCAAACCCACATGACATGGGCATCACCTCCATGAGTATGCCCTTAATCTTTCCGTGCCCTGAGCAACCGCTTGGCAGTCTGTCCGCGTTAGCGTTCGACGGTTGCTATAGAGGCTCAACGCATTCACAGGATTCACCATAGTCAAGCGAAACGGCCTTCTCATGCGCAGCTTCCTTGACTTGCCGAATGGCCTCTGAGGCTTTCTCGTCAGCCTCTTCCCGGAAGCGTGCTCGGACTTTAACCCTAGACTCGATGACGTATTCCCACATGCGCTCTCGCATGTCGAATCCTCCTTTCGGCAATAATCTTAGTAATCATAGAAATGAACGCCATCCGACTTGCAGTTGAATTCTAGATAAGCCGCGGGCATGACTGTAAATAGGAAAGCGAGAAACATTCTAGACCCGCAAAAAGTCTATTTGGAGGGGCACGAACCGGCGGGAGGCGCTTCGACGGTGAGATTCTACCCTATGTCGACATGCGCGCCGTTAAGCAAGGGAGACCCAGCGGTCAGTATCTTCTTAAAACAAAAGGGATTGGACCACTCCACCATCGTTACACCCTCAAGTCCGCCGTGGGCAGAAACTTTGGCAGCTTGCGAAACTTTGTCCCCTGCTCAAAGGCGTAAGCCAGCTTGATCAGCGTAGGCTCACTCCAGGCGCGGCCGAAGAACGAGATGCCAACGGGAAGTCCAAAGACGTATCCGGCGGGCACCGTCACGTGGGGATAGCCGGCAATAGCGGCGGGACCGGAGCTTCCTCCCGTGTCGTGATCGCCGTTCACCAGGTCGGTGGGCCAGGCGGGCGCGCCTGTTGGAGCCACCAGCGCGTCCAGATTGTATTTCTCCATGGTGGCGTCAATGCCTTTCTCACGCGAGAGCGTGCGGCATTTCTCCAGCGCCTTCTGGTAGTCCTGATCGGTTAGCGACCCTTTAGCCTCCGCCTTTATAAAGGTGTCTTGGCCGAAGTAGGGCAACTCTTCACGTGCATGCTTTTCGTTGAACTCGATAATCTCCTTCAGCGAATGCACCGGGGCTTTCGGCCCCAGCGCCGCAAGATAGGCGTTCAGGTCAGCCTTGAATTCATAGAGCAACACGTCAAATTCGGAGCCGCCTATCTGCTTCAGCGTATCGATTTCGGCAGGGTCCACAATCACTGCTCCCTGGTCCTTCATCGCTGCGATGGCCTCGTCGGCCAGCTTGTCGACAAACTCGTTGTAGCCGAACAACCCTCGCACCACGCCGATGCGGGCGCCGCGCAGTCCGCGGGCATCCAGAAATTTTGTGTAGTCCGTCAAAGACTTGCCCCGGCTCGCAAGTGTTGCCGGGTCGTTCGGATCAACGCCCGCCATGGCTCCCAGCAGCGTTGCTGCATCGGCCACGGTGCGCGCCATGGGGCCGGCGGTGTCCTGTGTGTGCGAGATAGGAACCACAACGCTTCGGCTGACCAACCCCACGGTCGGCTTGATACCCACTATTCCGTTGGTGGATGACGGACACACAATCGATCCGTTCGTTTCCGTGCCCAGCGCCGCCGGGCACAAATTGGCGGAAACGGCCACGCCTGAACCCGAACTCGATCCGCAGGGATTGCGGTCGAGAGCATAGGGATTGCGCGCCTGGCCGCCACGCCCGCTCCAGCCGCTGGTGGATTGCGACGATCGGAAGTTAGCCCACTCGCTCAGGTTGGCTTTGGCCAGAATGATGGCCCCGGCCTTGCGAAGCTGCGCCACCACAAAGGAATCGTGCGGCGGAATCGATCCTTCGAGCGCATACGAGCCCGCCGTAGTTGTCATACGGTCCGCCGTGCCGATGTTGTCCTTTACCAGAACGGGAATGCCGTGCAGCGGCCCGCGCGAACCCTTGGCTTTGCGCTCGCGGTCAAGATCGCGTGCGATGGCCAGCGCATCCGGGTTGACCTCAATGACAGCATGGAGCGACGGCCCGCGGCGGTTGAGTTCCTCGATCTGCGCGAGATACTTTGCGGTGATCGAGTGCGATGTCTGCCTGCCGGATTCCATAGCCGCCTGCAGCGCGGCGATGGTGGTTTCATCGAATTCAAACGGCCGGACTCCCTGGCCAGCCGGAGCGGCCGCTGCAGCAGCGCGAGCGGAGGGTGGCACTGCCATTGCGGCGGCTCCTCCCGCAACGCCGAGCTTCAAAAATCGCCTGCGGTCAAGCTGGGACTCGCTGGAGCTGGGTGTCTTTCTCGGCTTCATTGTGGTTCCGTCCTTCATTTGGATTTGTCGCGCCCGCCCATCATACTCCAACTCAGTGCTGTCCCAATGTTGGTTTTGAGAAATCGTATAAGTCGAAGGCGAGCAGCGAGTTGGTCGCGAAAATGAGTAAAATCGATTTGAATTTGGCGGTA